>CAZABN010000132.1:0-4708 GCA_964483345.1 uncultured Solirubrobacteraceae bacterium
GAGCCGGGCGTGACCGCGATGGTGTCCGTCAGGCTCACGATGTCGGTCTCGTCACCGCCGGCGCTATAGGTGCATGTGTCGTCGGTATAGCTCCCCGTCATTACGTTGCCGCCCGTGCACGACGTTGCCGACCCCGACCACGTGATGGACTGGGGGTGGCCGTTTGGAGTCGCCAGGACCGTGATGCCGTCAGCGGCGGCGACGTCGAGGTTGCAGGTCGATCCGGTTGACGACGCGGTGCACGTCGCTTCGGTGGTCGTGTCCGTCAGGGTCACGCTGCCGTTGCCGAAGATCTGCACCGTGATCGTCGGATCCTCACTCCCGAACAGCACCAGCGGTCCGGCGCGCAACCCCTGCTGCGGCGTCTTGATGCGGCCGGTGAGGGGTGGCAGATCGTCGGCGGCGAGCAGCAGCGGCGAGCGCGGGGCGGGGGCCGATCCTGCGCGATTCCCCCTGGACGAATGTTCGATCGAGCTGGACGCGGCCGGGCGCTGGACGGTGGTCAGAACCCTGCCCTGTTGCGCCTGATCTCCAGCCCTGACGGCGCTTTTCGCCGTTGCGGCGGCGCCCGCGCGCGCGAGCTGTGGAGCGGTCGTGGCGGCGCCTCCGCGCTCGAGTCCTGGACGGTCGCCGGCGGGTCCCGTCACGAGCGCGATCGCGACCGCGCCCGCGAGGACGGCGCTCACCGTGAGCAGGCAGGCTCTCCAGAGCAGGGGCACGCGGCGCCGCTTTCGCCGATCCCCCGGGCGAAACTGCGCGTGCGTGGAGGGTCGCCCGTCTTCAAGCACTCCATCACTATGGCGAACTTACCCGGCCGGCGTCAAAGCACGCCAAACCGCCGCGGCGAGGGCTCGCGGCCAAAACCGACGTGTGTTCGACCTGCGTGTGGCCCCGCAGCGCTCGTGCGGCGACCGCGGCGCGACGCGGCGGGACCGGCCGGCGATCTCCCGCGATCGCGCCGGGAACTCGCCTAAGATGGGTCGCGAGCGCTCAATGTCCGACCGTGCCGAGCAGTTCGCGATCGATCCCGCCGCGGCGGTGCATGCTCTGGTTCTCGCCGAGGCCGCGGCGCGTAACGTGCTGGACCTGCGTGCGGACTGGCCGGTCGGCGAGCTACATCTCGCGATCTTCAGCGCCGGCGCCGACGGGGCGCTCCCCGACGCCGAGGATGCGCGGGCGGTGATCGAGCACATGGAGAGCCGGCTGATCGCCGACCATGGCTCGGCCGGCACCAAGGACGTGATCGAGTCGATCGGGTACTCGAAGAAGGACATCACGCGGCTGAAGGCGTTCGAATGCGTTCGCACCGGCGTCGACTCCTACGAGGCGATCGTGGCGCGACGCAAGTTCGACGGTGCGACGCGCAGCTACGGCAGCCATCTCTTCGGTCAGATCGGCCCGGACGGCGACTCGATGCCGCTGATCGCCGCGGCGAGCGGCTGGCGGGCCGACCAGGACTACCTCGCGGCGATGGTCGTCGCGGCGACGCTGCAATCGGTCCTGCTGGAGTACGGGGTGCTGCCGCGCGACGCTATCGTCTCGTCGGAGTTCCTGCTCACAGCCGGAGCGTGGGAGTACCCGGTCGCCTGACGCGGGAGCGCCGAAGCAGCGCCCTCTAGGGTCGGCGACCGGACGACGCACGCCGCCCAATGACCCGACTACGACCGCACCGCGTCGCGCTCGCGCTCGTGCTCGCCTTCTCGGCGTTGCTCGAGTGCTACCGCCTCGGCCAGAACGGCTGGGCCAACACGTACTACTCGGCCGCGGTCAAGTCGATGCTCGGCTCGCTGCACAACTTCTTCTTCGTATCCTCGGACCCCGGCGGGTTGGTGAGCGTCGACAAGCCTCCGCTCGGGCTCTGGCTGCAGACCGTCAGCGCCGCGATCTTCGGCTTCCACCCGCTCAGCATGCTGCTCCCGGAGGCGTTCTGCGCGATCGCCGCGGTCGCCGCCGTGTACCTGATCGTCGCGCCGCGGTTCGGCGTGTGGCCCGGTGTCGCGGCCGCGGCGGCGCTCGCGGTGTTTCCCTCGTTCGTGGCGTCCGGCCGCGACAACAACCTCGACGCGCTCCTGATCGCGCTGATGACGCTCTCCTGCCTGGCGGGCCTGCGTGCGATCGAGACGGGGAGGTGGCGATGGCTGGTCGTGACCGCGGTGCTGGTAGGGCTCGCGTTCAACACGAAGACGCTGGCGGCGTACCTGGTGCTGCCCGGCCTCGCGGTCGGTTGGATGGTCTGCGCCCCCGGCTCTCTCGCGCGAAGGACCCGGCTGCTCGCCGGCGCGACCGCGGTGCTCGCGGTCACCTCGCTGGTGTGGCTGGTCGCGGTCGATCTGACGCCGGCATCGCAGCGACCCTATGTCGGCGGCACCGTCGACAACTCGGAACTGTCGCTGAGCTTCGGGCACAACGGATTCGGCCGGGTGCTCGGCGAGCGCAACGCGCCGACGCCAAACGTCGTGATCGTGCAGGCGCCGGGAAGCCTGAGGCTGGCCGGCGCGATCTCGTCCAGCGGAGCGCCCGGCCCGCTGCGCCTGTTCGACCTCCCGGACGGTGATCAATGCGCGTGGCTGCTGGCGTACGCGCTCGCCGGTCTGCTGGGGATCGCCGTCGCGGTGCGCGGCGGCGGGCGGCGCAACCCGAAGCTCGCGCTGCTGTTCGTGATGGGCGGCTGGTTCGCCGCAGAAGCGGTCGTGCTGAGCGCGTCGTCGGGGATCGTGCACCCCTACTACGTCTCCGCGCTGGGGCCCGGGACGGCGGCGATGGTGGGCGCCGGCGCCGGCGCCTTCGGCGCGCTTCGCAGACGCCGGCTCAACCAGATCCTGCCCGCCGCGGGGATGGTTGCCACCGTCGCCGTGACGCTGATGCTGCTGCGGCGCGAATACGACTACCTGCACTGGTTCTGGCCGGTCCTGGTAGGCGTCGTCGGCGGCGCCGTAGTGATGATGTTCTGGCACCCGCGGGTGGCGCGCACGGCGATCGCGGTTGGTCTCGGGATGCTGCTAATCGTGCCGGCGATCTACTCCGCGACGACCTGGCAGGTCCCCGTCAACGGCACCTTCCCGACCGCCGGGCCCTACATCGAGGACGACACCGAGGCACTCGGCATCCCGACCGACCAGATCCCGATCTACCGTCAGCTGCTCGTCTACGTTCGCGCTCACCAGCCGCCGGACCCCCGCTGGGATGTGCTGACGCAGGGCGCCACGACGGCGGCGCCGCTGACCCTGCTCGGTGGCCGCGTGGCGGCGCTCGGCGGTTACGGGACAATCGATCCGGTGCTCACGCCCAGCCAGCTCGCGCAACTCGTCCGGCGCGGTGAGACGCGGTTCGTGGCGCTCGGCGGCGGCTACGCGAGAAACGGCGGCAACGCGGCATCGACGGCGGTCGCGCACGCCTGCACCGAGATCCCGGCGCCGCGCTGGCGCAGCCCGCAGAACATCGGCACGCCCGGCCATCCGGACGAGGTGTACGCGCGTGGCGGCTGGAACCTCATCCTCTACGACTGCTCGAGCCGTACCGCGCAGCTCGCCGCGGAACACTGACCGCGCCCCCAGGTTCCCCGCCCGATACCCGCCCGTGCAACGCCAGCGCCACAACAGCGGCCGACGGCTCACTAACATGACCCGTCGATTCGCCTAAGGAGATGGGACCGTGAGCGGCAGATGAGTTCGAACTGGCATGGCACGGGCCGCCGGATGACGGTTTCGGCCGCCGTCGGCACCGCCGTGCTCGCGGGCGCCGCCGCGGTGCTCGTGGCGAGTGCGTCCGGGGCGCTGCGCCCCCACAGCGCCGACGCGGCGACCGTGCGCGCCCCGGCGGCGAGCCACGCCGGCGCGAACCCGGGTGCGCCGGCGGCCGTGCTCTCACGGAGCGCGAGGCGCACGACGCTCACGCATCTGCCGATCGGCGGCGTCACCGACGGCACGCGCGGCGTCGCGATCCGCCTCAACGGCGACCCCGCCGCGGGCACGCCGCGGCCTCGGCTCACGCCGTACACGGCCGGCAGGTGGACCGACATCGGCGACTACGAGTTCTTCCGCCCGGTGTCGACGCTCGAACCCTGCGCCACCTACAAGCTGACGATCCCTGCGGCGACCGTCGCCGCCGGTCACCGCAAGCTCGGCCACGCCCGGACCGTCTCGTTCACCGTCGCCTGCCCCGGGATCACGGCGGTGCAGGAGGCGCTTGCTCGCCTCAACTATCTGCCGTACGCGCTGCATGGCTTCGTCGGCGCGTCGCGCGTCGGGCGCCTGACCCGCGTGGCGGCCGCACGACGCGCGTTCGACCTGCCCGACGGGATCCTGCGCGCGAACGTCCGTGCCGCGCCGCCGCTGACGATGGGCCAGGTCGACCCGACCACCACCGGCGCGATGGAGGTCTTCGAGGAGGATCACGGGCTGCCGCTCAGCACGACTCCGACGCAGCAGCTGTGGACCGAACTGCTGGCGGACGAGACGCTCGCGAAGAAGAATCCGCGCCCCTACACCTGGGTGACCGTCACCGAAACGATCCCCGAGACGCTCGAGGTTCACGAGAACAACCGGATCGCACTCACCAGCCCGACGAACACCGGCGTCCCCGGCGCGGCCACGCAGCAGGGGATCTTTCCGATCTATGTGCGCTACGTCGCCACGACGATGATCGGCACCAACGTCGACGGCAGCCACTACGACGACCCCGGAGTGCCGTGGGTCAACTACTTCAACGG
>CAZABN010000133.1:0-4702 GCA_964483345.1 uncultured Solirubrobacteraceae bacterium
GAACCGCATCAGCTCGAGGTTCCAGTCAAACCACCAGCGCGGGTACTTCTGCCGGAACACGATCAACAGCAGCGTGGGCGCCACGACCAGGCCGGCAGCGCCAACGGCCCCGGCAGCCCTGCCGCCGCCGTAGGCGTATCCGCCGCCCTCGATCAGGGCGATCACGATCGCGATCGGGATGACCAGCAACAGGCGAAAGAACGTGCTCAGGCGGTTGAGCGGGTGGTCGGGGTAGTCGACCGAGTACTGGACGGGATACGGCGCGTCGGGGTTCATTGCCATGCCTTTCGTTTGGTGTACGGCGTACACTCTGCGCGGCACTATAGGTGTACGCCGTACACTTGTCAAGCGTTCGCCCTGACATTTGTCTTCCGGCGCTTTCGCGCGCCGGAGGAAGGCGGGCACAGGGCGAGCCGCGGCCGACGGCGGGCGCTCCCGCCCTGACGAAGAACAGCGCGACTCGGGGCAGACGTCTCTTGCCTCGCGGCGCCCGCCGCGTCCGCCGCGTCTAAGTGGGGATCAGTTCGATCGGCCTATCGCCGGCTCGGCGCGATCATCGTTGACGGCACGCTCGCCCCGCGCGAGGTTGCCGACGCGGTCGTCGCCGCCGCTGAGTAGCGCAGCCGGCCAGCAATCGCGTGACCGCTCCCGATCGCGCGCGCGTCATCACTCCCCGCCCACGCAGCCCGCCACGCTCTACGCAGCCACGCCTGACAAACGTTCATGGACGAAGCGCACGACCATCGCGCCCTCGCCGACGGCGGTGACGCAGCGCTTCGTCGAGCCTGACCGCACGTCGCCCGCGGCGTAGATCCCGGGCACGTTCGTCTCGAGCAGGTTGTCGGCCCCGGCGCTCGCTCCGGTCAGCACGAAGCCGTTGTCGTCACACGCGACGGTTTCGCCCAGCCAGTCCGTGCATGGGCTCGCGCCGAGGAAGAGGAAGAGGAAGGAGAACGGCAGCTGTTCGCCGTCGCGCAATACGACAGCCTCGAGCTCCCCGTCGCTTCCCTGCAGCTCCGCGATCTCGCTGCGGTCGCGTACGGCCACGCCGTAGCGCTCGAGTTCGAGCACGAGGTAGTCGGACATCGTCTCGCGCACGTCCGCGCGGCGATGCAGCAGCGTCACGAGCGCACCGCCGCGGGCCAGCCAGACCGCCGCCTGTCCGGCCGAGTTGCCGCCGCCCACCACGCCCACGCGGGTGGCGGCGCAGCGCTGGGCCTCGGTCGGACCCGCGGCGTAGAAGACGCTGACGCCCTCGTAGTCCTCGAGGTCGGCGACCGGCAGCCGGCGGTAGTCGGCGCCCGTCGCGAGCAGCACGGCCCGGGCGGCGATCTCATGATCGCCCTCCAGGTGCACGATGTGGCGGTCGACGCCGGGCTGCAGCGAGACGGCGCGGTAGGGGGTGGCGGTGCGCGCGCCGAACTTGCGCGCCTGTGTGACCGCGCGGCTGGTGAGCTCCGAGCCGCTGATCCCGGCCGGGAAGCCGAGGTAGTTCTCGATCCGTCTCGAGGTGCCCGCCTGTCCCCCGAGCGCCGTGCCCTCCACCACCAGCGTCGCCAGGCCCTCCGACGCCGCGTACACCGCCGCGCCCAGGCCGGCCGGACCGCCGCCGATCACGACGAGGTCGACCTCCTCACGCGCGGCGAGCACGAGCCCGATTCCGAGCGCCCGGGAGAGCTCGCCGACCGACGGGTTTCGCAGCTCCGTGCCGCCCGGCAGGGTAACGAGCGGAACCTCCCCGGGATCGAGTGCGCCGATCAACGCCGCGGCCACCGGATCGTCGGAGTGCTCGGGATCACGCCACGTGTACGGCAGGCGGTTGCGCTGTGCGAACGCCACGATCTGGCGCGTCGACTCCGAAGAGTGCGGACCCACGACCTCCATCCCGACGCCCTGCTGCTGGAGTGCCTCGCGGCGCAAGATGAAGGTCGACAGGAGCAGGTCCGCGAGCGGTCCGTCCTCGAACAGCAACGGTCGCAGCTGATCGCGATCGACGGCGATGTAGCGCATCGGCGCAGTGACGACCGCCGTCACGAACACCGTCTGTCCCGACAGCAGGTTCAGCTCGCCCAGGAACCCGGACGGGCCGTGGCGAATGATCTCGCGTCCCGCCGCGTCCAGGATCGCCGCCTCCCCCTCCAGGATCGCGATGAACGGGTAGCGCGCGTCGCCGACCCGGTACAGAACGTCGCCGACCGCGGCGACGCGCTCCTCCCCTTGCTGCGCGAGCGTCGCCAGCTGCGACTTCGACAGGATCACGGCGGGGGGAACGCTCACCCGCGAAAGCGTACCCGGCGCCCCGTTCAGACCCGCGGCGGGAGCGCCGCCGCCGCGTGCTCGGCGGCGATCCGCCGGCGCACCACGTCGGCGGGGTGGATCCAGGCGCGGCTGCCGAACGGCCGCAGCCGCCGCGGAGCCCACCAGTTGGCGCGCCCGAGCAGCGCCATCAGCGACGGGACGAGCAGCGCTCGCACGATCGTCGAGTCGATGATCACCGCCAGCGCCGCGCCGACGCCGAACTCCTTCAGCGAGGCGACGCTTGAGGCGGCGAGCGAGCCGACCGCGGCGCAGAACAGCAGCGCTGCGGCGCTGACCACGCGTCCGCTGCGCTCGAGGCCCGTGGCGACCGCGACCCGGTCGGACGCGCCGGTGTCGTGCGTCTCCTTGATCCGCGCCAGCAGGAACACGCCATAGTCGGTCGACAGGCCGAAGGCGATGATGAACAGGATGATCATGTTGGTCTGTTCGAGCGAGCCCGTGGAGGTGTAGCCGAGCAGGCTCTGGAAGCGGCCGTCCTGGAACACCAGCACGAGGATGCCGAAGGCGCCGCTGAGCGTCAGCAGGTTCATGATCAGCGACTTGATCGCGAGCACGACCGACCCGGTCATCCGGAACAGCACCACAAGTGTCGTCGCGGCGAGGATCAGCAGCGCCAGCAGCATGTGCGTGCGCAGGCTGATCGCCTGGTCGTACTGCTCCGCGGCGACGCCCGCGAGCGCGACCGGGTAGACCGCCGGCACGGCGTGGATCTCGCCGATCAGGGTCTGCGACCGTGTGCTGAGCGGCGGATGCGAGGCCAGTACGTCGATGCTCCAGAGCCCGTTGGCGATCAGCGCCGGTGGCTGCGTCGTCGCGACCCCGGGCAGGCGCGCGAGCTGTGCGCGGTAGTCGCTCATCGCCGTTGCCGCGCTGTCCGGTGCGTGCACGAGCGCCACGACCGGGTTGACATCGTCGGCTGCGAACTGGCTCGCGAGCCGGGCGTCGACGACACGGGCGCTCGAGCCCGCGGGCAGCACACGCGAGTCGGTGGACCCGAGGTGCAGGTGCAGCGCCGGGAGTCCGACCAGCAGCAGGCACACCGCGCAGGCCCCCGCGACCAGCGCCGGGCGGCGCATCACGCGCATCGCGAGCCGATACCAGTGACCCTCGTCGACGGGTCCTTCGGCGCGCTTTCGTGCGCGCTGCAGGCGTGCCGGCGCGAGCGCGTTGATGCGCGGCCCGAGCAGCGTAAGCACTGCGCCGAGCGGGATCAGCGCCGCCGTGGCGGCGAAGATCGTCACGATCGCCGCTGCGATCCCCATCGACGAGAGCATCTGCTGGGGGAAGACGAGCAGCGACAGCAACGCGACCGACACCGTCAGCGACGAGAACACGACCGTGCGGCCCGCCGTTCCGAGGGTCCGTTCGAGCGCTTCGGAGCAGTGCCCGCAGCGGGCGAGCTCCTCGCGGTAGCGGTAGACGATGAACAGCGAATAGTCGATCGCCAACCCCAGCCCGAGTCCGGTGACGAGGTTGAGCGAGTAGACCGAGAGCGATGTCACCTGCGAGAGCGCACGCATGATCAGCAGGCTCCCGGCGACGGCGATCGCGCCGACCATCAGCGGCAGCGCCGCGGCGACCAGGCCCCGGAAGGCGATCAGCGAGAGCAGCAGGAGGATCGAGAAGGCGATCAGTTCGACCTGCGGCAGCTGTGAGGCGATCGCGTCGTCGAGCTGGCTGAAGGTGAGCTGGCTGCCGCCGACGGTGACGCCGGGGACGCCGCTGAGGTCCCGCTTGACCCGCTCGGCGGCGGCCGTTGCCGCGTTACCCGTGCCGCGCGTGCCGAAGAAGCCCAGCACCACCGTTGAGCGGGCGTCGCGTGAGAGCAGAACCGCAGGGCGCGGCGTGTTGAGGATGCTCACGACTCGCGACACCGCGGCCTGCGAGCGGATCTCGCGCACCACGCGCGCCACCAGCTCGCGCCCCGGCGCTGCCGCGACCGCTCCCGGTGTGCGCACGAGAACGAGCAGGCCCGGCTCGGTCGACACTCCCGTCGCAGCGGTGATCTGGCGCTCCGCGATCGCGCTCGGGGCGTTGGGGTCGGAGCTCCCGCCGTCGCTCAACGACCGAACCACCCCCGAGCCGACCACGCCGGCGGCGACCGTCAGCACGACGGTCAACGCGAGCACGAGCCGCGCGCGGCGATGGATTAGTTCAGCGAGAGCGTGCAAGTGTGGGGGGCGGGCCCGACGACCGAACTGTCAAGGGGTCGGGGGCGACACCGCCAGCGCGATCACTACCTGCCGTCCTTGTCATCGGACGAACTGGAAACAAAGCTTAGCCCGTCGTTCCGACGGGGGGCGTAGGTTCGCTCGCACGAGCGGGTGGTCGCGTCGTCTAGGGTGCTGGCAGCGAGCGGGAGGTGACGTGTCGGTGAGCGGTG
>CAZABN010000134.1:0-4647 GCA_964483345.1 uncultured Solirubrobacteraceae bacterium
CGGCCGAACGCCGCGCGCTGGCGGTCTTCCTGCCGTCCTGGCAGGGCGTCGACCGTCACGCGGCGGCCGGCGCGGGGGTCGAGCGCCTGCGCGAGATCCTCGTCCCGCTGCAGGGGCTGGCGCTGCCGGCGGAGCTGTGGGAGCGCGCGGTTTTGCCGCGGCGCGTCGGCGCCTACTCGACGAGCTGGCTCGACCAGCTCTGCGCGGCCGGTGAGGTCGTGTGGGTCGGCGCGGGAGCGATCGCGCGCCGCTCGGGCCGCGTAGCGCTCTACTTCCGCGACGATGCGCCGGCGATCGGCCCGCCCGCCGCGGCGGCGAAGCTCGAGGCGCCGGCCGAGCGCGAGCACGAACTGATCCGCGAGCGCCTGCGCGCCGCGCCCTGCTTCTTCGGCGACCTGGCGGCCGAGATCGACGCCCCGGTCGAGGCGCTGCAGGAGGCGCTCTGGGACCTCGTCTGGGCGGGCGAGATCACCAACGACGCGTGGGCTCCGCTGCGCGCGCCGCGACTCGCCCTGGCACGCTCGGCACCGCAGCGGGCCAACCCGCGCTCCTCCGGCCGGCGCTTCGCGCCCGCCGTGCGCGCCTCGCGCGCGCAGACCCGCGCCGGTGTGCAGGGTCGCTGGACGCTCGTCGCACCGCTGTTCGAGCCGCTCGCGGACCCGGTCGCGCGCCGGCGCACGCTGGCTGAACTGCTGCTCGAGCGCTACGGCATCCTGACCCGCGAACTGGTCCTCGCCGAGGGCGTCGCGGGCGGGTTCGCGGCGCTCTACGACTCGCTCGCCGGACTCGAGACGCTCGGCGTCTGCCGGCGCGGCTACTTCATCGAGGGTCTCGGCGGCGCGCAGTTCGCGCTGCCCGGCGCGGTCGAGCGCCTGCGCGCGCAGCGCGACCTCGAGGACGCTCCGCCGCTCGTACTGGCCGCGAGCGATCCGGCGCAGCCGTTCGGCGCCGCGCTGCCGTGGCCCGGGGCGAAGGGCTCCGCCGAGGGCGCCCGCGCCGAGGGTCGCCGGCCCGCCCGCGTCGCGGGCGCGCACGTCGTGCTGGTCGGCGCCGACGTCGCCTGCTACGTCGAGGCGGGCGGCCGCGGCCTGCAGACCTTCGTCAGCGGCGAGCCGCTGCGCGTCGCACTGAGCGCACTCGCGGACGCCGTGCGCGGCGGGCGGATTCGCAAGCTCGAGCTCGAGCGAGTCGACGGCGAGCCCGTGCTCGGCGGGCCGGCCGAGTCGCTGCTGGTCGAGCTCGGCTTCCGCAGCGGGCCGCGGCGGTTGACGCTCAGCGCCTAGGACGCGGAGGGGCGAGTCAGCGCGATGCCGGAGGGCGACACGATCCATTACGCGGCGAACCGGATGCGGCCGGTGCTGGAGGGGCGTGTGCCTGAGGAGATCCGCACGCCGCAGCGCCGCCACGAGCGCGATCGCTGGCCCCAGCGGCTCGCGGGGCGCCAGGTCGCCGCGGTGCAGGCGCGCGGCAAGCACCTGCTGATGCACTTCGAGGGGGGGCTCGTGCTGCACTCGCATCTGCGGATGACGGGGGCGTGGGACGTGCACGCGGCAGGCGAGCGCTGGCGGCGCGCGGAGCGCCGCGCGTGGCTCGTGCTGCGCGCGCAGGCGGCCGAGGTCGTGCAGTTCGACGGGCCGCTGCTCGAACTGGTCACGCAGGCGCGCTGCCGGCTGGATCCGCGCCTGCGCGAGCTCGGGCAGGACGTGATCGGCGAGCAATTCGACGAGGCGCTGCTGATCCGCCGCGTGCGTGAGGATGACCCGACGCGGGCGCTGGGAGACGCGCTGCTCGACCAGCGCACGATCGCGGGGATCGGCAACATCTGGAAGTCGGAATCGTGTTTCGCCGCCGCCGCCGACCCTTGGAAGGCGCTCGCGCGGACCGGCGACGAGACGGTGCTCGCCGCCGTCCGCTTCGCCCGCGAGCACATGGCGCAATCGGCCCGCGACGGCTACGAGGCGCGCCCGCGGGCCGTCTACGGGCGCGAGGGGGCGGCCTGCCCGCGCTGCGGCGAACGGATCCGCTGTGCGCGCCAGGGCGACGGCAACCGCACGACCTACTGGTGCCCGGGATGCCAGCGCTGATCCGCGTCGGCCACAAGGGGGCGGCGGCGCTCGCGCCGGGCAACACGCTCGCGAGCTTCGATGCGGCGCTCGCGGCGGGCGTCGACATGATCGAGTTCGACGTGCTGGCCGTGGGCGGACACGAGCAGCTCTACGTCGCGCACGACCCGGGCGCGCTCGACGAGCACGACCCGCTGACGCTCGCGGCCGCGCTCGAGCACCTCGCCACGCCGGCGTTTGCGGCGATCCGCCTGCAGCTCGACCTCAAGAGCGCCGGCAGCGAAGAGCGGGTGCTGGCCGCGCTGGCGAGCTCGGCGAGTACGGCGCGCGCCTTCATCAGCACCGGGCGCTGGAGCGTGCTCGAACGCCTGCGCGCGCTCGAGCCCGGGCTGGCGATCGGCTGGACGGTGCCGGAGATCCCGGGGATCACCGGCACGCCGCTGCTGACACCCACGCTCGGGCGCCTCTACCGGCGGCTGCTGCCGCGCCGGGCCGCCGCGCGGATCCGCGCCGGCGCGATCGACGCGGTCGTGGCTCACTGGAGCGTGGTCGGCGCCGAACTGGTCGACGCGGTGAGCGGCGCGGCCGGCGAGGTCTACGCCTGGACGGTGGACGACGCCGCGGAGATCGAACGCCTGCGCGCGCTCGGCGTGACCGGCGTGATCAGCAACGATCCGCGCCTCTTCGCCTGAGCGCCGCTACGCGCGGGCGGCAGCGGCGCCTCGGATCGTGCAGGTCGCCGCGCTGTAGCCGGCCGGGTCGGCGCCGATCGTGCCTGGGTGCCCCGATCGGGTCGCCCGCACCTGCTGTGCGACCGTGCGTCCCCGCAGGCGCCATTCGAACACGACGACGCCGCGCAGGTGGTAGGTCTCGCTCGAGCTGGGGGCGAGCGAGAAGTCCCAGCCGGCCTGGCGGAAGCTCGCCGAGCCGGCGCCGACGGCGACGTACCCCGACTCGCCGCCGTGGAGGTAGTGCCAGTGCCCCGACGGGCCGCGGTACTCGACGACGAACTGCATGAACATGCGCTCGTGGGCGTCGCCGGTGCCGGGCATCGAGCCGCGGATGCCGATCGCGCCGGGGTGCGCCGCGGTGGCGCAGACGTTGATCGTCGCCCAGAGCAGCGGCGAGGACGCGAGCGGCAGCGGCGCCGCGGCGACGGCCGCGGGGGCGGCAACCGCCGTGGCGGCGAGCGCGAGCGCGGCGGCGCGGTTTCGGGTTCGCACGCAGGCCACGATAGCGTCGCCGGCGCCGCCGGCCGACGCCGCGCGGCGCGATGCAGTGGAATATATGTCCATGTGCGGGGATCTTTCAGCCGAGCGGCGAGCGCGCGCGCCCCGCAGCGAGGTCCGGCGATGAGCGAGCGCCAGAACGGATCCGGGCCGCTGCCGCTCGGGGGTGGGCGCCCGCGGCGGCCGCACCCCCTCGAGGAGCGCTCCGCCGGCGGCGTCGTGCTCAACGGCGAGGACGTGCTCGTCGTGGTCCCGATGCGCCGCGCCGCCAACGGCGCGCGGGTGCTGGCGCTGCCGAAGGGCCACCTCGACGGCGACGAGACCGACGAGCAGGCTGCGATCCGCGAGGTCCGTGAGGAGGGCGGCGTCGAGGCCGAGCTGGTCGAGTCGCTCGGCGACGTCCACTACCACTACCGCCGCCGCGGCCGCCTGATCAGCAAGCGCGTGCGCTTCTTCCTGTTCGAGTTCAGATCGGGCTCGCCGAACGACCACGACCACGAGATCGAGGACGCCCGCTGGATGGCGATGGAGGAGGCCGTCAAGGCGCTCACCTACCCCGGCGAGCGCGAGATGGTGCAGAGCGTGCTGTCTAAAACCCGCCTGGACCGATAGCCTCCAGCGCGTGCAGGTCCTGAACTTCTACTCGACGATCTTCGCCGACCAGCTCAAGCGCGGCCGCAAGACCGCGACCATCCGCCTCGGCGACAAGTCGCACAAGTACCGCAAGAACCAGGCCGTGCTCGTCACGATCGGCTACCAGTACTCGCCGCGCGAGAAGATCTTCGACGCCGTGATCGACGCCGTCGAGGTCACCCGCCTGCGCGACCTCTCGCCGCGCGACATCGAGCACGACAACCCGGAGTTCCGCCGCCACGAGGACCTCGTCAACTTCCTCGAGCAGATCTACGGCCGCACGGTCACGCTCGACGACACCGTCACGGTCGTGCGCTTCTCGCAGATCATCGACAAGCCGGCCGGCATGACCGAGGCGATCAAGGGCTTCGGCGGCGCGCAGAACTGAGGCCCGGCGCGGCCGCCACGGCCGGCTTGGCGACCACAGCGCCCCCGTGGGCGGAGCCCACCTGTGAAAATCCTGGCACTCAACGCCGGAGAGTGCCAATTCAGCTTGACAGTTGGGCCATGCGGCCTGTATTGTCAGGGGTGGCTGGCACTCTCACAACGAGAGTGCCAAAACGATCGGCGGCCTCCCAAGGGGAGCGCGCGCCGCGGAAGCACCACACTCAATGGAGGTTTCAAGATGAAGCTCAAGCCCCTGGGCGATCGGCTGATCGTGCGGGCGATCGAGGAGGAGGAGACCACCGCGAGTGGCATCGTCCTGCCCGACACCGCGAAGG
>CAZABN010000135.1:0-4607 GCA_964483345.1 uncultured Solirubrobacteraceae bacterium
CCCGCCGCCGCTGAGCAGGCCGTAGGCTCCAAGCGCAACCGCCGCCGACAGCGGCAGCACGCGTAGAAGTCGGGGGGTGGCGCTCATTGCGCGCTCAACCTATCGCCGCTGCCCGTCGGGGATGCCATCAGGCGCGCTCGCCGCTGGGCCGGGCGATCCCGCGTGCTACCGCGGTTCGCGTCCGTTGGAGCAGCTCAGCCCTTGGGCGCTTTGGGCACGCACGTGTGATAGGTGCGATGGCCCCGAACGATGAAGCCCGCCGCTGTCCTGGCCCAGATCCTGACGGTGTAGGTGCCCTTGGGCAGCCCGCGCAGGTTGATCACAGCCGTGATCTCCTGGCCGTGGCGCAGAGTCTTGAAAACCCGCTTGTTCAGGTAGACCGTCAGCTTGACGAACGGGTCGTTCTTCGGCTCCCGGATGTGGATCGCGAAGTGCCGAAGGCTTCGACAAACGGTCTCGGTCCCGGCCGTCTGCTCCCCGTTCGGCGGCAGGGTGATCGTCTGGCTGAAGGTGGGCGCCACGGTCGGAACTGGCGCGACCGGCGTCGAGTCGGTGCAGCCGTAGTTCACGTTGCTCGGGGTGCCGTCGGGCGCGATGCTCGGCATCGTCGTGCCGGGCTGGTTGAAGCACACCCGCAGCACGCTGGATCCGTCGCTCTCGGTCAGAACCCGAAAAGCCGTTGGCCCCAGCTCGGATTCGGGCGTGCAGCTCGCGCCCGAACCGTGGTACCACTGGTGCATGCCGGAGAACATCCCGTTTGCGCTCACCTGCAGATCGGTCCACATCGCCTGGCCGGCGGGGTGAACGCAGTTCGCGAAGGTGGTCGGCGAGGACACTGTGCCGACCAGCTGGCCGGATGCATCCGGAGTGACGATGACCGTGCCGCCGTTGAAGCTCCACACGCCTTGGATGCTGGGCGCCGCAGCCGATGCCGACGCAGCCAGGATCGCTACGGCGGCTGTGAGAGCAACCAGGGAACCCCAGAGCAGCGCCAGGTGGCGGCGTGATCGCGTCATCGCTAAGCACCGTAGGGCCGGATGGGGGCCCTCACCACGGGGCATTCATCCACCCTAAGGGGTGGTTTTTGCCACCCCCGGACGATCAGCTCCACGACTGACGGCCGATCGCGGTGCGGCGAGCGGCGGGGCCGGCGCGCCGCCGCCAGCCACCCTCGGCCGCGGAGCGCCCGCAGGGTGGCCAAACTCACCCGGGATCGTGCGGGGCAGAACCTATAGTTGCTGACGATGATCGGAGCATTCGTGCTTACGCCTCAGCCGCCGGGGTGTACGAGGCCTCGACGACGCGATCGCACGTGAACCGAGCATCTGAACAAATCGAGTTCGCACCCACGCCACCCCAGGTCGGCGGGCGAGAGGCTCCCGTGCTGCTCGTCAGCTCGGTGACGAAGCGCTGGCCACGCCAGGCGGAGCCGGTGCTGCGGGACATCGAGCTCGAACTTGGCGCCGGCCAGCTGGCCTGGCTCACGGGCGAAAACGGCGTCGGCAAGACGACGCTGCTGCGGATCGTGGCCGGGATCATCGAGCCCGATGCGGGCCGCGTCAGCGTTTGCGGCCTCGAATCGCGCGACGCGCGCCGTGCCTACCAGCAGCGCATCGGCCTGCTCACGGCAGGCAACTCCGGCCTCTACGCTCGCATGAACGTCCGCCAGCATCTCGACTACTGGGCTCGCCTCGCCTTCGTGCCCCGCGAAGTGCGGCGCGAGCGTGTCGAGAAGGCGATCGAACGCTTCGCACTGGGAGCACTCGCCGGTCGGCGGATGGATCGAATGTCAATGGGGCAGCGCCAGCGCGTGCGGATCGCAATGACCTTCCTGCACAGCCCCTCGCTGATCCTGCTCGACGAGCCTGCCAACAGCCTCGACGAGGAAGGCTGCGCGGTGTTGATCGGTGCGGTCGAGGAGCACCGCAGCGCCGGAGGATCGACGCTCTGGTGTTCACCGGGCGGCGACGGTCCGGGCATGGAAGTCGAACGCCGGCTGCGGCTCGCCGCGGGACGACTGGTCAGTGATGGATAGCTTTCGCCTCCATCGTGCCGCGGCGGTCGCCATCCTGCGCCGGGATTTTCAGCTGTTCTTGAGCTATCGCCTGCGCTTCGTCTCGCAGGTGGTCTCCACGCTGTTTGGGGTGGCGCTCTTCTACTACGTCTCGCGGCTGGTGGTCTCGCGCACGTTCCCAAGCCACGACGCCTATTTCGCCTACGTCGTCGTCGGTCTCGCCACGATGGAACTGCTCACCTCGTCGGTGCGGACGGTTCCCATCAACCTGCGCAGCGAGCTCGTATCGGGGACGTTCGAGCGCATGGTCGTCTCGCCGTTCGGACCGGTCGGCGGGATCGTGGCGCTGTCGCTCTTCCCGATGATCGTCGCGATGGTCACGGCGACGATCATCTTCGTCGAGGCCGCCGCAGTGTTCGGACTGCCCGTGCACTGGCCCACGGTGCCGCTCGTGCTTCCGGTCATCCTGCTGGGGATGCTCGCGTTCCTTCCACTGACGCTGCTGGTCGCAGCCGCCGTGATGATCGTCAAGCAGGCGGGAAACATCGCGACCTTCCTGATCAGCGGACTCGCGCTCGCCAGCGGCTCGTTCTTCCCCGTGTCGATCCTGCCGACCTGGATCCGCTGGATCTCCGATGTGCAGCCGCTCACACCGGCGCTCGAACTCGCGCGCCACGAGCTCGTTGACGGCGTGATCTCCGGTTCGGCGTGGCTGCCGACGGCGAAGCTCGCCGCGTTTGCGATCGTGCTGATGCCCCTCTCGATTCTGGCGATCTCATCTGCGATCAGGTTCTGCCGAGCTCGCGGGACGCTGATCGAATACTGACCGTGGCGGCTGAGCACCAGACGACGCCCGAGGCGCCGGCGATGCACGCAGCCCTCGGCCTCGGCCTCCAGCTGCATTTTGCGCTCCCTGGCATCCCTCGACGCCGCCGGCCACCCGGAGCGCCCACGATCGACATCCGCGCCGTCTCAACCCCCCAACTGCTCGAACGCTGGTCGGGTCCGTCCGGCCACCCGCTGTGGCAGACGACCTTCGAAGGTGGCGCCCGCTACGTCGTGCAGCCCGGCCATGACGGCGATCACCTGATCGAATACGCCGGCCGGCCGGCGTTCCACCTTTCGGCCGACGGCCTGAACCTCTCGTGTGCCGATCCCCTGACCCAGCCGGCCAGCTGGCAGCGAACCCTGAGCGACTCCGTGCTTTGGACCGTTGCCCTGCTGCACGGCGCCGTCCTGCTGCATGCGAGCGCCGTTGAGGGACCTGACGGAGCGGTTGCGATCGTGGCTGCGCAGGGATCCGGCAAGAGCTCGCTGGCGGCGCAGCTGGCGCTCGACGGCTGGCCGCTCGTAACGGACGACATCCTGGCGGTTGAGCGGCGCGGCGAGCAGATCGTCGCCCATCCGGGCCCGAACCTGATGAACATCTCGCAGGACCCGGGAATACAGGTCACGCCCGAGGCGCTCGGGGAGGTGCTCGCGACGTTTGACAACCACTCGTCACGGGAGGCATGGGTGCTCGTCCGACGGTTCAGCGAGGGCGATCTGCCGCTCGCCGCGGTCGTGCTGCTCAAGCGCGGCGGAAACGGGCCCGCCAGCGTTTCCCGTCTGCCCGCGACAACGCTCGACGTGACTCCGTACAGCCTCGCCTTCCGCAGGATGCCCGGGGCACAGCGACGCCGGTTCGAGGCGATCAGCGATCTTGTCGAACGCGTTCCCGTATTTTGTGTGGAGGCGGGGGTGGACGTGCCGCCAGCCGAACTCGGCGCAATCCTGCAAACAAAGCTGCAGAAGAGCGTCTGATCGGCCGACACACTTGGAGACGCGTGTTGCCCAAAGCCCAACAGACACTCTCCCCGATGACCGCGGTGCAGGTGCCCGCGCATGTGGTCTTTCGCGCCTTTGCCGCTGAGACGATCGTGCTCAACCTGCAAACCGGCACCTACCACGGACTCAATCCGACCGCCGGGCGCATGCTCCAGACCCTCCAGCAGCACGAGGTGATCGCGGATGCCGCATCAGCCATCGCCGCCCTTTACGGACAGGATCAAGAATTGGTGCAGTCCGACCTGCTGACGCTCTGCTCCGGATTGGTCGAGCGTGGGCTGCTCGCCGTCAAACCGGATGCGTAGGTCGTGGGTCCGGTCGATCGATCGGGTGACCTTCGACCGTCACGGATGACGCCGCAGCTCGCGGCGGATGCCGATTTCTCGCCTGGGCGGCAAGACGTCTGGCAGGGCGAAGGGTTCGGGCTGATGCTGCGGGGCTCCTACCCGGTTCTCGGCATCGCCGAGCGGAGGGGCGACGAGGTGGCGGATGCCACGCGTCTGCTGCTCGACGACGCATTGACGCCGGCAGAGGACCGCGGCGGCGAGCGCCTGCGCGAGGTTCGCTACGCCGACGGCCGCGTGGCCATGGCGATCGACGATCGCGGGGGACTCGGATTGCGGATCACTGCCGCGGAGTTCGGCGCGCACGAGATCAGCCGTGACGGAAGGACCATCCGCTCATGGCCCGCAGCGGGGCTTCCCGCCTGGCGCTGGCAGCGGCTACTGATCGGGCAGGCCCTTCCGCTCGCCGCAGCTCTGCGCGG
>CAZABN010000136.1:0-4583 GCA_964483345.1 uncultured Solirubrobacteraceae bacterium
CCGCGGAGTGGGTGCGCGACGACGTGCCCTTCGGCAACTGGATCATCGACACGGCGGAGCACTACAGCGCAAGCACACCCCGAAAGGGCGGCCCTGGGCTCAAGCGCCTACCCAGCGTCGGGCTGAGCCCGGTACTGCCTCGCGTCAAGCACGCCAAACACAGCACCTACCTACCGCCCCCGATCAAACCGGTGTTCGCCACGCCACTGCCCGGCGAAGGCGTCTGGCGCCGCACGGGGCCAACCGTCGACGGCCAGCCGCCGGTGCTCGTCACGACCTACCGGCCCAGCACGGAGTACCCCTCGATCGTCGCCTACGTCCTGTGGATCGACCACACCCGCACCGACCTCGCCTACTACCCCGGCCGCTATGAGCCACCGAGCGCGATCGCCCGGGGTCCGATGATGGTCCCCGTCGATCAGCGCTACCGGCTCCTCGCCACCTTCAACGGGGCCTTCACGCACGTCGACACCAACAACGGCTCGGCGGTCAACGGCCACACCAATGAACCGCTGATCGATGGCAACGCGACGCTCGTCGGCTACCGCAACGGAACGGTGAACATCGTCAAATGGAGCGGCGGGCCGGAAGCGCCGGCCAATATCGCCTGGGCGCGCCAGAGCCTCACACCGATCCTCTGGGACGGCAAGCCCAACCCCGAGCTGAACATCGATCCGAACAGCATCCAGTGGGGCTTTACCCTGGGCGGCGTCACCTTCACCCCACGCACCGCCGTCGGCATCGACTCCCACGGCAACGTGATGTTCGTCGTCGCGTCGGAGGCGACGGTGATCTCACTCGCCCAGATCCTTCAGCACATCGGCGCGGTTCGCGGGATGGAGTTCGACATCAACCCCGAATGGCACACACTGATCACCTACTCTCACAAGAACGGCCTCGGGCCGACGATGGTCGAGCCCCAGCCCCAGCAGTCCCCCGACCGCTACCTCACCCCCGACGACCGCGACTTCATGGCGGTCTTTGCCAAGGTGCCAGGGCCGGTGACCGTGCCGTTCAAGTAGTCGGTCGGGCGACCCCTACACCCCGATAGGGTAGGAAGCGGAGGCTCTTGACTGGCGGGACCCCGCACACTCGGCCGACCCAACCCTGGCGCAGCGTGTCGGTGTCACGCGGAAGGAGGAACGAGCGATTCAGGGACTTCGTGCGTCGGCGACCTGCGTGCCGGCTGTGATGCAATCTGGAGGCACGCGAAGCGCAGCACCGTTCGTTAGCCGAGAGAGGGAGGAGTCGCATGTCGGCACGCGCAGCCCGCATCAGGCCGATTCGTTCGCTTGGAAGGCTGTTGTGTTTGGCTGGTGTGCTTGCGTTTCTTGGCTTCCCGGTGGGGGCTGTGCAAGCCGCGCTGCCGTCGCTCAGTTCGACGACGATTGCTGGCGTCCGAAGTCTTGTCAGCGTCGCGTGCCCGTCGGTCACGCAGTGCACCTCGATCGGGTCCGTCGTCAGTCCGGTCGGAAGCGACATCCCCAACGAGGTGCAGGAGGTCACGTTCAACCCTGCCTCATCGAGCAGTCCGACCCCGGCCACGGTCGAGACTGGCCCGTATCTGTTCGGCGGCGACATTGCGTGCCTGTCGCTCACGCTGTGCACAGCGATCGACGAGTCTGCACACGAGCTGACGTTCGACCCAGCGTTGCCGGGCAACCCGATCCCAGTGAATTACGGTGTCCCACTCCCCAACCTAGCGTGTCCATCGACCACGCAATGCACCGCGGTGGGCCCCGATCCTGGGGGAGTCTTCTCGCCAAAGCAGGAGGTCACATTCAACCCGACCGCACCGGGCAACCCGACCCCTGTCACGTTCAACCCCGATTCGGGCTATCTCAACGCCGTTAGCTGCCCCTCGGTCACGGAGTGCGTTGCAGTCGGCTGGACTGGAGCTGACGGTCAGGAGATCACCTTCGATCCGACCTCCCCCGGAAGCCCCGCCCCCGTCACGCTTGGCATCGACCTAGGGCTCGATGGGGTTGCGTGCCCGTTGGTCACGCAGTGCACCGCCGTCGGAGGCGCGGGTCACAACGCGGTCGAGATCACGTTCAATCCTCTCGCACCCGGCCCCTCGACTGAGGCCGCCTTTACGGGTGGTCTCGGCGCCGTTAGCGTTGTGTGCCCGTCAGCCACACAGTGCACAGCGTGGGGTGGCGAGCGATTTGTGGTGACATTTAACCCGACCGCGCCGGGCGCTCCGACCGCGACTACGATCGCCGGCGCGCAGATCATCAACAGTGTTGCGTGCCCGTCGATCACGCAGTGCACCGCTGTTGGCGGCCAACTGAGCGCCGGGGCCTTCACAGGCGCCGAGGTGACGTTCGATCCGGTGCAGCCGCCCAATGCTGACTATGCTGCCTCACCGTCGCTCGAAGGCGACGTTGCGAGTGTCGAGCTTGCCTGCGGTGGGCTCGTCGGTCAGGAGTGCACGGGAGCGATCACCGCTCGGACGGTTGAGGAGCTCGCCGCCCACGGGAAGACGGTTCTCGGTGTGTCAGCCGCTCGGCCACCCCATGGACGCTGGCGAAAGGTGCTCGTGGGGCAGACGAGCTTCACGGGTCCAGAGGGCCAGTCCGAAACGGTCAAACTGACGCTGAACGCCGCAGGACGTGAGCTGTTGCGGCGGTTCAAACGTATGCGGGCGAAGCTCACGATCACCACGGCCGCCAACGGCATCGCGTCTTCCGCGGTCACCGCGATAGTCACGTTCACAATGAAGACCGCCAAGCACGTGATCGTTCCCGGCTGACTCCAGGCCAGCCACGGGGCGCTCCGTTACTCCGGTCGTTCGATACGGGTTCCGGTTGAGGCCAAAATCACGCCCCGTCACACTGCGAGCGCTGCCAGCGACGGCCGCCACCCCGTGCCAAGATTCTCCAGTCCATCGCTCACCCTGACACAGCCAGCCGCGCCGTCTCGCCTCGAGCCACGACCGCAGCCACGCTGTCGCAAAGCGCGACTTCCGACAGCCTTAGTCCCCAGACCAGGCGTACTGGACGTCTGGCGCGTGCTCCTCGTTCTCACTGCCGTTCGTGCGGTTCACCTCGACGAAGCCGTGGCGTTCGTAGAACCGTTGGGCTCGCCCGGTCGAGGCGAACGTCCAGAGACGCAGAGAGTGCGGTCGCTCACGTTTCGCGACCTCGACTAGGCGGCCCCCAACCCCGCGGCCGGTCCACTCAGGGTCCACGTAGAGCTGGTCAATCCAGTCCCCGTCGAGGACTAGGAGCCCAAGCAACTCCAGCTCCTCTGACTCCGCCACCCACAGCTCGAGTGCGGGCACAACGTGCGCAGTGAACCACGACCGCACCTCCTCATCGGAATGGACGGGCGCCGGGATCACGCCGAGAGCCGACTCGCGTGCCCGCAGCCACAGGTCCGCCGCAGCACCCGCGTCCGCCTGGCCTCCACGCCGAATTCTCAAGCCCACAGCGCCGATCCTGCCACACACCCCCGTTGTCGGGCTGCGCGAAAAGGAGTCGTCAGGCTTCTGCGTTCCCCGCAATCGAGAACGGTCGGGACGACTTCTTGAGGCACGTCACGCCAGCGAAACACGTGTGCCGCAACCCGATCGCTCGCGACACGGCTGGGCCTGCCGGGCTCCGGCTCATCCCGAGCGGCGGTAGCGGATATGCGTCGCGAGCGGCGAGTGCAGCACCTCGACGGGCTCGAACGCGAAGGACTCGACGCCGTCGAACATCCGCTCGCCCGAGCCAAGCAGGACGGGAACGATGTCGAGGATCAGCTCGTCGATCACGCCCGCCGCGAGGGCCTGGCGGACCGTCGAGGCGCCACCCGCAATATCGACGCCGCCCTCGCCGGCCGTTGCGCACGCTTGAGCGTAGGCCGCGTCGAAGCCCTCGACGAAGTGGAAGGTTGTCCCGCCCTCCAGCTCGATCGGGTCGCGGGGGTGGTGGGTGAGCACGAATACCGGCGCGTGGTAGGGCGGTTCGGGGCCCCACCAGCCGCGCCAGTCCTCGTCCCAACCGCCGCGAACCGGCCCGAACATGTTGCGCCCCATCACGTAGGCACCGCGCGGGCGCATGAGCCAGCCGGTCGCCGTCTCATCGGCGTCGTTGGCGCGCTCGTCGCCAAGGTGCCAGCCATGAACTTCCCGGCCCCGCTTGCCAAGCGGGTTCTCCCGGCTCTGGTCGGGCCCGGCGACGAAGCCATCGAGCGAGATCGACATGTGGCACGTCGTATCCATCATCGGCGAGCTCCAGCTGATTGCGTCATCCAGGCGGTCGCGAACGGTACCGCAGGATCCCCTGCCACGCGCCAGCTTGGCAGCACACGCGGGGCGCGAAGGAGGAAAGTCACGCCGCGTCGCCGAGTGCTCCTGTTCGCGCAAAGCACAGCGCGCTGCAGACCAGAACGCCTGGCGTCGGATCTCGTTCGCGCCAAGCGGCAACGCACCCCCACGGCGGGTTGGTTGCTGCTTTTCTGAGAAGCGGAAATCTGTCGGGGCTGAAGTAGTGTGCCGCGCGTGAAAAAGCATGTCCTGGTCCTTGGCGCTGGCTTCGGTGGCCTGGAACTCGCGACACGGCTCTCCGAGACGATCCCGGACGCCGTGCGGGTCA
>CAZABN010000137.1:0-4565 GCA_964483345.1 uncultured Solirubrobacteraceae bacterium
ACTACAACCTCACCATCACCGGCCTCTCCGTCGCCGTCGCACTGATCATCGGCACACTCGAGCTCGCCGGCGTCGCCGCCACCCAACTGAACGCGCAGGGCCGCTTCTGGACCGCGCTCGAACACATCAACATCAACACGCTCGGCCTCATCATCGTCGGCACCTTCGCCGCGACCTGGCTGATCGCACTCACGATCTGGCGCCTCGCACACATCGAAGAACGCTGGAGCGCGCGGCTCGGCGACACCGAGGCATCGGGTTAGACCGGGAGGGCTTTTCAGGGGGGCGCTTCGCGCCCTCGAAGGATCTCGCGCGTCAGGCCGGGCGCCGGCTGATGGCGACGGCGACCTGTCCGTAGGAGATGCCGCCGTCGTTGGGTGGCAGCAGCCGCGGGATCAGCACCCGCAGGCCGTCGCGGCGCAGCCGCTCGTGCGTTCGCGCCAGCAGGCGGCGGTTCTGGAAGACGCCGCCGGATAGCACGACGGTGTCGAGGCCGCGGGCGCCGGCGACCGCCGCGCAGGCCTGCGCGAGCGTGTCGGCGAGCCCGTTGTGAAAGCGGGCCGCGACGAGCGAGGGGTTGACACCCGCCGCCAGCTCGCCGTCCACGGCGCGCACCAGCTCGCGCGCGTCGAGCAGCGCGGGCGCCCCCGGCCGCGGGGCGTCCAGCACGCTCATCGGGTAGGCGCCCCGTTCGCGCGGATCGCAGCTCGACTCGAGCAGCGCCGCCGCCTGACCCTCGTAGCTGGCGTGCGCCCGCACCCCGCAGAGCGCCGCGACGGCGTCGAACAGCCGCCCGGCGCTGGTCGTGACGGGCGCCTGGAAGCCCGAGCGCGCGAGCCGCGCGACCTGCTGCCAGCGCTCCGGCGTGACCTCGCGTGCGAGCGCCGCCGGGATCGGGAGCTGCTCCGGCGTCTGCGGCGACTGGGCGCACGCCAGAAGCCACGAGCAGGCCATCCGCCAGGGCTCGCGCGCGGCGGCGTCGCCGCCCGGCAGCGACACCGGCCACAGGTGGGCGGCGCGCTCGAAGCCGGCGAGGTCGCCGACGAGGATCTCGCCGCCCCAGATCGTGCCGTCGTCGCCGAGGCCCGCGCCGTCGAGGATCGCGCCCACCACCGGCCCGCGCACGCCGTGCTCGGCCGCCGCGGCGGCGAGATGCGCGTGGTGATGCTGGACCGCGACCAGCTCGACGCCCGGGAGCTCCTGCGCGAAGCGGGTCGAGAGGTAGTCGGGGTGGAGGTCGTGCGCGACGATCTGTGGCGCCACGTCGAAGAGGCGCTCGAAATGCGCGACGCCGTCGCGGAACGAGCGCAGCGTCTCGAGGTTGGCGAGGTCGCCGATGTGGTGGCTGACCCACGCGCGGGTGCCCTTGGCGACGCAGAACGTGCTCTTCAGCTCGGCGCCGGCGCCCAGCACGTGGCGCTCGGTCGCGACCGCCAGGGGGATCGCGGCAGGCACGTAGCCGCGCGAGCGGCGTAGCATCAGCACGCCGTCCGCGCCGCCCGTGGCGGTCGTGCGCGCGAGCGAGTCGTCGGTGCGCATGTGGATCGGGCGATCGTGGGTGAGGAAGCGATCGGCGATCGCGGCGAGCCGCTCGATCGCGTCGGCGTCCTCGTAGGCGATCGGCTCGTCGCTGACGTTGCCGCTGGTCATCACGAGCGCCGCGCCGGCGCCCGCGGCCGCCGCGCCGGCGGCGAAGTCGCGGGCGAGCAGGTGATGGAGCGGCGAGTAGGGGAGCATCACCCCGAGGTCGGCGCAGCCGGGCGCGAGCGAGTCCGCGACGCGCGCGCCGGGGAGCCGTGGCGCGAGCACGATCGGGCGCGCGCGCGAGCACAGCAGCGCGCGATCGCTCGCGCGGAGCGCGACCAGCTCCTGCGCCGCGTCGAGATCGGGCGCCATCAGCGCGAACGGCCGCTCCTCGCGGTGCTTGCGCTCACGCAGCCGCGCGACCGCGGCCTCGTCGTCGGCGCGCGCGGCGAGGTGGTAGCCGCCGAGCCCCTTGACCGCGACGATCGCGCCGTCGAGCAGGCAGCGCGCCGCGGCGGCGACCGCGTCGGGACCGGCGTCGGTGTCGAGGCTGGCGCCGTCGGCGTCGGTCAGCCGGGCGTGCGGGCCGCAGGCCGGGCAGGCGTTCGGCTGGGCGTGGAAGCGGCGGTCGGCGGGGTCCTCGTATTCGGCGGCGCAGCGCTCGCACATCGTGAAGGCGGCCATCGTGGTCTGCGGGCGGTCGTAGGGGACGGCGCGGATGATCGTGAAACGCGGGCCGCAGTCGGTGCAGTTGATGAACGGGTAGCGGTGGCGGCGGTCGCCGGGATCGAACAGCTCGCGCAGGCACGCCTCGCAGGTCGCGCTGTCGGGTGTCACCGGCGCGTGCGAGCTGCCCGCGCTGCGCGAGGGGCGGATCTCGAAGCGCAGGCCGCCGGTCGGTTCGAGCTCCTGAACGCTCACCCGTTCGATCACGGCCAGCGGCGGCGCCTGCGACTGAAGGCGCGTGAGCAGCGCGGCGACGGCCTGCGCATCCCCCTCGACCTCCAGCAGCACGCCGCGCTCGTCGTTGCGCACCCAGCCGCTGCAGCCCAGCTCGGTCGCGAGGCGGTGGACGTGCGGGCGAAAGCCGACGCCCTGGACGGTGCCGTCGACGCGTGCGCGCACGCGCCGTCGCCGGCGCTCGCTCACCGGGCTGCCGTCAACGCCCGCGGCCGGCGCGCGCGCCGCTCACACCGGCACCGCTTCGCGCGTGGCGACCTCGCGCAGCCAGGCGCGGAACTCCTCGACGCCCTCGCCGGTGCGGGCGCTGACGAGCATCGTCGGCACGCCCGGGTGGACGGCGTCGAGGTGGTGGCGGAACAGGTCGAGGTCGAAGTCGAGGTGGGGGAGCAGGTCGATCTTGTTGATCACGACGAGCTCGCAGGCACGGAACATCAGCGGGTACTTGAGCGGCTTGTCCTCGCCCTCGGTGACGGAGGAGATCATCACGCGGGCGTCCTCGCCGATCCGGAACTCGGCCGGGCAGACGAGGTTGCCGACGTTCTCGACGATCAGCAGGTCGAGCTCGGAGAGTGCCAGCGCCGGCAGCGCCGAGCGGACCATGTTGGCGTCGAGGTGGCATTCGCCGCCGAAGCCCGAGCCGGTGTTGAGCTGCACGACGGGGATGTGCAGGTGGGCGATCCGGTCGGCGTCGAGGCTGCCCTGGACGTCTCCCTCGAGCACGCCGGCGCGGATCGCGCCCAGATCACCGAGCGCCGCCTCGAGCAGCGTCGTCTTGCCGGCGCCCGGGGCGCTCATCAGGTTGACGACGCGCACCGACGCGCGGTCGAAGTCCTCGCGGTTGGAGCGGGCGATCGTGTTGTTGGCGTCGAGTGCGTCCTCGACGATCCTCACCCTGGTGCGATGCATGCGGCCTCCTCCTGCACTTCGATGTAGTCGATCTCGAGTTCCTCGCCCGCCGTGACCTCAACGCTACCGGGGCGGCAGTGCGGGCAGCGAAACTCGGGTTCGCCGGGCTCCCACTCGCGCCCGCAGTCGCGGCAGCGCAGGCGCAGCGGAACCTCGCTCAGCTCGAGGCGCGCCGCTTCGCAGACACCCTCGCGCGCGACGATCCCGATGTAGAAGCGAAGCGAATCGACGCTCACCTGGCGCAGCGCGCCGACACGCACGGCGAGGACGTCGACCTGGCGTCCCTCCGCGTGCCTGGTGGCGGTGTCGACGATCGCGGTCGCGATCGACAGCTCATGCATCGGCTCACCGCCTCAGCAGATCCGCGGCAGCGGATCGCCGACGAGCTGGTCCATCACGCGGCGGCCGCCGAAGCCGGTCTCGACCAGCACCATCCCGGGCGGCTCGCGCTCGACGCGGCCGATCAGCGCCGCCTCCTCGCAGCCCGCGACGCCGCGCAGCGCGGCGAGCGCCCGCTCGGCCGCGTCGGGGGCGACGAACGCGACGAGCCGTCCCTCGTTGGCCACGTACATCGGGTCGATCCCGAGCAGCTCCGCCGCCGCCGCGACGCTCGGCGCGACCGGCACGTCCGCGGCCCGCACGGTCACCGACACGCCCGCGGCGCGCGCGAGCTCGTTGAGCACCGACGCGACGCCGCCACGGGTCGCGTCGCGCATGCAGTGGAGCGCCGGGCCGGCGGCGTCCAGCAGCGCATCGACCGCGGGCCACAGCGAGCAGGTGTCGGACTCGATCGAGGCGTCCAGCTCGAACAGGTTGCGGGCCAGCATGATCGCGGTGCCGTGCTGGGCGATCGGGCCGGAGACGAGCACCAGATCGCCGGGGGCGATCGCGTCGCTCGCGAGCGTGGCGCGCGCGTCGATCGCGCCGATCCCGCTCGTGCAGATGTACATGCCGTCGGCGGCGCCGCGCTCCACGACCTTCGTGTCGCCGGCGACGATCTCGACGCCGGCGCTCTGCGCCGCGGCCGCGATCGCCGCCACCTCGGCGCGCAGCACGCCGGCGTCGAGGCCCTCCTCGAGGATCAGCGAGACGGTCAGCGCGAGCGCCCGCGCGCCGGAGACCGCGAGGTCGTTGACGGTGCCGTTGACCGCCAGCTCGCCGATCGAGCCGCC
>CAZABN010000138.1:0-4526 GCA_964483345.1 uncultured Solirubrobacteraceae bacterium
TGCCCCCGGCAGGATTCGAACCTGCGACATTCGGATTAGAAGTCCGATGCTCTATCCAGCTGAGCTACGGGGGCTCGGCGACATCTTGGCGAACGCCGGGGACGAGCGGCGGCGGCCCGAGCTGATCGGCGGCCGCCGCTCGGTCTGTAGCGTGTCATGCGTGCCGGTGACCGTTCGAGGTGTGCGCCGTAGACGGGAGCGCCACGATGCGCGGTAGAGCGCTCGGAGCCCTCGCGCTCACTGTCGCGCTGGCGCTCGCCGGGCTGCTCGCAGGCTCCGCCGCGCCGAGCGGCGCAGCTGGGGCACGCACCGCGGGCGCAGCCGCCGCGACCGCCGAGAGCGGCTTCGCGCTGAACCTGCTGCGCCTCGTCGGCGGCAACGGGAACGTGGTCTACTCGCCCTACAGCGTCGACACCGCCCTGACGATGGCCGCCGCCGGCGCGAAGGGACCCACCGCCGCGCAGATCGACCACCTGCTCTGCGCCTCCTCCAACGCCGCGGCGACCGCGAACGCCGCAACCATCGGACACGCGATCGCAGCGGCAGCCCCGAGCGGCGTCGCAGGAGCACCGACGCTCGAGCTGGCCAACGCGCTCTGGATCGAGCAGGGCGTCCCGCTCCAGGCGCCGTTCGTCAACACGCTGTCGCAGACGTTCGGCGCGCCGCCGCAGGCGACCAACTTCAGCGGCGCGCCGGAGGCCGCGCGCGAGTCGATCAACGGCTGGGTATCGCACCACACCGCAAGCCTGATCCAGAACCTGCTTCCGGAGGGTTCGGTGTCCTCGGCGACCGTGTTCGTGCTCGCCAACGCGATCTACCTGAAGGCGAACTGGGCGGCGCCGTTCGAAACGCGACTGACGCACGATGCGCCGTTCACCACCGCGGCCGGGCAGCGCGTCATCGTCCCCTTCATGTCCGCGCCGGACGCCGCCTACCTCTACGCCTCCTCGGCGCACTACCAGGCCGTCGAGCTGCCCTACCGCTCCTCATCGCTGTCGCTGCTCGCGATCCTGCCGAGCGGTGAGTCGCTGACCGCCCTTCAGCCGACCTTGAACGCGGCCACGCTCGCGTCGCTCGTCGCGGCACTGCGCAACCGGCAGGTCAACCTGCTGATGCCGAAGCTCCACCTGCACACCCAGACCTCCCTGAGCGGACCGCTGCAGGCGCTCGGCATGAGAGACGCGTTCAGCCCCGCAGCCGACTTCCGCGGCATCACGACGAAGGTGCCGCTGCAGATCTCCCTGGTCGAACACGCCGCCGACCTGAAGATCGACGAACAGGGCACGGTCGCTGCTGCCGCGACCGGCATCGTCGGCCCGACCGCGATCGCACTGCCAACCGGTCCGCCGGTCACGGTGAACCTCGACCACCCCTACCTGCTGCTGCTGCGTGACGATGCGAGCGGAGCGATCCTGTTCGTGGCACGCGTGGCCGACCCGAGCACGGGCTGAGTGCGCCGTGGCGCTCCGCGTTCGATCCTCCGAACCCACGCACGGCTTGCGCGAAGGCCGGCGGAGCGCGTGAACACCGATCGTCACTGGCCGTCGCTGCAGCGCGCGATCGGGCTGCACACGCTGATCTACCGCGCGACACGCGGCAGCGTCGGCCATCGCTTCCGCGGCGGCCCGACGATGCTGCTGCTCGATCATGTCGGCGCGCGGAGCGCAGTCAGGCGAACGACGCCACTGGTCTATGTCCGCGACGGCGAGAACGTCGTGCTGGTCGCTTCGAAGGGCGGCTACCCGCGTCATCCGGCGTGGTTTCACAACCTCAAGGCGCACCCCGACACGAACGTGCAGATCGGGTCGCGGCGCCTGGCGGTTCGGGCCCGCGTCGCCGATCCCCAGGAACGAGCGCGGCTGTGGCCCAAGGTGGTCGCCGCCTACGCCGGATACGAGACCTACCAGCAGCGCACCGAGCGCGAGATCCCGCTCGTGATCCTCGAGCCGCGGTCCTGACGCACCTCAGCGAAAAGCACGAGCGGCTCGAGCGTCCGGTCACCTGAGGTGATGCCTACCAGAGCGTGTAGCCGCCGTCGATGACGAGCACCGACCCGGTCATGAAGCTCGATGCGTCGCTCGCGAGGTAGACGAGCGATGGCCCCAGCTCCTCCGGCAGCGCGTAGCGCTGCATCGGTGCGTCGTCGATCCAGTGGCGTTTGAATTCGGGGCGGTCGACCGGCGCCATCTCGGTCTTGACATAGCCCGGGGCGAGCGCGTTGACGCGGACCCCGAACGGCGCCCATTCGGCGGCCAGCGACCGCGTCAGCTGGTGCACCGCCGCCTTCGAGGCGTTGTAGGCCGGCTGCATCTGCGGGCGGTTGACGACCATCCCCGAGAGCGACCCGATATTCACGATCACGCCGCTGCCGCGCGCCACCATCTGCGCGCCGACGGCGCGGCTGCAGCGCCAGAGCCCGTCGACGTTCACATCCCACACCGCGCGCCACTCCTCCTCCGGTACCTCGAGCGCCGGCCGGTGGAAGCACAACCCGGCGTTGTTGACCAGCACGTCGACCGGCCCGAGCTCGGCGGTCACCGTCTCGAGCATCGCCGCCACGCTGGCGGCGTCGGTGACATCGGTCGCCACCGCGAAGGCGTCCAGCTCGCGCGCGACGCGTTCCGATCGCGCCTGATCGCGCGCCGCGATCGCCACGCGCGCACCCGCCTCGCGCAGCGCCCGGGCGAAGGTGTGGCCGAGGCCGCGGTTGCCGCCGGTGACGACGGCGACCCTGCCGTCGAGGCGGAAGCTATCGAGCACGGTCATGGCGATTGGACTCCTTGGGCTTGGGGATGTCCCACTCAGGGTTGCGCCGGCCGGGCGAGAACCCGCCTCTGCGGCAAATCGGGGCGGTCGGATTTGAACCGACGGCCTCTCGCTCCCAAAGCGAGTGCGCTACCAGGCTGCGCCACGCCCCGTCGCAACGAAGAGTAGGGGCCCGGCGGGCGGCGCCACCGCGCGGCGGTCGCCACTGGCCGAGGGCGACGGCGCGACCCGGACACGGCGCGCGGCGAACCACTAGCCTCCGCGCCGGCGATGGCCGATGTTCAACCACTGCGGGCGGTGCACTACGACCTCGCGAGCGCGGGCGCGCTGGCCGACGTCGTTGCTCCGCCGTACGACGTGATCGACGCGGCGCAACGCGCGGAGCTCGTCGCGCGCTCGCCGCACAACGTCGTCGAGATCGACCTGCCCGACGGCGCGGAGCCATACGAGCACGCCGCGCAGCTCTACGACGAGTGGCAGCGCTCGGGCGTGCTCGTCCGCGACAGCGAGCCGGCGCTCTGGCCGCTCGAGCAGCTCTACCGCGGGCCCGACGGTCAGCTGCGGACGCGCCACGGTTTCTTCGCGCGGGTGCGTGTCGAGGACTACGGGGCCGGAAGGATCCGCCCGCACGAGCGCACGCACCCCGGGCCGAAGGAGGACCGCCTGCGCCTGACGCGCGCGACTCGCGCGAACCTCTCGCCGATCTTCTCGCTGTACTCGGATCCGGCGGCGAGCGCCTGGGGAGCGCTCTCCGCCACCACCAGCGGCGAACCGTGGGGCGAGGTGACCGACGGCGACGGCACGGTCCACCGCCTGTGGCGCTGCGGCGATGCGAGCGCGATCGAAGCGGTGCAGGCAGCACTCGCCGGCGCCGAGCTGCTGATCGCCGACGGCCACCACCGCTACGAGACCGCTCGCGTCTACGCCGACGAGGTCGGCGGCGAGGGCGAGCACCGCTACGTGCTGATGTGCCTGGTGGCGTTGGAGGACCCGGGGCTGACGGTCTTCCCGACCCATCGGCTGGTTGGGGGCCTGGACGCGGCGCGGCGCGCCGCGCTGGCCGAGGCGATCGAGCGCGACTTCGTCGCGACGGCGGTGGCGCGCGAGCGGATCGCGCCGGCGCCCGGCCTCGGTCCGCTCGAGCTCGGCTACGTGGATGCGGAGCGGGCGCTTCACCTCGTGCTGCGCGATCAGGCGATCGCCGACGCCGCGCTCCCGGGGCTGCCGCCAGCCTACCGCCGTCTCGACACCGGGGTGCTGGAGGCGCTGCTGCTGAAGGGTGCGCTGGGTCTGACCGACGAGGACATCTCCCACCTGCACGGCTTCGGCTACGCGCGCGACAGCGCCCAGGCGCTCGAACTCGTCGACTCCGGCGCCTACGACGCGGCGTTCCTGTTGCGCCCGACGCCGGTCGAGGCGGTCAGGGCGGTCGCGGCGGCCGGCGTCAACATGCCGCCGAAATCGACGTATTTCTTCCCCAAGGTGCTGACCGGCCTGGTGATCAATCCCCTGGCTTAGATTTGGTCTGGCGCTAGTACCATCAAGCAAGGCCCTCGACGAAAGGCACACCCCGATGCAGGTCAGCACGCTGCGAGCCACGGCTCGCCGCTCGGCGAACTTCTCGCACACGGTCTCGATCCGCGACCACCAGCTCGTGGCCGACGAGCCGCGCAGCCGCGGCGGCGACGACGAGGGGCCCAACCCCGAGGAGCTGCTCGCCGCGAGCCTCGCGTCGTGCACGGCGATCACGATCGAGATGT
>CAZABN010000139.1:0-4438 GCA_964483345.1 uncultured Solirubrobacteraceae bacterium
AGCTCGAGCAGCATCGCCTCGAACTCCTGGTCGGTCTTGTCGATCTCGTCGATCAGCAGCACGACCGGCCGCTTCGCCGAGATCGCCTGCAGCAGCGGCCGCGCGAGCAGGAACTCCTCGCCGAAGATGTCGTCCTGAACCTCGGCCCAGCCGGCCCCGTCGGCCTCGGCCTGGATCCGCAGCAGCTGCTTGCGGTAGTTCCACTCGTACAGCGCCTTGGCCTCGTCGAGCCCCTCGTAGCACTGCAGGCGCACCAGCTCGCGCCCGAGATAGCTCGCCATCGCCTTCGCCAGCTCGGTCTTGCCGACGCCGGCGGGACCCTCGACGAGCACGGGCCGCTCCAGCCGCGTCGCGAGATAGGCGACCAGCGCCGTCGACCCGCCCGGCAGGTAGCCGGCCGCGCGCAACCCCTCGGCGACCGCGTCGACCGATTCGGGCAGCGCGTCCATTCAGCCAATCATAGGAAGGCGTGGGGGTTCGGCGCATGCGCCGAACCCGGAGACGGTGCATGCACCGTCTCCCCGGTGGGTGCATGCACCCACCGGCAAAGAGGGGGACTACTCGTCGTGATCGCGCGGCAGCTCGAACGAGAGCTGCTCGGCGTCCTCGCGCGTGACGCCGCGATGCTCGCGCGGCTCCTCGCCCGCGGGAGCGCTTCGCGTGGCGGCCGCCCGCGGGGGCTCGGCGGCGCGGACCCCGTGGCGGAGGTTGCGCAGATGCACGGTCGGGTCGTCGGCGAGCGCCGGCTCCGCACGGTGCGCGCGGCGCATCGCGACACCCGTGTAGGCGAGCCAGATCGCGGCGAACAGCGCGAGGAAGATGCCCCACTGGATGCCGGTCGTGAGGATGCCGTTGCGGCCGCTGGTGAGCGAGGACTGGTCGAGCATGCGGTAGAAGATCAGCACCGCCGCCCAGGCGCCGGCGAGGATGATCACGCCGCCGTCGCCGCCCGGCAGATGGAAGGCGCGGCGCTCGCCGCGCGCGAACAGCAGCGCCAGCACGGCGGCGCTGATCAGCAGCACCGCCAGCTCGACGAACGAGAAGGCGCCCCACGCCGTCAGCGTCACGCTCGCGCTGCTCGGCGTCTTGCCGACCGAGACGGCGGTCTCGCTGTACCAGGGCAGGAACATCGTGACCCACAGCGAGAGCGCCGCGAGCGCCGTCAGGCGCTGCTGCGGCGAGAGCACGCGCCACGCCCGGAAGACCCGGATCAGCGGGCCGGGCGCGGTCCGTGCTGCACGCTGACCGTCGGTCGCCTCGGGCACCCGATCGATTGTACGCGCGCCTCAGCCCTTCGGCTTGTGGTGGTGGGGCGGCGGCGCGAGGATCCTCACCGTCGCCGAGGTCTGCGCGCGGTTGCCGGCGAGGTCGACGGCGCTGAGCGTCACCGTCCAGGTGCCGGCGTGCGGCGGACGCCAGGCCAGCGAGTGCGAGCCGTGGCCGAGCTCGAGCGTGGTCTGCGACACCACGCGCCCGCCGTAGGAGACGGCGAAGGTCACGTTGGCGATCTTCGAGAGCTTGATCGGCACGTGCGCGACGAGCGTGGCGCGGGTGGCGGGAAGATGCCCGATCGCGAGCACGGGTGGCTGTGTCAGGTCGGCCTTGAAGCTCGCCGCGGCGGTGCAGAAGACGTCGTTGGGGTTGCCGCTCGGCCCGCTCGGACCGGTCGCCCCGCTGGCGCCGGTCGCGCCGGTCGCGCCACCGAACGGCGTGCCGCCGGTCCCGGTCGCGCCGGTCGCGCCGGTGGCCCCGGTCGCTCCGGTTGCACCGGTTGCGCCGGTTGCGCCGGTCGTCCCGGTGGCGCCCCTGGGTGGCTGCAGGCCGAGGATCGCGAGCGCCATCGGCGTCGTCTCGTGCGTCTGCGCGCAGAGGTTGACGAGGAAGCCGGTCAGCAGCTCGTGGTAGCTCAGCGTGGACTCGCTGTACTGGTCGTAGAGCGACCAGTAGCCGGTGTTGTAGCGCGGCACGTCGAGCTGGGCCTGCGCGTCGCCGGCGCGAAACAGCGAGGCGGCGAGCGTGTCGCCGGTGCTCGCGAGGTCGAACAGCCCGACCAGCGACTGGACGAACGCGTTGATCACGTACTCGTGCGGGGCGAAGCTGTAGATCAGGTAGCGGGCTCCGGCGGCGGTCGGCGAGCGGATCCCGACCGGCGCGTCGAGCGTGAAGATGCCGAGCGCCTGGTGCGCGTCGGCGAGGTAGGCCGGCTGCTGGAGCACCGTGCCGGCGGCGGCGAGCGCCTCCACCGCGGTCCCCTCGGTGATCCCCGACACCCACGGCGGCGCACCGCCGTCGAACGAGAAGTCGTACTCCCAGGCGATCCCGCCGCCGCGCAGCGCGGCGAGGCTGACCGCCTGGTTCAGCAGCGCCTCGAGCGCGTTGTAGCGGTGGTCGTCGTAGAGGCCGTTGGCGGCGCCGAAGGTGCCGAGCCACTGGATCTCGATGCCCTGCCCCGGGTAGTACTCCCAGACCAGCCCGCTGCCGGGGAAGCCGACCCGCTGATCCGCCGCGAGCAGCGGCCCGCTCGTCCACCACTGGCGGTTGCTCGAAAGCGTCAGCATCAGCTCCGGCACCCGTGAGGGGGTCAGCTCGCCCGCGTGCGCGACCGCCGTCAGCGTGGCGAGCACGGCACCGAGCTCGCTGCGGCGCGTCCCGCTCAGCCGCTTGAAGGAGACGCGCGCCGCGATCCAGGCGGCGCGGTCGCCGGCGGCGAGCGCGCCGCTCAGCTCGTGCCTGGCCGCGAGCGCCGCGAGCGCCTGCGGGAAGCTCAGCCCGGCCTTGGCGGCGGCTCCCGCCTGCGGCGCCACCGCCGCCACGGGCGTCGACGCGGACGCCGCCGCGGCCAGCGCCGTGAGCTTGCGCACACGGCCGTGGTCGAGCACCAGCTCGAGTGGCGAACGGGCCTGCGGACCGCCGGCCGCGGCGTGCGGGTCGGCCGACACGGCGCCGGCGCCGGCGCCGAGCGCGAGCAGCGCGACCACGCCCGCGACCGCGCCTGCGACCGCGAACCGCCCCACAACCCGAGTGCTAGCCTCCATGATCATGAGCCGTGTCGGTCGTGCATCCCGTCCGCACCTTCGACGCCTCGCAGTCGTTTCCCTCGCGATCGCCGTCGCGCTCGCGGTCGCAGCCTGCGGCGGCGGGGGCCACGCGAAGAAGACCGCGTCCGCGAAGCTCACCCCGGCGGCGCTCGTCTCGCAGTCCTTCGCGGCGAGCGACGCGATCAGCTCGGGCATCGTCACGCTGAACGTCGACCTCGCGCTCGACGGCATCAAGGCGCTCGACGGCAAGCCGATCGCGCTGAGCGTCTCCGGGCCCTTCGCACACGACGGCGGCGAGCTCTCGGCCGATCTCGCGGCCACGCTCTCCGCCGGCTCCTCGAGCGCCAAGATCGGCTTCGACAGCCTCGGCGGCAAGAGCTACGTCGGTCTCGGTGGCACCTTCTACGCGCTGCCGGCCAGCCTCGGCGCGACCGGGGCGACCGGGGGGGCCGGGGCGACCGGGGGGGCCGGGATGCTGGGCGGCCTCGGGATCGACCCGCGCTCGTGGCTGACCGATCCACGCGACCTCGGCGAGAAGACCCTCGACGGCGTGGTCACCGAGCACGTGCAGGCGCAGATCGACGTCGCCAACGTGCTCGGCGACGTCTCGAAGCTGATCGGCGGCGCGACCGGATCGAAGGGGGCGGCGAACGCCACCAGCCTGCTGCCGCTGCTCGAGTCCGCGGTGACCAAGGCGCAGGTCGACGTCTACACGGGCGTCGCGGATCACGTCGTGCGCGAGTTCGACCTCGACATCGCCTTCACCGTGCCGGCGATCGCGGCCGGGGCGATCGACGGACTGACCGGCGGCTCGCTGAGCCTCGATGCCACGCTCAGCCAGCTCAACAAGCCGCAGACGATCACCGTCCCGGCCAACCCGCAGCCGTCGTCGAAGCTGCTCAACGGCGTGTTCGCGCTGGAGAGCCAGTTCGGCTCGCTCGCCTCGCTCGTCGCCGGGCTCTCGTCGGCCACCTGAAGGTGATCTGACGCCCGGGCCGTTCCCCAAGCTTTTCAGCCGGCGAGCGAGCGCTCGGCCGGCCCCCAGCCGGATCGAGGGGTCGCTCCCCCGCCAGTCCGGTCCCGCCGCCGCAGAAAGGTCGCAACGATGGTTGATTTCACGCTGAGCGAAGAGCAGCTCGCGCTGCGCGAGCTCGCCCACGACTTCGCCGAGAAGGAGATCCGGCCGGTCGCCTGGGAGTACGACCGCGAGGGCACGTTCCCCGAGGAGATCATCCGCAAGGCGTGGGAGGTGGGGCTGCTGAACACCCACATCCCCGAGGCCTACGGAGGCGGCGGGATCGGCTACCTCGACGGCGCGCTGATCGAGGAGGAGATGTCGTGGGGGTGCTCCGGCATCCACACCTCGGTCGGCTGCAACAACCTCGCGGTCACGCCGCTGC
>CAZABN010000140.1:0-4400 GCA_964483345.1 uncultured Solirubrobacteraceae bacterium
TCCATCAGCACGTCCTCCCCGGCCTGGTCGACGAAGACCTGGTCGTCGCCGAGGCGTGCGCCGACGAACAGCGTCGTGCCGACCCGCTCCTGCGCGCGCTCCAGTTCCTCGTGCTTGACCTGGCGCAGCGGCAGCCCGGCCGTGTGCAGCGAGAGCACGAACGCGCCCGGACCCAGCTGAAAGCGCCGGTCGCGCTCGACCAGGTAGCCGGTCGCCAGCAGCCCGTTGGTCAGCTCCTGGATCGAAGACTTCGGCGCCTGCAGGCGCGCCGCGAGCTCGGCCAGCGTGACGCCGCTGGTCGCCCGCGAGGCCACCTCCATGATCGCGACCGTGCGGTCGACCGTCCGATGATGGCGGGCCGGCATCAGCCCTCCCCGTGCTCGGGCGCCGCCGGGGCGCTGGTCTTCTCGAACACCATGCGGAAGTGATCGAGCAGCTCGCGCTCGAAACAGACCTTGTTCGCGCTCACACCCGAGGTGAACGCGTGGCGGAACTCGGCGCTTCGCAGCCAGCGCGGCAGGAGGCGCAGCTTGAGCAGGTTCTTGCGCAGGCTCGGCTCGCCGATCCGCCTGCTCCACTGCGTGATCGTCTCGATGTAGTCGAGACGCCCGCTCGAGTGCTCGACCAGGCGGAAGTGCGGCTGCGCGCAGGCGACCACCTGCTCGAGGCCGTACGGCAGGAACGAGCCCGGGAACTGGCAGCCCAGCAGGAAGAGGATGAAAGCGTCGGAGTCGCGCGGAGCGTCCTCGCCGACCTGCTCCAGCGGAATCATGTTGCGGCCGAACACCATCGTCTGCAGATAGAAGCGCCCGCCGTCCGGCAGCACGCTGGCGGCGTTCGCGAAGAGCGAGCGGTAGATCTCCTCCTGGCGCCCGCCGCGGTACTCGTCCGGCGAGCAGAAGTGCTCGAAGGCGCCGAGACTCGCCACCGCATCGAAGCCGCCGAAGGTGTCGCGGTCGACGCTGCGCGCGTCGCGCAGGTGGACATCGAGTCCGTAGCCTCGGCAGGAGGCGACCTGCGCCGAGGACAGCGCGACCCCCACCCCGTCGGCGCCACGGCCGCGGGCGAAGTTCAGCAGCGCGCCCCAGCCACAGCCGAGATCGAGCAGCCGGCGACCCGGCCCGATGCCGATCTGCTCGGCGATGTATTCGTGCTTGCGCGCCTGCGCCTGCTCGAGCGTGAGCGAGAAGTCGCCGTCGTAGAGCGCGCCGCTGAAGTCGGCCAGCTCGCCCATGCTGAGGCGGAAGATCCGGTCGATCGACGTGTAGGTGAACTCGATGTCGGCGCGGCTGGCCATGGCGATGTGGCGCGGCGACGGACGCCGTACGACGCGCGTCACCGCAATCCTCGACGCGCAGAATACGGATCGCCCGCGCCGCAGGATTGGTCGCGCGTGCGAGCGAGGGGTAGGCTTTGCCGGCTTGGGGACGCCGTCACCGATCCACAGTCGCGCGGCCGCCGAGGCGCTCGACCGCGACGACCCGCTCGCCGGCTTCCGCGACGAGTTCCTGATCGCGGACGACGGGATCGTCTACTTCGATGGCAACTCGCTGGGGCGCCCGCCGGCCCGCGTCGCCGATGCGCTCGCGCGGGTCGTCGCGACGGGCTGGAGCGAGCGGCTGATCCGCTCGTGGACCGAGGGCTGGATGGACGTGCCGCTCGAGCTCGGCGACCGCATCGGCGCCCTGCTCGGCGCGGCAGCCGGCCAGGTGGCGGTCGCGGACTCGACGACCGTCTGCTTCTACAAGGCGGTCTGCGCGGCGCTCGACGCCCGTCCGGACCGCAGCGAGATCGTCACCGACCCCGGCAACTTCCCGACCGACCGCTACGTGCTCGAGAGTCTCGCCGCCCAGCGCGGCCTGCGCCTGCGCTGGCTGTCGCCCGCCGATCCGACGCTCGGACCCACCGCGGAGGAGGTGGCGGCGCTGGTCGGCGAGCGGACCGCGCTCGTTACCTTCACGCACGTGGACTACCGCTCGGCGGCGATCCTCGACATGGCGGCGATCACGGCCGTGGCGCACGACGCCGGCGCGCTGACCGTCTGGGACCTGTCGCACAGCGTGGGCGCGGTGGCGGTGGAGCTCGACGACACGGGCGCGGACCTCGCGGTCGGCTGCACCTACAAGTACCTCTGCGGCGGCCCCGGCTCGCCCGCCTTCATCTACGTGCGTGGCGAGCTGGCGCGCACGCTGCGACAGCCCGTCTGGGGCTGGCTCGGACGGCGCGACCCGTTTCGCATGGACCCCGGCTACGAACCCGCGAACGGGATCCGGGCATTCCTGTCCGGGACGCCTCCGATCCTCGCGCTGCACGCCCTCGAACCCGGGATCGAGCTGGTCACGCGCGCGGGGATCGGGCCGATCCGCGCCAAGGGAATCGCCCTGACCGAGTTCGCGATCGCGCTCGCCGACGCCTGGCTCGCCGAGCACGCCGTCAGCGTCGCCTCCCCCCGCGACGGGGCGCGGCGCAGCGCCCATGTAGCGCTGGCGCACGCCGACGCCGAGGCGCTCTGCGGGGCGCTCGCCGGCCGCGGCGTGCTCGCCGACTTCCGTGCGCCGGACGTCGTCCGCGTCGGCCTGTCGCCGCTCACGACCCGCTTCACCGAGGTCTGGGACGGCCTGGACGTGCTGCGCGACCTGCTCGCCGGCGCCGCGGCGGGCGGGCGCTGAGCGGCGATCAGCCCGCGCCGTCGGCCAGCGCGCTCGCCCAGGTGTACGAGTACGGCCAGGCCGGCGTGGAGGTCTCGACGATCGTCAGCGCGTAGCTCGTTTCGGCGGGCAGCGCCGCGGCGCCCATCGTCAGCGTCGGGGCGCCGGCGAAGGCGAAGATCGTGTGGCGGTGCCCCCAGCAGCCGGGCGCCGTGCGGCTCGTGCAGTCCAGGTTGCCGCTGCCGTAGCCGTCGTCGTACATCCACTCGTAGTAGGCGACCGGCGCGTTGGGCGCCCCGCCCGCCCAGTTGGAGGAGAAACCGATCACCTGCTGTCCCGGCAGGCCGGCCACGACCGGCCACGGGTTCGGATCCTCGCGCGCCTGCGCTCCCTGCTTGGCGATCGCGTCGAGCGTCAGGCTGAGGCCGCGGATCGGTTTGAGCCCGTAGGCGAGCCGGTCGAGGTTCGCGAGGATCAGCAGCTGGCGTGCGGGAGCCAGCGCGACGAAGTTCACAGGCAGACGGTAGGGGCCGAGCCCGAGCCTGGCGCGGGCGGCGTCGAGCCGTCCGATTGCCGCGTTCTCACAGAGCGCTCCGGCGGGAGCGCCGGAGCAGGCCGCCGGCAGCGGCCCGAGCGGGATGTCGGCGCTCGGGTTGGGCGGCGCCGCCGCGGCGCCCGTGGCGGTGACGAGCAGGCCGGCGAGCGCGGCGGCGAGCACGACCGCGCGCGACCGCCACGCGGCGCGCGCTCTCTGCGCGCTGCCGGGATCTCGGTTCGTCAAGCCCGCGGCCTCGGGTCGGTGTCGCGCCGGTGCTCAGCCGATCGGCGCGCCGTGCAGGCCGCCACTCGGACGTTCGCGTTGATCCCACCAGGCGTTCAGCACGGCGAGACCGCCGCCGGTGATGCCCTCCGCGAACGCGGCGGTGTCGTTCACGCGCGGCAGCGGGCCGTCGGGTACCGCCACGTCCAGGAACTCGCACAGCGGCGCCCAACCGTCGGCCGGCTCCCACACGAGCAGACGCTCGGCCGGCACGTCCGCCTTGACCTGTGCGGTCCAGCGCTCCATGCTCGCGGCGAGGCCGGCGTCGCTCTCGTGGTCCTCGGCGAGGCAGCCCGACCCGGGCGCAAAGAGCGTCGCGAACATCGTCCTGATGTAGCGATCCCAATCGGCGTCGACAGCCCGGCGGGCCTCGCAGACGTGATGCATCACCGACGGGCCGAAGTACACCGGCCAGACGGTGTCGCGCATGCTCTTCACCCAGCCCTCCGGCGAGCGGACGCTGAGCACGACCTTGGCCTCGGGATAGAACTCGGCCAGCTCGCGGTAGTAGCGAGCCGACGGGAAGTCGCACGACGACTGGGCGCCCTTGAAGATCGCCTCCCAGTCGGGGGCGCCCTCGGCGACGCGCTCCCACAGCGGAATCTGCCCGCCCATGTCGGCGAGCACGTCGCGCATGTGGTAGCAGGGCGCGAAGCCGAGCTGTTCGAACGCGATCAGCGTCGTTGTCGTGGCGGTTCGCGGCAGGCCTGCGCCGATCACTTTCATTGAGTTCCTCGCTCGAGTGGGTGCCCAGCCTTTCTACCACGTTCGCCGCCGAGCACCGCCGTGGCCCCCCTAGACTCCGCCCGCATGGCGCCCGCGCGGATCAAACGCCTGACCCTCGTCGCCGCGATCCTCGGTTCCGCGATCACGATGCTCGACGGCACGATCGTCAGCGTCGCGCTGCCGACGATCCAGCGCAGCCTCGGCGG
>CAZABN010000141.1:0-4363 GCA_964483345.1 uncultured Solirubrobacteraceae bacterium
TCGAGCTGAAGGTGATCACGATCGTGCTGCTCGGCGGCGTGTCGATCTTCGGCGGCCGCGGCACGATCATCGGCGTCGCGCTCGCGGCATTCGTCTACGCCGGACTGCACAGCGTGCTGTTGCTCAGCAGCTCCTTCAACGACAACGACTTCCAGGTCGTTTCGGGGGCGCTGCTGATCCTCAGCGTGCTGGTGCCGAACCTACCGTCGTTCGCGCAGCGCGGGCGGGAGCTGATGCGGCGCAGAGCGGCCCGCGGCGTTACGGTCGCGGCGGCGAACCCGCCGCCGTCGATGATGCCTCCGCCGGCCCAGGGCGGCGGCACGTGATCGTTCGGCGGGCCCGCGAGTGCGGAGAGAGCCGGCGCGAGGCCGGAGCGGCGTCGAGGGCGTCCGCGGCCCGCGCCGCCCACATCGTCGCGGTCGCCAACGAGCGGTCCGAATGACTGAGGAGTCCGAATGACTGAACGCACCGGTTTCGTTCTGCACGTCCGTCCCGAGCGGATCGACGACTATCTCGCCGCCCACCGCAACGTCTGGCCGGAGATGCTGGACGCCCTCCACGCCTCCGGCATCCGCAACTACACGATCTTCCGCGCCGGCAACAGCGTGTTCGGCTATTTCGAGGCCGACGACCTCGAAGCCTCGGGCCGCTATCTGGCCGCCCAGGAGGTCAGCACCCGCTGGCAGGACTCGATGGCCGAGCTGCTCCAGGAGCGCGTGCCAGACGGCGGGCCGCCGCCGCTGGAGGAGATCTTCCGCCTCGACTAGGGCGCGCCGGCGGGTCCTCCCGCCCGTCGCACGATCGTGAGCGAAACCCATCTGATCCTGCCGGTGCCGGCCGCCGAGGCGCTCGTCGGGACCTACCGCGCGCGCCTGGATCCGAACGCGATCGTCGGCGTGCCCGCACACATCACACTGCTCGGGCCGTTCGTCGATCGCGACGATCTTCGCCGTCAGGACCTGACCGACCTGGCCGCGCTGTTCGCGGCGACGCCGTCGATCCGCTTCGCCCTCGTCCGCGTCGCCCGCTTCGAGCACGCCCTCTACCTCGAGCCGCAGCCGGCGGAGCCGTTCGTCGCGCTGACGGAGGCGCTCTGGCGACGCTGGCCGGATCATCCGCCGTACGGCGGCGCTCACCGCGAGGTCGTCCCGCACCTGACGGTCGCCGTCGGGGAGTCGGCGTTCGAGGCGGTGCGGGCGGCCCTGGAACCGCGGCTGCCACTTAGCGCCGAGGCGCGCGAGGCGTGGCTGATCGTTCGCACGCAGGCCGGATCGTGGGCCGTGCACCGCCGCTTCGCGCTCGGTCCCCCCTGAGCGCGGGCCGCCTCGAGCGGGGCGCGGCGCCTCGAGCTGAGCGCGGGCCGCCTCGAGCTGACCGCTGCCCGCCTCGAGCGGCGCGGCCGCCTCGCTCAGACGGCGCCGTCGGCCGGCGGGGCGTCGGCCGGCGCGTCGCGCGCGGCCGCATCCTTTCGCGCCTGCGCCGCCGCCGCCTGGACCTGCGCCGCCTTGAGGCGATCCTCGAGCGTCTTCAGCGAGTAGCGGATGTGGTCGAGCACCTCCAGCGCCTCCGAGACGAGCGACTCGATCTCGACGGTCTGCTCGACGGCGGACTTGGGGAACGTGGACATGGCATCGACTATACCCGCGGCGCGGTTCGTGCTAACGCCTGCGCGCGAATCGGATCGGCGGCGCCGGGCCGTGTTGGGGTCGGCGTGACGCGGCGTTCGCAGTCGCGAGCCGCGACCCGACACGCGAATCCGGGGTGCCCGGTAGCCTGCGGTCGATGCCCTACGACGAAGATCTCGCGAACCGCCTGCGCGAACTGCTGGCCGACGAGGACGCGATCACCGAGAAGAAGATGTTCGGCGGTCTCGCCTTCCTTTTGCACGGTCACATGTCGGTCAGCGCGTCGCGGAGCGGCGGACTGCTGGTTCGCATCAACCCGGCCGACACCGACGAGGCCCTCGCGCTCCCGCACGTCGCGTTGATGAACATGGGCGGGCGTGTGATGGAGGGCTGGCTCGTCGTCGCGCCCGAGGGCCTGACCACGATGCGCGAGCTCGGCGACTGGGTGAAGCGCAGCCTCGCCTACGTCAGGACGCTGCCGCCGAAGTAGCGCGGCAGTTCACGTCGGACGCCGCGCGTTGGTGTCTTCGCCGAGCGCCGCCGCCGGTCCCCGGGCATTCCGGTCTCCGCGCCGCGTGCGACGCACCAACGTCGCGCCGGCACCTACGGCATCACCCAGATCTCGGGGGAGGTGACGAGCACCACGGGCTGGGCGAGCAGGTGCTTGCCCGCCTCGTCCCAGCGGGTGTTGACCTCGGTCTCGCGCAGGCGCGCCCAGGCGGTCTGCGCGTCCGGGTGGCAGACCGCGTAGATGCTGACCGTCTGCTCGTGGCGGAAGAGCCGCATCTCGCTGAAGCCGGACGCATGGAGCGCCTCGACCATCTCCGGCCAGATCTCATCGTGGCGCTTCTGGTACTCGGCCTCGACGCCCGGGCGGAGCGTGATCTGAAGCAGCGAATGCTCGGTCCCGTCGTGCTCTGCTTGTGCGTCCGCGGTCATGCATCCTCCTTGGGGTTGCCGGGGCCGGGCGGCGCTCGCCCGGCCTGGCTTTATACCGCTGTGCGCGGCGGTTCACCGTCGCGCCGCGACGGCGGTGCCGCCGTGCGCGGCGCCGGCGTGTCGCCGCGTGTGGGAATCTGGCTGCCATGAGCGGACCGCGCTGTCTGGCCTGCGGCGGCGAGCTGGCCGCCGAACCGGCGATCGTCGGCCGCGATCTGCTCCACCATGTGCCGGGCAGGCACGCGGTCAATGTCTGCGAGCGCTGCGCGAGCGGCACGACGCTGCCGCCGGCCGGCTTCGCCCGCGTCGGCGCGTTCTACCCCGACGCCTACCAGCCGCACGTCATCCCCGCCGGCCCGCTGGCCGCCGTGATGGCCGCCGTGCAACGCGCGCGCATGCGCAGCTGGCCGCTCAGCGAGCTGGCCGTGCCCGGCCGTGCGCTCGACGTCGGCTGCGGCCGCGGCGACCTCGGCGTCGAACTGCGCGCGCGAGGCTGGAGCGTCGACGGCGTCGAGCCGGCCGCCGTGGCCTGCGCGGTGGCGCGGCGGCGAGGGATCGACGCCCACCACGGGGTCCTCGCCACGGTCGCGCTGTCGCCGGCGAGCTATGACGCCGTCATCTTCCGCCACAGCCTCGAACACGTCGTCGATCCGCGCGCCGACCTCGCGGCGGCAAACCGGCTGCTGCGCCCCGGCGGTCGGGTGATCGTCACGCTCCCGAACTGGGACTCGTGGCAGCGACGGCGCTTCCGCGATCGCTGGTTCCCGCTCGAGCTGCCCCGTCACCGCACGCACTTCACGCGCGCGGGATTGCGGGCCGCGCTGGAAGAGGCGGGCTTCAGCGAGCTTCGGCTCGGTACGAGCAGCTCGTTCGTCTGTCTCTGCTGGAGCCTCCAGTACGAGCTGTTCGGTCGCCTTTGGAGCGATGCGGGCCTGCGCCTATGGCTCGGCTACGGCGCGAGCGCCGTGCTGTGGCCGGTCGCGTTCGTCCTCGATCGCCTCCACGGCGACGGCGACTTCCTGCACGCCACGGCCCGCCGGCGCTAGCGGGACGCGGCTGGCGCGCTGGACGCATCTGCGCCGCTCGGCGCCTCGTCGCCGGCGCAGTTCCCACAGCGACCCACGAGGGCGAAGTGGGTGAAGCGGACCTCGTAGCCGAAGCGTCGGCGGATGTGGCTGCGCACCGGCTCGAGCAGCTCGGGGCGAACCGTTCGCGCGGTGTCGCAGGCGGGGCAGTAGATGTACTCGTGCTCGCCGTGCGCGACCAGCGTGTACAGGCCGGGGCCGTGTCCGAGGTGTACGTGGCGCAGCAGTCCGTGGCGTTCGAGCGCCTCGAGGTTGCGGTAGACCGAGGCCGGAACGAGTCGAAACCGCCGCGCGAGACTCTCGGCTGACACCGGGCCCCGCGCCGCGAACAGCGCCTCCAGCAGCAGCTGGCGGGTCATCGACAGCCGCAGTCCGCGTTCGCGGAGCGCCTCGACGGCGTCGTCAATGCTGTCGAGCGCCAGCCCAGGCGCGTGCGGCGCGATCGTCATGACGGGTCGCTCGGCGCCGGCGGCGCGAGGTCGATGTTCCAGCGCTCTTCGATCCGCGCAAAGCGCCAGATCGCCAGCGCGATCAGCCAGGTCGCGACGAACATCCCGACGATGATGAGGCCCAGGGTGTTGATGTTGATCGCCGAGACCCAGCTCCAGAACCCGCCGTTCAGGCCGAGCTTCGCGGTTGCGAGCCCGAGCAGCTCAACAGTGCCGATGATCAGTGCGACGGCGACGGAGAGGCCGGTGATGGTGAGGTTGTAGT
>CAZABN010000142.1:0-4357 GCA_964483345.1 uncultured Solirubrobacteraceae bacterium
GGCTGCGCGTCGGCTTCGTCGGGATCCGCAAGGGCGACGGGCTCTACCCCGGCGAAACCTTCACCGCGTACACCTCCGCCGATTACCGCGGCCGCCGCCACACCTTCCGCCTGCAGCGCGCGGCGCTCGGCGCGGGCGAGCGTGTCGGCCTCGTCGACGACTGGTTCGAGACCGGCAGCCAGGGCCTGATCGCGCGGCGGCTGCTCGAGCAGGCCGGCGCGAGCTACGCCGGTTCGAGCATCATCGTCGACCAGCTCTCGGCCGCCAGCCGCGCGGCGCTCGCGCCCTGCCACGCGCTCGTGCAGGCGAGCGAGCTGAACTTCGCAGAGCCGGGCGCCCGCTTCGCGCAGGCCCGCGGCTCACTCGCAGGGCAGATCTCGATCGGGGACGAGTTCGAGTTCACCGCTGAGGAAATCGACGAGATGCTCGACGGCGCCTGACCGCCGCCCGCCCCAACCGGCCGGCCGCGCCACGCCCGCCGGACCGCTCACGGCCCTGCCACGCGCCCCGCCCCCTCACACCGGGCGCGACATCACCAGCGCGCGAAGCGACGGGTTCGACGCGAGCTCCTCGCTCTCGCCGGTCGCGACGAAGCCGAGCACGCGGTAGAGCTCGGCGGCGGGGCGCGCCAGCTCGCTGTCGGTGACCGCCAGGCGCAGCTCGCTCGCGCCGTGCTCGCGCGCCCACGCGGCGACCGCCGCGGCGAGCTCGCGGCCCAGTCCGCGGCGCCGCGCGGCGGGCTCCACCCACATGCCCCAGAGGATCACCGTCGCGCCGTCGTCGCCGGGGACGAAGGCGCCCGCCATGCCGGCGCAGCGGCCGGCCTCGACGGCCACGAACACGGCGCCCGTCTCGCCGCCGGCGGCGCGCTCCTCCCACAGCTCCGGTTCGAACTCGAGCTCGCGCGCATGCCAGGAGCCGAACGCGTGGGGGGCGTCCGCCAGCGCGCGCAGGCGGACCTCGCGCAGCAGCGCGCCGTCACCCGCTCGCAGGCGCCGGATCTCCACGATCTGGAGCGTAGCCGCGGCGGCCCACGGCGTCCGCGTCAGCCCGCCCGCTTGCGCGTCCCCGGCGGCCGGCCGAACGCGGCGCGGGCGTCGGCGGCGCGGACGATCGCGGTGCCGGCGCCGGAGTAGCGGACGATGTCGGCGCTCATCGAGCGCCGCAGGGCCTCGAGCTCCGCCTCGAGCTCGCGGCGAGCCTGCTCGGCCTCGAGCGCCTTCGCCTCGAGCTGGGCGTTCAGCTCGCCGAGCTCGGCCTCGAGCGCGAGCACGCGCTCGACGCCGGCGAGGTTGAGTCCCAGCTCGGCGGTCATCTGCTGGATCCGCCGCAGGCGCTCGACGTCGGCCTGCGAGTACAGCCGCGTGCCCTTCGGCGAGCGGGACGGCTCGATCAGCCCGCGCGCCTCGTACATCCGCAGCGTCTGCGGGTGCATCTCGGCGAGCTCGGCGGCGACCGAGATCATGAAGACGCCGCGGTCGATCGCGACGTCGATCCGCGTCGAGCGGGTGGGGCGGGGCGGGCGCTCGCTCATTTGAGCGCCTCGAACAGCTTGCCGCGCGGGTTGCCGTTGATCGTCTTGGCGAGCGCGTCGACGGCCTTCGCCTGCGCGTCGTTCAGCTGCGTCGGCAGCTCGATCACGAAGCGGTAGTGGATGTCGGTGTTGCCCTTGCCGTTCGGTCGCGGCGGCCCCTCCCCGCGCAGGCGCTGGACCGTGCCGTGGCGGGTGCCGGGGGCGACGCGCAGGGTCTTGCGCCCCGTCAGCGTCGGCACCTCGACCTCGGCGCCGCGCAGCGCCTCGACGACGTTGAGCGGCACCTCGACCTCGAGGTGCTGGCCCTTCTGGTGAAAGACCGGCGAAGGCGAGACGTGGGTGATCACGTACAGGTCGCCCGCGGGGCCGCCGCGCAGGCCCGCCTCGCCCTTGCCGGCGAGGCGGATGCGGCTGCCGTCGTGCACGCCCGCCGGGATGTTCACCCGCAGGCGCTTGACGGCGCGGACCGCGCCGGTGCCGTTGCAGGTCGGGCAGGGCGATTCGATCACGGTGCCGCGGCCGCCGCAGCGCGAGCAGGGGACGGAGATCGAGAACATGCCCTGGCCCTGGGACTCCACGCCGCGACCCTCGCAGCGCGGGCAGACGGTCGGCTTGGTGCCGGGGCGCGCGCCGGTTCCCGAGCAGGTGGCGCAGCGCTCGGACATCGGGATCGTCAGCGGCACCTGCGCGCCGTGCACCGCCTGGTCGAAGCCGATCTGGATCTCCGCCTCGAGGTCGCGTCCGCGCTCCGGGCCGCCGCGGGCGCGCCGCCCCGCGGTCGCCCCGGCGGCGCCGCCGGCGGCGCCGCCGAAGAGGTTGGAGAGGATGTCGCTGAAGCCGCCGCCGTCGAAGCCACCCGCGAACGGGTTGGCGCCGTGGCCGCCGAGGCCGCCGAAGACGCCCTCGCCGCGGTCGTAGGCGGCGCGCTTCTCGGGGTCCGAGAGCAGGTCGTTGGCCTCGCTGATCTCCTTGAAGCGCGCCTCCGCCTTCGCGTCGTCGGGGTTGCGGTCGGGGTGATGCTGGCGCGCGAGCTTGCGGTAGGCCTTCTTGATCTCCGCGGCGGAGGCCTTCTTGTCGACGCCGAGGACGCTGTATGGGTCTTTGCGCGCAGCCATCCGGTGTCCCTTCCCCTACCCGGCGACCAGCACCCGCGCCGGGCGCACCAGCGCGCCGCCCGCCAGCCGGTAGCCCGGCTGGTAGACCTCGGCGATCTCGCCGGCCTCACGGCCCTCGAACGGCTGCTGCGCGACCGCCTCGTGCAGCTCCGGATCGAAGCGCTCGCCGGGGGCGCCGTAGGACTCGATGCCGACGCGCTGGAGCGCGCCGAGCAGCTCGCGCTGGACGAGCATCAGGCCGTCGATCAGCAGCGGGTCGGTGTCGCCGTCGTCGGCGTGCGCGACGGCGCGCTCGAGGTTGTCGAGCGACGGCAGCAGCTCGCGCGCGACGCGCACGAGCCCGCGGGTCTCCGCGGCGGCGGCGTCGCGGGCGACGCGCTTGCGGTAGTTCTCGAAGTCGGCCTGGGTCCGCTGCGCGAGCGCGAGGTACTCGTCGCGCTGCGCCACCGCGGCCGCCAGCTCGTCGAGCTCGCCCTCGAGCTCGCCCTCGAGCTGCTCACCCGCGACCGCGTCCGCCGCGGCCTGTGGCTCCGCGGCCGGCGCGTCCGGCTCGTACTGCTCCGTCACGCCGACCGCCGGCTCCTCGGCCATGGCTATGCGCTCGGTTCGTCGACGACCTCGGCGTCGACGACGTCCTCCTCGCTGGAGGAGGCGGCGTCGGCGTCGGACCCGTTGGTGGACGCGGTGTCCGCCTGGGCCTGCTGGGCGCGCTCGTACATCGCCTCGGAGACCTTGTGGAAGGCCGAGTTCAGCGCGTCGGTGCGATCTCGGATCGGCGCCGGATCGTCGGCGTCGAGCACCTCGCGCAGGGCCTTGATCGCAGCCTCGATCTCCTCACGCGAGTGCTCGTCGACGGCGTCGCCCAGCTCCTTCAGCTGGCGCTCGGCCTGGTAGGCGGCGTTCTCGCCGTTGTTGCGCGCCTCCGCGAGCTCGCGCGCGCGGCGGTCGTCATCGGCGTGCGCCTCGGCGTCCGCGACCATGTTCTTGATCTCGGAATCCGAGAGGCCCGAGCCGGCGCGGATCTCGATCTTCTGCTCCTTGCCGGTGCCGAGGTCCTTCGCCGAGACGCTGAGGATGCCGTTGGCGTCGATGTCGAAACCGACCTCGATCTGCGGGATTCCGCGCGGCGCCGGCGGGATGCCGGTCAGCTGGAACTTGCCGAGCGACTTGTTGTAGGTCGCCATCTCGCGCTCGCCCTGCAGCACGTGGATCTCGACCGAGGGCTGGTTGTCCTCGGCGGTCGAGAAGATCTCCGCCTTGCGCGTCGGGATCGTCGTGTTGCGCTCGATCAGCTTCGTGAAGACGCCGCCCTTGGTCTCGATCCCGAGCGTCAGCGGCGTCACGTCGAGCAGCAGCACGTCCTTGACGTCGCCGGCCAGCACGCCCGCCTGGATCGCCGCGCCGACCGCCACGACCTCGTCGGGGTTGACGCCGCGGTGGGGATCCTTGCCGGTCAGCTCCTTGACCTTCTCCTGCACCGCGGGCATCCGCGTCATGCCGCCGACCAGCACGACATGGTCGATCGCGGCGGCGCCCTTGTCCTTGGCGTCGGCGAGCGCCTGGCGCACCGGCGCCACGACACGGTCGAGCAGCGCGCCGGTCAGCTCCGCCATCTTCGAGCGCGTCAGGCGCATGTCGAGGTGCTTGGGGCCGGACTGGTCGGCGGTCACGAACGGCAGGTTGATCTGCGTCTCCTGCGTCGTCGACA
>CAZABN010000143.1:0-4353 GCA_964483345.1 uncultured Solirubrobacteraceae bacterium
TCCTCGCGCTCGAGGATCAGCACGCCGGCGCCCTCGCCCATCACGAAGCCGTCGCGGCGGGCATCGAACGGGCGTGAGACGCCCTCGAGCGAGAGCGCGCCCATGCGCCGGAAGGCCGCGATGCACAGCGTCGTCAGCGCGGCCTCCGTGCCGCCGGCGATCACGATGTCCGCCGTGCCGCGCTCGATCATCCGCATGCCCTCGCCGATCGCGTGGGCGCCGGTCGCGCAGGCCGAGGCGACGCTGAAGCCGGGACCGTGCACCCCGTGGCGGATCGCGACCGCCCCGGCCGCCGCGTTGGGCATCATCATCGGCACGAAGTTCGGCGAGACGCCGCGTTCGCCGCGCGCGAGGAACGACTCGCACTGCTCCTGCAGCGTGATCAGGCCGCCGACGCCGGTGCCTAGGATCACGGCGATGCGGTCGCCGTCGCAGTCGGCCAGCCCTGCTTCGCTAGCCGCCTGGTCGGCCGCCGCGACGCCCAACTGGGCGTAGCGGTCGGTGCGCCGCGCGACGCGCGGGTCCATGTAGCGCTCGGGGTCGAACCCGGTCGCGCGTGAGATGCCGTCGACGATGCCGGAGCGCCCCGCCGCGAGCGCGTCGAAGAACTCGTCGGCGCCCTCGCCGAGCGAGGTGACGACCCCGCGTCCGGTGACGGCGACGCTCACGCCGAGGCGGGCTCGTTGGCGAGCGAGACGGTCAGGCGCACCGCGTCGCCGACGCCGCTGATCGACTTCAGCTCGCCGTCGGCGATCTTCACGTCGAAGCGGTCCTCGAGCGCGGTCACGAGCTCGACCAGCTCGAGCGAGTCGATGTCGAGGTCGCGCCACTCGGTCTCCATCGTCGCGTCGGCGGCGCCGGGGACCTTGAGCGTCTCGAGCTCCTCGCGCACGCCGGCGAGAACTTCATCTTCGGTGACTGCCATCAGCTGCTCCTTGTCGTTGGGGTCATGTGTCCTTCCAGGTGCTCAGCCCGGCCGCCCAGACGAAGCCGGCGCCGAACGCCACCATGCCGACGAGTGATCCGGGCTGCAGATGCCCGTCGCGCGACGCCGCCGCGAGCGCCAGCGGGATCGACGCCGCCGAGGTGTTGGCGGTCCACTCGACGTTGAACGAGACCTTCTCGTGCGGCACGCCGAGCGCGTCCGCGACCGCCGTGACGATCCGCGCGTTGGCCTGATGCGCGACGAAGTAGCCGACATCGTCGACGCCGACGCCGGCGCGTTCGAGCACCTGCTGCGCCGCCTCGGTCATGCGGTGGACGGCGTGGCGGTAGACCTGCTGGCCGGCCATCTGCAGCTTGCCCGTGCCGCGGTCGGCGTACAGCGTGTCGGCGAGCTCGTCGTCGTAGCCGAACACGAACGGGCCGATGCCACGACCGGGAGCGCCCGCGCCGACCAGCACCGCGCCCGCGCCGTCGCCGAACAGCACCGCGGTTGCGCGATCCTCGTGGTCGGTGATGCGCGAGAGCGCCTCGGCGCCGCAGACCAGCACCTGCCGCGCGCGCCCGCTCTCGATCAGCGCGGCGGCGTGATCGAGGCCGTAGAGAAAGCCGCAGCAGGCCGCGTTGACGTCGAGCACCGCCGCGTCGGGGGCGCCGACCCGGGCGGCGACAGCGGGTGCCAGCCCGGGGGTGAGGCGATCTGGGGTGATCGTCGCAATGATCAGGTGGTCTACTCCGGCTGCATTGCAGCCGGCATCAAGAACCGCTTCCGTGCACGCCCTCGCCGCGAGTTCGGCGAGGGTCTCCGTCCCGCTCAGGTGCCGGCGCTCGCGGATCCCGGTGCGGCGCACGATCCATTCGTCGCTCGTGTCGAGCCGCGCCTCGAGGTCCGCGTTGGTGATCAGCTGGGTCGGTACGGCGGCACCGACGCCGAGGATCGTCGGCGTCGGACGCTCGCCGCCGCTCGGCGAGGGCGCGGGCATCGGACCTCAGCACACTCGATTTTCGCCCGCAAGCGCGCAACATTTGACACCTCGCGGGGAACTGTCAAATGGGCTGCCGCAAACAGCGGTGATCAGTCCGCCCGTGTCGAGCGGCCCGGGTGCAGGTAATAGAGCGCGACCAGGCCGCAGAGCGCGAGGCTGACCGACGCGCTCGCGAAGGCGACGCCGATCGCCGCGGCGTACACCAGCAGGCCCGCTCCGTTTCGGCGCACCAAGTAGCCGACCTGTTGCTCACCGACCCAGGCCCCGAACAGCCTGCGGTGCGCCGACCACAGGTAGGTGCTGAAGAACGCGACCGACATCGCCAGCAGGGTGGCGGCGTAGACCGCCGCGGCGACGTGTTCGTCGGCGCCGGCGTGCAGGTAGGTGGCGAGCAGCCCGGTGGGGAAGGGGATCGCCGTCACGAACATCAGCAGGATCAGGTTCAGCACCATCAGCGTGCGGTCGGCGTGGTCGATCCGCTCGAACTGCGCGTGATGGTTCATCCAGATGATCCCGATCGTCAGGAAGCTCACGACGTAGGTGGCGTAGTGGGGCCAGTAGGCCGCGAGCGCGTGGCCGAGGTGGCCGGGGCTCGGGTGGACGGCGAGGCTCAGCACGAGCAGCGTGATCGCGACCGCGAAGACGCCGTCGCTGAAGGTCTCGAGGCGCGCGGTGCTCGGCGCGGGTGATGGCGGGGTGCTCGCCGCTTCCATCGGTTGGCCGGGAAGCTAGCGGGATAATCAGTCGCGATGGCTGCGACGAAGGAACCGGACGCCTCCGCGGACTCGTTCGAGCGCGCGCCGAGCGCCTTTCGCGAATCGCTGAGCGCCGCCGAGCCGGGGCGCTACCACCTCTACGTCGCGGCGGCCTGCCCGTGGTGTCACCGCACGATGATCGTGCGCGAGCTGATGGGGCTCCAGGGCGCCGTTGGGATCTCCTATCTCGACCCGATCCGCGACGAGCGCGGCTGGGCGTTCACCGGCGGGCGCTTCGTCGATCAAATCGAGGGCATGCGATTCCTCTCGGAGGCCTACGTGCGCAGCGACGCGGCCCGTGCCGCGCGGGTCACCGCGCCGGTGCTCTGGGACCGTGAGGAGGGGCGGATCGTCAACAACGAATCCAGCGAGATCATCCGCATGTTCGAGACCGGTGTGTTCGGCGGCGCCGGGCCCGAGCTCTACCCGCCGGCGCTCGCGGCGGAGATTGACGCGGTCAACGAGCGGGTCTACGAAACGCTCAACAACGGGGTCTACCGCTGCGGCTTCGCCCGTTCGCAGGCGGCCTACGAGGACGCGTTCTGGCCGCTGTTCGAGACGCTCGACTGGCTCGAGGAGCTGCTCGTCGCGCGGCGCTTCCTGCTGGGCGGCGAGCCGACCGAGGCCGACTGGCGCCTGTTCCCGACGCTCGTGCGATTCGACGCCGTCTACCACGGTCATTTCAAGTGCAACCTGCGGCGGCTCGTCGACTACCCGAACCTGTGGGGTTACACGCGCGAGCTCTACCAGCTGCCGGGCGTCGCGGCGACCGTGGAGCTCGGCGAGATCAAGCGCCACTACTACATGACGCACCGCACGCTGAACCCGAGCGGCATCGTGCCGATCGGACCGGCGATCGACTTCGCCGCGCCGCACGGCCGCGGCTGAGCAGCGCGGGGGCGCTCAGGCGCTGCTGGACGCCGACCAGATGTTGATGTCGCCGTCGCTCGCGTGGCGGTCGATCTCGGCGAGCTCCTCGGCGCTGAAATCTGTGTTCGCGAGCGCGGCGACGTTCTGCTCGAGCTGCGTGACGCTCGAGGCGCCGAGCAGCGCGGAGCTGACGCGCGGGTCGCGCAGCACCCAGGCGATCGCGAGCTGGGCGAGCGACTGGCCGCGGCGCGCGGCGATCGCGTTCAGCGCACGGGCGCGTTCGAGGTTCTCGTCGGTCAGCATCTTCTGCGCGAGTGCCTCGCCGACCCGCACGCGCGAGTCCTCCGGGATCCCGTCGAGGTAGCGGTCCGTCAGCATGCCCTGGGCGAGCGGCGAGAAGACGATCGCGCCGACCTGCTCGCGCCCCAGCACGTCGAGCAGCCCGTCCTCGACCCAGCGGTTGAGCATCGAGTAGGACGGCTGGTGGATCAGCAGCGGCGTGCCGAGGCCGCGCAGGATCTCGATCGCCCGCTCGGTGCGCTCGGGCGAGTAGGAGCTGATGCCGGCGTAGAGTGCCTTGCCCTGTCGCACCGCCGTGTCGAGCGCGCCCATCGTCTCCTCGAGCGGCGTCACCGGGTCGACCCGGTGCGAGTAGAAGATGTCGACGTAGTCCAGGCGCATCCGAATGAGCGACTGCTCGAGGCTCGAGAGCAGGTACTTGCGCGAACCGAAGTCGCCGTAGGGCCCGGGCCACTGGTCGTAGCCCGCCTTCGTGGAGATGATCAGCTCCTCGCGGTAGG
>CAZABN010000144.1:0-1727 GCA_964483345.1 uncultured Solirubrobacteraceae bacterium
GAGCTCGAGAAGCTGATCACGCTCGCCAAGCGCGGCGATCTGCACGCCCGCCGCCAGGCGCTCTCGGCGCTCGGCCAGGACGCCTTCATCGTGCACCAGCTGTTCGAGGTGGTCGCTCCGCGCTACCAGTCGCGCCCCGGCGGCTACACCCGCATCCTCAAGCTCGGCCCGCGCGCCAGCGACTCGACGGAGATGGTCCTGCTCGAGCTGGTTTAGGGGCGAGCTTCGCTCGCTCGGTTGAGAGCTCGTGCGACCCCGCCGGCGCCCGCAGAGGGTAGGGTCGGGCGGGTGCTCGTCTCGCTGGACTTCCTCTACACGCCGTCCGACGACGTCGATCGCGCCGTTGCGCGCTGCATCGAGGGGCTCGGAGCGGTGCTGGTGTGGCGGATCGCGGCGATGGGAACGCTCGTCGCGGCGCTGCGCGTCGCCGCCGAGGGGCCGCTGCTGCTGTTCGCCGACCATCTCGAGAGCGAGACGGCGATCGCGATCTACCGCGTCGTCGACTACGGCGCTGCGCTCGCGCGCCTGAGGGCCACCGGGGCGGGCGAGATCCGCGAGGTCGAGCTGCCGCCGGGACCCTGCGCGACCTTCACGCTGGCCGGCGCGCGGCTCGGCGTCTACGAGCTGACACGCCCCCACGCCGGCGCGCATCTGGCGCAGCGGGGCACTGCCTGAGCCCCGCCGTCCGGGGTCGATTTCCCCCAGGCGGCGGCTCGGCCCTCGATTACGATCGGGCTCCGCCGGCGCAGTTGTGAGAACGAGGGGAAAGCGATGCCGCGCAACAGGCTCTATGGGCTCGCCGTGCTGGTCACGATCGCCGTGGTGGCCGGACCAGCGCTGGCAACAACGGTGCAGTCGCACACCACGAGGCAGCGGGCGATCACCCGGGTCGGCCCGCGCGGCCCGCGCGGCGCTCGCGGCCCGCGCGGTCTGAAGGGCCTCCCCGGAACCACCGGCCCGGCCGGCGCGCCGGGCGCCCCCGGCGCGAACGGCTCGAGTGCGGCGTCGTTGGTGCGCACCATCGTCGTCAGCCCGAGCGGCGTCGGCCCGAGCGCCGACGGCGCGCTGCTGGCCGCCGCGCTCGCCGCCGTCAACGCGAGCGTGACCACCCCGTACCTCGTCTGGATCGAGCCGGGCGTGTACGACCTCGGCACCACGCCGCTGAGCATCCCCGCCCACGTCGACGTGCAGGGCTCCGGCCAGGACGTCACCACGATCGAGGGCGAGGGTCCGCTCGCCGTGCTCACCGCCGCCGGCACCGAGCTGCGCCAGCTCACTGTCACCGACACCAACCCCTCCGGCAGCGCCGAGGCGATCGACGCCGGCGGCGGCCTCCGCGACGTCACCGCCACCGCCTCCGGCACGAGCGCCGCCACCGCCGTGCTCGCCAACGACCCCACGATGCCGATCGTCGACGTCGACGCCTCCGCAACCGCCTCCGCGTCATCGAGCTTCGTGCAGGCGATCGACACGCAGAACAGCGCCCAGATCGACGGCGGCAGCTTCACGGCAACCGAGCAGGCCGGCGTCGGCCAGGCCGCTGCCCTCTTCGCCGAGTCCGCCACCACCGTCAGCGACGCCACGCTCCGCGCCACCGGCGGCGCCACCCCCTACCCGGTCGACCTCGTCGCCACCAACGCCACGGTCAGCGTCTCGGGCAGCACGCTGATCGGCACCGGCGGCTTCTTCGTCGCGGCCGGAGACACGCTCGGCGTCGGCGCATCCCA
>CAZABN010000144.1:1827-4284 GCA_964483345.1 uncultured Solirubrobacteraceae bacterium
TCCCCCCGGGACGCATTTCGTTACCAAGCTCACCCTCGCCTACGACGGCTCGGCGTTCGCCGGCTGGGCCCGCCAGCCGAACCTGCGGACGGTTCAGGAGGTGCTCGAGGGGGCGATCGAGCAGATCCTCGGCGAGCCGCTGGCGCTGACGGTCGCGGGGCGCACCGACCGCGGCGTGCACGCCTGGGGCCAGGTCGCGAGCTACCGCCACGAGGCGCTCGACCCGCGGCGGCTGAACGCGCTGCTGCCGGCGGACGTCGCGGTCCTCTCGAGCGAGCCGGCGCCGCCGGATTTCGACGCGCGTCGCAGCGCTCGCAGCAGGACCTACTGCTACCGCATCCTCGCCGGCCCGCTGCGCTCGCCGTTCGAGCACGGGCGCGCGCTGTGGGTGCCGGGGCGGATCGATCTGGCCGCGCTGCGCGCGTGCGCCGCGGCGCTGGTCGGCACGCACCGCTTCACCGCCTTCACGCCGACCGAGACCGATCACGTGCGTTTCGAACGCGACGTCCTCGACGCCCGCTGGGTCGAGCTCGGCGAGCTGCTCGAGTTCTGGATCGAGGCGGACAGCTTCATGCGCCAGATGAACCGCGCGCTGGTCGGCACGATGCTCGAGGTGGCGCGCGGACGGCGTCGGATCGAGGAGTTCGAGGCGCTGCTGGCGGGGCGTCCACGCAGCGAGGCCGGGCCGACGCTGCCCCCGCACGGCCTCTATCTCGCGCGCGTCTCCTACGCCTGAGCGTGGCGCGCGATCGCTGCGTCGTGGCCGCGCGCCGGAATATCCTGGCTGCGTGCGCGATGTCCTGCTGACCAACGACGACGGCATCGAGGCCGCCGGCCTGCACGCGCTGCGTCGCGCGCTGGCCGCGATCGACGACGTCCGCCTCGTCGTGATCGCCCCCGACGCGAACCGCTCCGCGATGGCGCGCTCGATCACGACGCGGCGGCCGCTGTGGGTGAGCGAGGTTCCCTTCGAGGACGGCAGTATCGGCTTCGCCACCGACGGCACGCCGGTGGACTGCGTGCGGCTCGCGAACCTCGGCCTGGTCGAGGGCTTCCAGGCCGACCTGGTCGTCTCCGGCATCAACCATGGCGCCAACCTCGGTGACGACATCACCTATTCGGGTACCGTGGCGGCGGCGCTCGAGGGGCTGATCCTCGGCGTTCCCGGGATCGCCGTCTCGCAGCAGTCGCGCGAGGGGGAGATGGATTTCAGCGTGACCGGCAACTACGACTTCACGCTCGCCGCGACCTTCGTCGCACGCCTGGTGGAGTCGCTGGTCGACTCGCCGCTGCCGCCGGCGACGCTGCTGAACATCAACGTGCCGGGGCGGGCGCCAGAGGGCGTGTCGGTCACCCATCTCGGCAAGCGCGTCTATCAGGATGAGCTGCGACTCGACAGCGAGGAGGAGACGGGACGCCGCTACTGGATCTACGGCACCGCGCCCGGCTACGAGGATGAGCCCGGCAGCGACCTCGACGCGCTCGTGCACGGTCGGATCGCCCTGACGCCGCTGCACTTCGACCTGACCGATCGCCCTGGCATCGCCGCGCTCGAGCGGCTCGATCTCGGGCGGCTGCTGCCGTCGTGAGCGAGCATCCCGATCCGGCGGCTCGCGCCGCCCAGCTGCGCGAGCTGCTGGCCTACCACTCGCAGCGCTACTACGTCGAGGACGACCCCGAGATCGGCGACGAGGAGTACGACGCGCTCTACCGCGAGCTGGTCGAGCTCGAGGCGGAGCACCCCGAGCTGGTGACGCCCGACTCGCCGACGCAGCGACCGGGGGGCGCCCCGGTCGAGCGGCTCGAGAAGGTCGTGCACCGCCAGCCGATGCTCTCGCTGGCGAACGTCCGCTCCGAGGAGGAGCTGCGCGCCTGGGTCGCGCGCATGCGCACCCACCTCGCCCGCGAGGGGATCGACGATCCCCGTTTCCGCTTCGTCTGCGAGCCGAAGATCGATGGCCTGGCCGTTTCGCTGATCTACCGCGACGGCGTGCTCGAGCGCGGCGCGACGCGCGGCAACGGCGAGATCGGCGAGGACGTGACGCACAACCTGCGTACGATCGCGCAGATCCCGCGCCGCATCGAGGGTGCCCCGGCGCTGCTCGAGGTGCGCGGCGAGATCTACATCTCGCTGCCGGACTTCCAGGCGCTCAACGAGCGCCGCGCGGCCGCGGGTCTGTCGACGTTCATGAATCCGCGCAACTCGGCGGCGGGCACGATCCGCCAGCTCGACCCCGCGCTCACCGCCGAGCGGCCGCTGTCGATGTGGGCCTACGCGGTCGGCGCCGTCGAGGGGCTGACCTTCACGGACCAGTGGGAGGTGCTGGGATGGCTGCGCGAGCACGGCTTCCCGGTCAACCACGAGATCGTGATGCTCGACGAGGAGGAGGCGGTCGTCGCGCAGTGCCTCGAGTGGCAGCGCCGCCGGGGCGCGCTCGACTTCGAGATCGACGGCGT
>CAZABN010000145.1:0-4189 GCA_964483345.1 uncultured Solirubrobacteraceae bacterium
GGAAGTCCGCGGTCTCGCGGTCGATCTCGACGCGCGCGTACTTGGCCGAGCCGGGCTGCTTCTTGTACGCCGACAGCAGCGCGTCCTCGAGCGCGATCATCAGCTTCTCGGGCTCGATGCCCTTCTCGCGCGCGAGCGCGTTCATCGCATCGAGGATCTCGCGTGACATGTGCCTACTCCTCCACCAGATGCGAGCGCTTGATCGCGGCGTAGGGAATCGCGACGATCCCCTCGGGCGCGGCCAGGGTGACCTCCTGCGCGGTCGCGCCGATCAGCTCGCCGACCACGCTGCCGGGTTCCTGAACACCGGCGGCGGCGGCGGTGCGCACGCGCGCGCGGCGACCGACGAAGCGCTGGAAGTGCTCGGGCTTGGTCAGCGGTCGCTTCGGCCCCGGCGAGGAGACCTCGAGCGCGTAGCTCTCACGCAGGTCTCCGAGCGCGTGCGTGACGCTCTCGCAGAGCGCGAGCGTGACTCCCGCGGGATGGTCGATGAAGATCCGCAGGGTGTCGCCGGAGCGCTCCACGAGCAGCACCTCGACCTCCGGCTCGGTGGCCGCGAGGCGCTGTTCGATGTCTGCTTGTAGCTGTTCCATGGCGAAAAAAAAGCGGGCGAGCGCCCACTTCGGTGCACCTCCCGCATCCCTTCCCGGGCGGCATCACCGAGAATAGCACTCTCGGCGCGAGGCAAAAAAACGCCGGGCGAAGGTCAGCGCCGCAGCGCCTCGACGGCGTCGAGCACCGCCTCCGCGATCGCCCGCTTCGGCGCCGGTCCGACCTCGTGCTCGCCGGCGGCGGTGACGATCGTGACCGCGTTGCGCTCGCCGTCGAAACCGATTCCCGGCTGCGAGACGTCGTTGCAGACGATCGCGTCGAGGTGCTTGTGGGCGAGCTTGTCGCGGGCGCGGTCGAGCCCGCCGCTCCCGTGCTCGGCGGCGAAGCCGACGAGCGTCTGGCCCTCCCGCCGGCGCGCCGAGAGCGCGGCGAGCACGTCGTCGGTCGCCTCCAGTTGCAGCTCCAGCACGCTGTTGCCGGCCTTCGCGATCTTGCCCGCCACAGCGCGGGCGGGACGGAAGTCGGCGACGGCCGCGCACATCACGAGCACGTCGGCCGCCGCGAACTCGGCCTCGCAGGCCACGGCCAGCTCCGCCGCCGTGCTCACGTCGACGTAGCGAATGCCCGGCGCGCGCGGCAGCGAAACGTTCGCCGCGACCACCACGACATCGGACCCGCGGGCGGCGGCTGCGGCGGCGAGCGCGAACCCCATGCGGCCCGAGGAGCGGTTGCCGACGTAGCGCACGGCGTCGATCGGCTCGCGCGTGCCGCCGGCGGTGACGAGCGTTCGCAGGCCGCTCCAGGGGCCGCCGGCGAGCCTCGCATTGACGGCGGCGAGCAGCTCGGCGGGTTCGGGCAGGCGGCCCTGGCCCCACTCCCCGGCGGTGGCCAGGCGACCGGTGCCCGGCGTCAGCACCTCGATCCCGCGCTCGCGCAGCAGCGCGATGTTGGCCGCCGTGGCGGCGTTGGCCCACATGCGGTCGTTCATCGCCGGGGCGACGATCAGCGGACAGGCCGCGCCCAGCGCGGCGGTCGCGAGCAGGTTGTCGGCGTGACCGTGAGCGAGCTTGGCGATCGTGTTCGCCGTGGCCGGCGCGATCAGGAAGATGTCGGCGGCGGCGGTCACGCCGAGGTGGCCGGCGGGGTCGTGGTCCGGCAGCGGATCGCCGGGGAACGCGCCGCGCAGCGGGTCGCGCTCGAACTCGTCGGTCAGGACCGGCGCGCCGCTCAGCGCCGCGAACGAGGCGGCGCCGACGAAGCGCTGCGCATCGCGTGTCTGGATCACGCGGACCGCGTGGCCCTCGGCGGTCGCCAGGCGCACCAGCTCGAGCGCCTTGTAGGCGGCGATCCCACCGCTCACCCCGAGCAGCAGCCGCGCCATCAGGGCCCCGGCTCTACCGGTAGTGGTACTTCAGCTTGCCGGCGGCGACTTCCTCGAGCGCGATCGTGAGGTAGTTCTTGGAGCCGGTCTCGACCATCGGCGGCGGGAACTCGTCGAAGCTCCCCTCCCCGAGGTTCTGGTAGTAGGAGTTGATCTGACGCGCGCGCTTGGCGGCGACGATCACGCTTGCGTAATTGGAGTCGACGTGCTCGAGCAGCTTGTCGATGCGTGGAGAGATCACTCAACGAGTGTACTGCAGGTAGATCGCCTCCAGTTCGGAGACGGCCTTCTCGAGCTCGTCGTTGACGACGACGAAGCGGAACTCCTCGCGCGCGGCGAGCTCCGTCTCGGCGATCGCCAGCCGCCGCGCCACCGTCGCGGGGTCCTCGGCGCCGCGCCCGGCGAGCCGTTCGCGCAGCTGCTCGAGCGACCGCGGCGCGATGAAGATCGCCACCGCATCGGGCATCGCGGCGCGGATCTGGCGCGCCCCCTGCAGCTCGATCTCGAGCACCACGGGCGAGCCGCCGCGGCTGCGGCGCTCGAGCTCTGCGCGCAGCGTGCCGTAGCGATGCCCGGCGTAGCTCGCGTGCTCGACGAACTCGCCGCGCGCGAGGCGGCGATCGAAGTCCTCCTCGGTCAGGAAGTGATACGCGACGCCGTCCTCCTCGCCCGGCCGCGGCCGGCGCGTGGTCGCCGATACCGACAGCTCGAGCTCGGGATGGCGCTCGCGCAGCGCCGCGATCAGCGTGCCCTTGCCGACCCCCGAGGGTCCTGTGATCACGAATACGCCGGCCATCAGCGAGCGCGAAGCTTACGGCGGCGCCCGGAGCGTTCCCGGCCGCGAGCTCAGCGGTGCAGCATCGAGACCAGCTCGGCACGCTGGCGCTCGGAGAGCCCGCCGATCGTCTTGCTCGGCGAGATGCGGCAGTGCGTGAGGATCTTGTTCACCTTCACGCGCCCGTACTTCGGGACCGCGAGCAGCATGTCGAAGACCTTGGCGGTCTCGAGGAACTCCGGCGGGTCCAGCAGCAGTTGCTGAATCGAGTGGCGGCCGGCCTTGAGGTCGCGCTTCAGCTGCGCGCGCTGCGAGCGAATCTCGTTCGCGCGAGCCAGCGCATCCATCCGTTGGTTGAAAGAGCGCTCTGGCGTGGCGGGCCCCTTCTGGAGCGTCTGCTGACCAAGCGACATGGGCGGCGAGTCTATCGCCTGCGGCCCGCCATGCAAGCGCTGCCAGTGGAATTCACCTAAACCTCCACTAGAGGTCGAGTCGCCTTCAGCTCACTTGAGCTATTTCGGTCGCTTTGCAGGCGTTTTTGGGCGACCGCACGCGTTTATCGGCAGATCATTCCGCAATTTGCGTGAAACGGGCCTCGAGTTCGCGCGCGATTCGCCCCCCGGCGGCCGGATCGCGGAAGCATTCGGTGCCGACGGCGACCAGCGTGGCGCCGGCGTCGAGCAGTTCGCGCGCGTCGCGACCGCTCGCGACCCCGCCCATGCCGACGATCGGGATCGTGACGCGCCGGGCGACCCGCGACACCGCGGCGAGCGCGACGGTCCGGATCGCCGGCCCCGAGAGCCCGCCGCTACCGCCGCCGAGCCAGGCGCCCGATCCGTCCGGGGCGAGCGCCAGCGCGCGCAGCGTGTTGATCAGCGACACGGCGTCGGCGCCGCCGGCCTGCGCCGCGGCCGCGCAGGCCGCGACATCCGCCGTGTTGGGGGTGAGCTTGACGATCAGCGGCTTGGAGCTGAGCGGACGAACGTGGCGCAGCAGCGCCTCCAGCTCGCCGGGATCGGCGCCGATGTCCAGCCCGGTGGTGACGTTCGGGCAGGACACGTTCAGCTCGATCGCGGCGACCGCCGGCCGGTCCTCGAGCGCCGCGACCAGCTCTCCGACCTCGCCGGGCGTCGAGCCCATCACGTTGGTGATCAGCGGCACGGGCAGATCGGCGAGCGCCGGCAGGTCAGCGTCGAGGTAGGCCGCGAGCCCCCGGTTCGGCAGACCGATCGAGTTGATCAGCCCGGCCGCCGACTCCCACAGCCGCGGCGGTGGGTTGCCGTCGCGAGCGCTCAGCGTGATCGTCTTCGAGACGTACGCGGCGAACGGGAACTCCTCGAAGAGCTGCTCGCCGAACACGCGCCTGGCCGCGAGCACGTCGAAGCAGCCGGAGGCGTTGATCACGCGATGGCGCAGACGCAGGCCACAGAACTCGATCACGCGAGCACCGCCGCGTCGAACACCGGGCCGTCGACGCAGAC
>CAZABN010000146.1:0-4175 GCA_964483345.1 uncultured Solirubrobacteraceae bacterium
GAGGAGCTGCTCGCCGCGAGCCTCGCGTCGTGCACGGCGATCACGATCGAGATGTACGCGCAGCGCAAGGGCTGGGACGTCGGCCCGGTCGAGGTCGACGTTCAGTACAGCCCCGCCGAGCGCGGCTGCCCGACCAAGTTCGAGCTCGTGCTGCACCTCGCTTCCGCGCTCAGCGAGGAGCAGGTGCAGCAACTGCGTGTGATCGCGGCGAAGTGCCCGATCCATCGCACGCTCGACGGCGAGGTCATGTTCACCGAGCGGGTCGAGCGCGTCAACCTGACGCGATGAGCGCGGCGCGGGCGGAGCGCCTGCGCGCCGTCCTGCTCGACCCACTCGAGGCACTGCGGATCGAGGTGGCCGGCGCGGTTGCGGCCGCGGTGCTGGTGGCACTGTTCGAGCGCGACGGCGAGCTGCACGCGGTCTTCACCAGACGCCGCTCGGACCTGCGGCTGCACGCCGGCCAGATCTCGTTTCCCGGCGGGCGCCGCGAGCCCGGTGACGCAGACCTGATCGCGACGGCGCTGCGCGAGGCCCACGAGGAGATCGGCCTCGACCCCGCGAGCGTGACGCTGCTCGGCGCACTCGCGCCAACGCCGACCGTCGTCACGGACATCGCGATCTATCCGGTCGTCGGCCTGATCGCCGTGCCGACCGGCGCCTGGACGATCGCGACCGGCGAGGTCGAATCGGTCATCGAAGCCTCGCTCGCGCAGCTGTCCGCCGCGCACCGCCTGCAGACCTTCGCGCGCCGCGACGGGCGCAGCTTCAAGACCGACGCGTACACGATCGGCGAGGACACGATCTGGGGCGCCACCGGTCGAATCGTCAACGACCTGCTGACCCGGCTCGCCGGTGAGGAGGCCGGGCGATCGGCGTGACGGCGTCACGGTCCCTCGCCGCGGCGAGACTCGGCGGCGGCTACGCCGGGCCCTCCCCCTCCAGCAGCTCCGCGACCGCCGTTCGCGCCTGCGCGCTCCAGCGATCGCGCTCGCGCGGATCGGCGTCCAGCACACGCAGCGGAATCGCGTTGTACGCGGCGCTCGCGCTGATCAGCTCGCGGCCGCCGGCGAGCGTGGCCGCGTCGACGCTGCCGGCGGCCTCGTAGAGCAGGCCGCGCACCGTCGTGTCGATCGTCTGGCCGAGGAAGAACTGCAGGCGCGAGCCGTGCAGCGCGCGCACGGCCTCGGGCTCGCCGCAGGCGTTGCCCAGCAGCCAGCAGGCGAGCGTCACGTTCTCGAGCGCATAGCGGAGCGTCGCGACGCGGTCGGGAGTGCCGATCCAGCACTCTGCGCCGACCTCCTCGATCGCCGCGCGCCCCGACTCCTCGCGGGTGGTGATCCGCACCGCGTGCCCCTGCGCGACCAGGCCGGCGGCGAGCATGCGGCCGCGCGCCCCACCGGCGATGATCAGCACGCGAGCCACGCGCCGACAGTAGACGATGGCATCACGAACGGGGCGCCCGGCGCGTTCTAGCACTGTGACCCACAGCCTTCCGCCCTTCCAGGACCTGCTCGAGCGCCACAGCGAGGACGTCTGGCGCACGCTGCGCGCGATGGTCGGCGCACAGGCCGCCGAGGACTGCTTCCAGGAGACGTTCCTCGCCGCGCTGCGCGCGTATCCGCGACTGCGGGCGGACTCCTCCCCGCGCGCCTGGCTGCTGACGATCGCCCACAACAAGGCGATCGACCACATCCGCCGCGGCGCGCGCGAGCGCGCGAAGGAGATCGAGCCGGCCGGCGCGGAGCCGCCGGCGCCCGACGGCGAGATCTGGAGCGCGGTCGCCGGCCTCGCGCCACGCCAGCGCGCCGCGGTGGCGCTCCGCTACATCGGCGACCTCTCGCACCGCGAGATCGCCGCCGCGATCGGCTGCTCGGAGGAGGCGTCACGACGATCTCTGCACGACGGCCTCGAGACACTCAGGAGGCAGCTATGAACGACCCACTGGCCCGCGCTCTGCGCGCTCCCGCGCCCGAGGCGCGCGCGGCCGCCCGCCGCTTCGCCGATCGCGCCGCCGCCGAGCACGAGGCGGACCTGGCCTACACGACGACTCCCAGTCCGCTGGGCGAGCTGCTGCTCGTCGCCAGCCCGCGCGGGCTGGCGCAGATGCACTACCTGGACGAGCCGCTCGAGCTGGCGCTCGAGACGCTCGCCCGCAAGCGCTCGCCGCGGATCGTCGAGTCGGCGAGCGCGCTCGACCCGTGGCGCCGCGAGCTCGACGAGTACTTCCGCGGCGACCGGCGGCGCTTCGAGGCGCAGCTCGACTGGGAGGCGATGGCGCCCTTCCAGAGTGCGGTGCTGCGCGCGACCGTGGCGATCCCCTACGGCGAGACCTCCACCTACACGGGCGTCGCGACCGTCGCCGGCAACGCGCGGGCGCAGCGCGCCGCAGGCAACGCGCTCGGCGCCAATCCGCTCGCGATCATCATCCCCTGCCACCGCGTGCTGCGCAGCGGCGGCGGCTTCGGCGGCTACACGGGCGGCCTTCACCGCAAGCACTACCTGCTCGAGCTGGAGGCGCTCAGCCGGCCATGAGGCGCGCTACGGCCAGCGCGTCGTCGCCACCGGCGGCGCGCAGGCCGGCGATCGCACCCTCGCGGTCGCCTGCGCTCGCGCGCTGCGAGAGCTTCCAGGCGCCGGTGATCTGCTCGACGATCAGCTCGAAGCCGACGATCCCGCCGGCCTGCGCCGCGCGATATGCAGCCGGCTGGGCGGCGAGCTGCCAGGGCTCCTCGCGCGCCGACTCGAGCGACGCCACGAGGCGGTCGAGCATGGCCTCGACCTCAGAGGGTTCCTCGAGCAGGCGCGGACGCCCGCGCACCTGGACCGCCACGTAGTTCCAGGTCGGGACGTTGGGCTCGCTGTCGTACCAGGCCGGCGAGATGTAGTGGTGGGGGCCCTGAAAGAGCGCCAGCAGCGGCGTCTGCGCGGTCCACTCGCGCCACTGGCCGTTGGCGCGCGCGAGGTGCCCGAAGATCACCGGCTGCTGGGGCGTGCCCTCGATCAGGAACGGGATCCAGCTGGCGGCCGGCGCCCCGTGCTGATCCGCGCTGATGATCGTCGCGAAGGCGTGTGCTCGCATCGCCTCGAACAGCGCCGCCGCGTCGCGCTGGCGGTAGTGCTCGGGGACGAACACGCTACGGCGCGGCCGACGCGGCGGCGGGCTCAGCCGCGGGCGTGTCGCGCAGGTACCACTCGGCGTCGAGCGCCGCCTGACAGCCGGATCCGGCCGCCGTCACCGCCTGGCGGTAGGTGTGGTCGACGAGGTCACCGGCGGCGAACACACCCGGCCGGTTGGTCCGGGTCGAGCGGCCGTCGACCAGCACGTAGCCGTTCTCGTCGGTGTCGATCATCCCGTGCACGAGCTCCGACTGCGGCACGTGCCCGATCGCCACGAACGCGCCGGTCAGCCGCAGCATGCGGATCTCGCCGGTCTGCGCGTGGCGCAGCCGCGCCTCGCCGAGCGCGCCGCTCTCGCCGGGCAGCAGCTCCTCGACGACGTAGGGGGTCAGAAACTCGAGGTTCTCGACCGCCCGCGCTCGCTCGAGCATGATGCGCGACGCCCGAAACTCGTCGCGGCGATTGACGACCGTGACCTTCGAGGCGAACTTCGCGAGGAACATCGCCTCCTCCATCGCGGAGTCGCCCCCGCCGACGATCACGGCCTCGTGGCCCTTGAAGAACGCGGCGTCGCAGGTCGCGCAGTAGCTGACTCCGCGCCCCGCCAGCTCGGCCTCGCCGGGGACGTCGAGCTTGCGGTGCTCGGCCCCCATCGCGAGGATCACCGCACGGGTGCTGTGGAGGTCCTCATCGACCCACACCCGGTGCAGCGCGCCCGGCTCCTGCGCGAGTTCCACCCGCGTCGCCTGGTCGGTGATGAAGCGGGCGCCGAAGCGCTCGGCCTGCTCGCGCATCCAGGTCATCAGCTCGGGACCCATAACGCCGCCGGGAAAGCCCGGGTAGTTCTCGACATCGGTCGTCTGCTGGAGCAGCCCGCCCCACGCGAAGCCCTCGATCACGAGCGGCGAAAGCTCCGCGCGGGCGGCGTAGAGCGCTGCCGTATAGCCCGCGGGGCCGCTGCCGATGATGATCACGTTCTCGCTCTCAGGCGATCCCATTTGTGTTCTCCAGACCCTAGAACAGACGTTACTTTACTTTGTATAGTACCAGCATGCGGA
>CAZABN010000147.1:0-3969 GCA_964483345.1 uncultured Solirubrobacteraceae bacterium
CTTCGCGCAACCCTGTACACGGACCCGGCGTGCCCGTGGGCCTACTCGGCGACGCCGGCGCTGACCGTGCTGCGCTGGCGCTACCGCGACCAGCTCGACTGGCGGCTCGTGACGATTGGGCTGCGCGAGGAGGCCGGGCCGCCCGCGTCGAGTGGGGGCTACACCCCGGCGCGCCAGGCGGCCGGCTCGCGCCGCTTCCGCGACCGCTTCGGGATGCCGATCACGGCGGCGCCGCGCCCGCGTCCGGTCGCGACCGCCCGCGCCTGCCGTGCGGTCGTGGCGACGCGGCTCGCGCACCCAGGGCGTGAGTTCGCGGTCCTGCGGGCGCTCGCGTTCGCCTGGTTCAACTCGACGCTGCTGCTGGACGAGGACGAGGCCATCGCCGCGGCGCTGGCGGGGGTCGAGGGGATCGACGCCGCAGCGCTGGTCGCCGCGCTCGACTCCGACGCCGTCGCCGAGGCCTATGCGGCCGACCGGGCGCAGGCGCGCAGCGCGGCGGGGGGCGCAACCGAGTTCCAGGGCAAGGCCGCGGTCAGCGACGGCCTCGTCCGCTACACGGCGCCATCGGTGGTCTTCGAGGCCGCTGACGGGCGTCACCTCGAGGCCGGCGGCTTCCAGCCGCTGGAGGCCTACGACGTGCTGATCGCCAACCTCGACACCTCGCTCGAGCGCTTCGCGCCGCCGGAGAGCGGCCCGCTCGAGCTGCTCGAGCACTTTCCGGCGGGCCTGTGCACGCAGGAGGTCGCCGCGCTGCTCGCCGGCAACCTCGTCGACACCGACCGCCCCGGCGCCGAGGACGCCCTGCTCGAGCTGGTCGCGGAGGGGCGGGCACGGCGCGAGCCGCTCGGCGACGACGCGATCTGGCGCGCCGCCTGACGTAGGCATGGGGCGGGCGCCGCGAGGGCACACACGCCCGCACGCCCGCACGCCCGCACGCACGCACGCAGCGGCTCGCGCGGGCGCCCGCCTAATTGACCGACGGATCCTCGGGCATCCGCGCCAGCAGGGCGTAGCTCCCGCCCTTGCGCGCCAGCGCGGTCGACCACAGCTGCGAGCTGTCGGGCTGCCACAGCTCGTCGGGAGCCAGCTGTCCGACGATCCAGCCGTCCTCGGTCAGCTCCCCGTCGAGCTGGCCCGGGCCCCAGCCCGAGTGGCCGGCGAAGACGCGCGCCCGGCGCGCGCCCGCGGCGAGGTCGTCGAGCTCGCAGTCGGCGCTCGGGAAGCCGACGCTGCCGAAGATCATCAGCGCCGCCAGCGTCGGGTCGCGGAAGTCGGCCAGCACGACGGCCGACTCGGGCGCCACAGGACCGCCGCTGTGCAGCGTCGAGCCCGGCTCGGCGAGCGAGTCGAGCACCGGCGAGATCTCGGCCAGCGGCGTGTCGAGCGGACGGTTCAGCACGAGGCCCAGCGCGCCCTCCTCGTCGTGCGCGGCGATCAGCACGACGGTGCGCGCGAAGTTGGGGTCGACCAGCATCGGCGGGGCGATCAGGAGCTTTCCGCGCAGCGACTTCACCGCCGTCAGCCTACCCCGGCGCAACGCGCGCCACGATCACCGGCCGCCGGCGCCCCTTCACGTAGGATCGTCGGGCGATCAGCATGCACGTGACGCTCCCTGACCACAACACGCTCGAGCTCGCCGACAACTCCAGCGGCGCCGACGTCGCCGCGGCGATCGGCGCGGGACTCGCGCGGGCGGCGCTCGCGATCAAGGTCAACGGAGAGCTGCGCGACCTCGCGCGGCCGGTCGACGACGGCGCGTCGGTGTCGATCCTCACCGCGAAGAGCGACGGCGCGCTGGGCCTGATCCGCCACGACGCCGCGCACGTGCTCGCGGCCGCCGTGATGGAGCTCTACCCGGGCGTCAAGATCAGCATCGGCCCGGCGATCGAGAACGGCTTCTACTACGACTTCGACTTCCCGCCCGGGATCTCGCTCTCCGAGGACGATCTGCCGGCGATCGAGGCGCGGATGCTCGAGCACATCAGGGCCGCCGAGCCGTTCGTGCGCGAGGAGCTTGCGGTGGCTGACGCGCGCGAGCGCTTCCTCGCCGAGGACCAGCCCTACAAGGTGGAGCTGATCGACGACCTCGTGCGCGACCAGCAGGTGCAGACCGTCTCGCTCTACACCAACGGCCCGTTCACGGACCTCTGCCGCGGACCGCACGCGCCGAGCACCGAGACGATCAAGGCCTTCGCGCTGCAATCGGTCGCCGGCGCCTACTGGCGCGGCGACTCCAAGCGCGCGATGCTGACGCGGATCTACGGCACCGCGTTCCTCTCCAAGGCCGATCTGGAGGAGCACCTCGAGCGCCTCGAGCTGGCGCGCGCGCGCGACCACCGCCGCGTCGGGCGCGAGCTCGGCCTCTTCCACTTCTCGGACTGGGCCGCGGGCAGCGCGTTCTGGACGCCGCACGGCACGACGCTGTGGAACACGCTGCGCGACCTGATGAGCGAGCTGACCGCCGCCCACGGCTACACCGAGGTGAAGACGCCGCAGCTCTACGACGCGGAGCTGTGGCAGATCTCGGGGCACTGGGAGAAGTACCGCTCGAACATGTTCGTCACCAACGACGCGGAGCATCCGCTCGGGCTCAAGCCGATGAACTGCCCCGGCCACTGCGCGCTCTACTCGATGGAGCGCCACTCCTACCGCGAGCTGCCGGTGCGCTTCTCCGAGCCGGGCCTGCTGCACCGCAACGAGCCGTCCGGCACCCTGCACGGGCTGCTGCGCGTGCGTCAATTCGCAACCGACGACGGTCACATCTTCTGCACCGAGGAGCAGATCGAGGGCGAGGTGACGGACTTCATCGCCTTCGCCCGCGAGGTGTACGAGCTGTTCGAGCTGCAGACGCGGTTCGAGCTCTCGACGCGCCCGCCGGTGCGGATCGGCGACGACGCGCTGTGGGACCGGGCCGAGGCGGTGCTCACCGAGGTCCTCGCCACGGCGGGCATCGACTACCAGCTCAACCCGGGCGACGGCGCCTTCTACGGGCCGAAGATCGACATGCACATGACCGACTCGCTCGGACGCTCGTGGCAGCTCGGCACCGTGCAGCTCGACTACAACGCCCCGGAGCGCTTCGACCTCACCTACACCGGCGCCGACAACGCCGAGCACCGCCCGGTGATGATCCACCGCGCGATCCTCGGCTCGCTCGAGCGTTTCATCGGCATCCTGATCGAGGACCGCGGCGGCCAGCTGCCGGTCTGGCTGGCCCCGGTGCAGGCGATCGTGCTGCCGATCACCGACCGCCAGAACGAGGCGGCTGGCGCTGTGCTGGACGCGCTCGCCGCCGCCGGCCTGCGCGCCGAGCTCGACGCCCGCTCGGAGTCGGTCGGGCGAAAGATCCGCGACGCCGAGCTGCTCAAGATCCCCTACATGCTGGTCGTCGGGGAGCGTGAGGCGGCCGCCGGCAGCGTCGCCGTGCGCGAGCGCAGCGCCGGCGACGTCGGCGACGTCGCGACGGCGGACTTCGTGGCGCGCCTTGCGGCCGAGACCGCGGAGCGCTCGCGCTGAGGATTCGCGCGCGTTTCACGGCTCGTCAACAACCCCTCGCCACGGACCTCTCGCCCCGCTATACTCGCGCCTCTTGGCCATCGCACCATCCACCATGCCGCGCACGCACCCCGCTTGACGCGCGCACGTGATCATTAGTGCCGGTCCCTCGTAGATTCGACCGGCGCCCGCCAGAGCGCGATCCGACCAGGATCAACGAGCGCATCCGGGTTCCCGAGGTCCGGCTGATCGGGGAGGACGGCGAGCAGATCGGGTTGCTGAAGATCGATGACGCCCTGCGCTACGCCGCCGAGCGCGATCTCGACCTGGTCGAGGTGGCGCCCGAGGCGAAGCCGCCGGTCTGCCGCGTGCTCGACTACTCCAAGTACAAGTACGAGCAGGCGCAGAAGCTGAAGGCTGCGCGCAAGCACCAGCAGCAGATCACGATCCGCGAGATCAAGTTCCGCCCGAAGA
>CAZABN010000148.1:0-3886 GCA_964483345.1 uncultured Solirubrobacteraceae bacterium
GGCGCATCTCGAATACGCCCGCCTCGTTGGTCGAGCCGAAGCGGTTCTTGATCGCACGCAGCGTGCGGTAGCTGCGTTCGCGCTCGCCCTCGAACGCGAGCACGCAGTCGACCAGGTGCTCGAGCACGCGCGGCCCGGCGAGCGCCCCGTCCTTCGTCACGTGCCCGACGAGCAGCACGGCGATCCGCCGGCGCTTGGCGACGCCGACGATCCGCGCCGCGACCTCGCGCACCTGGCCGACCGAGCCGGCCGCGCTCGTCAGCTCGCGCGCGTCGAGCGTCTGCACCGAGTCGATCACGCACACGTCCGGTTGCTCGCGTTCGAGGATCGCGATGACCGTCTCGAGGTCGGTCTCGGCGACCGCGGGCACGCTCAGCGCGGCTCCGGGAAGCCGCGCGGCACGCAGCGCGACCTGCGCCGTGGACTCCTCCCCGGAGACGTAGAGCGTGCGGCGACCGGCGCCGGCGAGGTTGCCGAGCACCATGTTCGTCAGCGTCGACTTGCCGATCCCGGGCGCCCCGCCCAGCAGCACCACCGAGCCGGGCACGATGCCGCCGCCGAGCACCCGGTCGAGCTCGCCGATCCCGGTCTCGAAGCGCGGCACCTCCGGCGCGCTGACGTCCGCGAGGGCGATCGGCTTCGCCGGTGCGCGGGCGCCGCCCGGCCGGGGCGCCGAACGCCCCCGTGGCTCCTCGACCAGCGTGTTCCACTCACCGCAGCCCGGGCAGCGTCCGTGCCAGCGGGGCTCCTCGTGCCCGCACAGCGAGCAGATGTGAACTGTTGACGATCGTGCCACCCGGAGGACGACTCTACGCGCGGCCGGGGACAGGATCGGAGCGGGTCGCGAGTCGCGGCCGGCTCCGGCGAGAGCTTCCGCCCGTGTCCGCGCACGGCACGCCGCGTCAGCCGCGCTAGGGTGCGAGCACGAGTTGCGTCGAAACCCAAGTCGAGGACGCCCTTGCGATGAAGAAGCTGATCAATGATCCGGAGGCCTTCGTCGATGAGATGCTCGAAGGGTTGACGCTCGCACACCCGGACCGCGTTCGCATGCTCGACGACGAGGGCCGTGCGGTGATTCGCGTCGACGGCGGGTTTCAGGGAAGGGTCACGATCGCGACCGGCGGCGGAGCCGGCCACCTGCCCCTGTTCGTCGGCTACGTGGGACGCGCGCTCGTCGACGGCTGCGCGGTCGGGAACCTGTTCGCCTCCCCCAGTGCCGAGCAGATGCTCGCGGTCACGCGTGCGATCAACGGTGGCGAGGGCGTGCTGTACCTCTACGGCAACTACGGCGGCGACCGGCTGAACTTCGACCTCGCCGCCGAGCTCGCCGCGGTCGAGGACATCCGCGTCGCCAGCGTGCGCTGGGCCGACGACGTCGCCTCCGCGCCGCCCGAGCATGCGGGCGACCGCCGCGGCATCGCCGGCATCTTCTTTGGCTACAAGGTCGCGGGCGCGTGTGCGGCCTCCGGGGCGGACCTGGCAACCGTCGCTGCGGCGGCCGCTCACGCACTCGAGCGCACGCGCAGCATGGGCGTCGCCGTCGCCCCCTGCGTGCTGCCGACCGTCGGCCACGCGAACTTCGAGCTTCCCGACGGCGAGATGGAGATCGGCATGGGCATCCACGGCGAGCCGGGTGTGCGCCGAGGGCCGCTGCAGAGCGCCGACGAGGTGGCGGAGGATCTCGTCACGCGGCTGCTCGACGATCTCCAGCTGCCGGAGGCCAGCCTCCTCGGTGTGCTCGTGAACGGTCTCGGCGCGACCCCTCCGGAGGAGCTGTACATCCTCTACCGCCGCGTGCACCAGATCCTGACCGCGGGCGGCCACCGGATTCACCGCGCCTACGTCGGCGAGCACGCGACGTCGCTCGAGATGGCCGGCGCCTCGATCTCCGTGATCCGGCTCGACGACCAGCTGGCCGCCTATCTCGATGCGGACGCGGATCGCCCGCTGACGATGGTCGGATGAGCAGCCAGCCCGCGATCTCGAGCGCGACCTTCGAGCAGGCGCTCCTGCTCGCCGGCGACCGGGTGATCGCGGCCAAGGACGAGCTCTGCGCGCTCGACGCCGCCGCCGGTGACGGAGATCTCGGGGCGACGCTGGCGAGCGGCTTTGCACACGTCCGCGAGTCGTTGACAGCCGACCCGCCTCCGCACGACATCGGCGCGGCGCTTGGCCGTGTCGGCAGCGAGCTCGGCCGCAAGGCTCCTTCGACGATCGGCGCGCTGCTGGCAACCGCGTTCATCCGCTCAGCCGCGAGCGTCGCCGGGCGTGCCGAGCTGCAGGCGGCCGACATCGCCTCGATCCTGCGCGCCGCGGCAAGCGGTGTCGCCGAACGCGGCAGGGCGACGGCGAACCAGCGGACGATCCTCGATGCGATGCTGGGGGCGGCGGCAGCCGCCGAGGACGCCGCCGCTCGCGGGGAGCAGGCGACCGCCGCGCTCGCCGCCGCCGCCGCCGCGGCTCGCGCCGGCGCCGACGCGACGGCGGGCATGGAGCCGGCGGTTGGACGCGCCCTGTGGATCAAGGACCGCGCCCGCGGGACCCCGGACGGCGGTGCGGTCGCCTGGGCGATCCTGCTCGAGGGCCTCGCCGACGGATGCAGGGCCGCCGAGCGCGAGGGCGTGAGCCAGCGTGCCTGAGCGACGGCCACGAGCCCGGTGCGGGCGCCGCGACGGCGCGCCGCGCTGACAGTGTGAGCCTGGCGGGACGGTCGAAGACGCCGGCCGGGCACAACCAAAAGGAGACGAAACGATGACCTGGAAACTGGAGAGCGGGATCGCCCAGCTCACGAACCTCAGCCACGTCGGGATCGCCGTCAAGGACGCCGAGAAGACCGCGGGCATGCTCTCGTCGATCTGGAACATCGGGACACCGGAGGCGTTCGAATACTGGCCCAAGGAGGACGAGCTGATCGCCGGCGAGCCGTTCGGGGTGCGGCTCGTATTCGTCAAGTTCGGCCCGCTGACGCTCGAGCTGCTCGAGCCGCTCGACGACAGGTCGATCTGGTCGAAGTTCATCGCCGAGAAGGGCGAGGGCATCCACCACATCGCGCTCGGGGTGTCGAACTACGACGAGATGGTCGCGACGATGCAGGCGAAGAACCATCCGCTGCTGGTCGCGGCCGTGTTCGAGGGATGCCGCTGGTGCTACTTCGACACCTCGCCCGGCGGCACGGTGGTCGAGTTCCGTGAGGAGTACAAGCGCCTTTAGGGAGTGCGCCGCGCCGGCGCCGGATCCGTGCCACCCGGCGCGGCTGGCATACTCACGCGCATGAGCGAACCGGGGGAACTGCCGCCCGAGGAGGCGGCTGACGACATCACCGTGGGCGCGTGGGCCGATCTCGATCAGGATCACTCGTCACAGGACCAGCCGGACCGCGACGACGTGATCCTCGAGCCCTCCGCGGCGCCGCCGGGTCTGTGGGCTCGGATCGTGGCGGCGTTGCGCGGCGGCTCCTAGACCGACTCGCCTGCCCGGCAAGAGCCGACCGGGCGCTCCGCCCCCCGGATCCGTCCAGCGGCGCCCGCATGCCGGCGCCCGCCGCCTCAGTCGGCGACAGGCTCCTCGCCGGTGGGATCGTCCTCGATGATGACCTCGTCGAGCGGGCTGTGCGGCTCGGGCTCGTCTTCAACGCCGGCCTCGACCTCGGCCTCGGCGCCGCTCGCGCCGACGGCGACCGGTGTCTTGGCCTTCTTGGGCTTGACGATCGTCAGGCGGACCTCGCCGTCCTGGCCGTCGGGCATCGGGTCGACGACCACCGTCGCGCCGGCCGGAAGCTGTGAGCGCAGGACGAAGTCGGCGAGCGGATCCTCGATGTAGCGCTGGATCGCCCGCCGCAGCGGCCGCGCGCCCATCGCCGGATCCCAGCCCTTCTCGACCAGCAGGT
>CAZABN010000149.1:0-3840 GCA_964483345.1 uncultured Solirubrobacteraceae bacterium
TACTCGTCGATCTTCATCGCCTCGCCGGTGCTGACGCACTGGAAGGAGCGCGAGCCGGTATACCGCCGGCGGCGCGCGCGCATCGCGGCCGATAACGGCGGCGTCGTGCCGGCCTACGCCACGGTCGGCGCCGCGGCGCGCGAGGTCGACATCGACGCGGCCGCCAAGCGCCCGCGCCGGCGCCTGACGGAGCCCCCGCGCCAGGAGGTCAAGACAGGCGAGTTCCGCGAGCTCGTGCGCGAGATGCACGTCGAGCCGGTGACGCGGCCCGCAGTGCAGACGGCGCCCGAGCCGCCGAGACCCGAGCCCCGGCGCGATCCCGCCGCCGATGCCCTGCCCGAGGATGTCGTGATGCCCGCCGACGACGCGGCCGCCCGCCGGCGCGGCGCGGCGAAGTCGCGCAACCGGCGGCGAGGGAGGCCACGCTGATGGGAATGCTCGCCTGGGTCATCATGGGTCTCGCGCTCTGGCACTACACGATCTGGCTGCCCGACCACTTCTGGGGTGGAATCGTGGGCGCTTTCCTGGCGTCGATTGCGGGCGCGATCGTCACCGGGATAGTCATCAGCCTCGCGCTGCACGGCGTTGCGATCCCCGGGCGCCACGCCACCCACCTCTCGACCGTGCTCTACGCGATCCCCGGCGCGCTCGCCGGGATGGCGCTGATCTACGCTGTCGGCGCGGCGCGCGAGCGCGGATCGACGCGCCTGGCCGACGGGCCTTTCGGCGGCCAGTAGCGCCACGCGGCGCCGGCGGGAGGTCGAGGCTGTACTGGACGTGCGCACGGCGCGGGACGCGCGTACGGCACGGGACGCTTGACCCGCCCCGCGCGCCGCTCGACGCGCGCACGCGCACCTGCCGCGCACGCGACCTGCCGCTCGACGTCGCGCGCATGCGCCCCCGCGCGCCGAGTCGCGCGTCGCGCGAAATGCCCGCGCACCCGCGCACCCGCCCCGCGCACCGCGCGTCGCGCGAAATGCCCGCGGACCCGCGACCCGCGCCGCGCGTCGGCCGCCCCCGCCCACGCCGTTCCGTCGCAACCGCCGCGTAGGCTCGTGGCTGATGGCCAAGACCCTCGATCCGGCGGTCCGACTGCAGATCCCGACCGTTTCGCTGGAGGCGCTCGAGACCCTCGAGCGCGAGCTCGGCGCGAGCCGCGTGCTCGCGCAGGTGCTCGTCGCACGCGGCCTGGCCGACCCGGCGGCCGCGTCGGCCTTCCTGGCCGCATCGGAGGCGCACCGGCCCGGTGCCTTCCGCGGGATCGGCGCGGCGGTCGATCTCGTGCTCGGACACATCGAACGCAACTCGACGATCACGGTCCACGGCGACTACGACTGCGACGGAGTCTGCTCGACCGCGATCCTCGTCGCCGCCCTGCGCGAGCTGGGCGCCGAGGTGGACTGGCATCTGCCGGACCGCCAGGGAGAGGGCTACGGTCTGTCCGCCGCCACCGTCCAGCGTCTGATCGAGCGCGGCACCGGCCTGCTGATCACCGCCGACTGCGCGATCACGGCGGTTGCCGAGGTGGCCGCGGCGCGCGCCGGCGGGATGGACGTGCTGATCACCGACCACCACAGCCCGCCCGCGGATGGCGTGCTGCCCGACGCTCCGTACATCCATCCGGCGCTCTGCGGCTATCCCGCTCCGGAGCTCTGCGCCACAGCGGTGGCGGCGAAGTTCGCGCAGGCGCTGCGCGAACGGGCCGGGCTGCCCGGGGGGGAGCGCGAGGCGGACCTCGAGCTGGTGGCGATCGCCACGGTCGCCGACGTGGTGGCGCTCCGCGGCGAGAATCGCCGCCTCGTGCGCGCCGGCCTGCGCGCGCTCGCGAGCACCGTTCGGCCCGGGCTGCGGGCGCTGATGAGCGTCGCGCAGCTCGCGCCGCTCGCGCTGGACGAGCGTGCGCTTGCGTTCCGTCTGGCGCCGCGGATCAACGCCGCGGGGCGCCTCTACCGCGCCGACGCCGCGCTCGAGCTGCTGCTGACCGACGACGCCGCGCGCGCCGCCGAGCTGGCCGGCGAGCTGGACCACTGCAACGCCGAGCGCCGCACGATCGAAACGCGCATCCGCTTCGAGGCCGAGGCGCTCGTGGCGGCCGGCGATCCGGGGGCGGCCGCCTACGTGCTCGCCGGTCCCGGCTGGCATCCGGGGGTCATCGGGATCGTCGCCGCGCGGGTCGCCGAGCGCCACCATCGCCCCGTCGTGCTGATCGCATTGCCGGAGCAGGCCGGCACGCTCGGCAGCGGCTCCGGCCGCTCGATCCCCGCCTTCGACCTCCTCGGCGGTCTCGCCGCGGCCGGCGAGCATCTCGTGCGCTACGGCGGCCACCGCGCTGCGGCCGGACTGACGATCGACCCGGCCCGTCTGGACGCGTTCCGGGAGGCCTTCGTCGCGCACGCCCGCTCGACGCTGACGGCGGCGGACATGGTGGCCCATGAGCGCGTCGACGCGATCGCCTCGGGCGAGGAGATCGGCCTCGCACTGGTCGAGGAACTGGCGCGGCTGGCCCCGTTCGGCTCCGGCAATCCGGCGGTGTCGCTGCTGCTCCCGGCGGCGACCTTCAGCGACCCCGTCGGCTTCGGCGGCGAGCAGCGCGACGACCATCTGCGCTTCACCGTCAACTCCGGCGCCGGGCGCGCGCGCGCCGTGCGCTTCGGGTCGGGCTCTCGCGTCGGGGTCGAGCTCGGCGCGCCGGTCGACGCCACCTTCGCGCTCGAGCGAGACGAATGGCATGGCGTCGTGCAGCCTCGGCTGCTGCTGCGCACCGCCACCGCCTGCGATCCCCCGGCGATCGAGCTGCTCGGCGAGGACGGGGACTTCCTGACCAGGGTGTTGGCGCAGCTCGACCGCCCGCTCGGCGAACGGCCCGCGCCGCCCGGCGGGCCGGCACGCGTCGAGTACGACCACCGCGGCGGCGGCATCGCGGCGCTGATCACGCTGCTCGTCGCGACCGGTGAGCGCGTGCTGGTGCTGGCGGCCGACGCGCCGGCGCGCCTTCGCCACCTCGCTCCGCGCCTCGGCGGGTTCGCGCTGGCGTCGCACGCCGCGCTCGAGCGCGACGGCGCCCTCACGGCTCCCTTCCCGCACGTCGTCGCGCTCGATCCGCCGCTCAGCGCGGCGGCGCGGGCGCGCGCCGGAGCGGCCGCGGGCACCGCGCCGGGCACGCAGCGGCTGTTTCTGACATGGGGACCGGCTGAGCTACGCTTTGCTGCACACATACACGAGCAGGAGTACGGTCTCCGCGACTCGCTGGCCGCCTGTTACCGGACGCTCCGCGACCGCGGCGGCGCGGCCGGCCGGGAGCTCGAGGCCGTCCTGCGTGAGGCGGCGCCGTCACCCGAGGGCGCGGGACGCCTGCTGGCGATCCTCACACAGGTCGGTCTCGTCGATCTCGACCGAGAGCGCGTGGCGGTCACCGTCACGCAGCGCCGGCGCGCGACGCTCGAAGAGTCGCCCGCCTACCGCGAATACGAACGAACTCGACAGGACGGCCTCAGATACCTCGCAACCACGACAGATCGGCAGGCGGCGGCGTAAAGCAGGCCGCCGTGGCGACCGCGCCCGCGCAGGAGCCCGTCGCCGCGGCGGATGCGCGCGGGCTCACAGCGGACCCAGCGGACCTCGCACCCGACGCCGCGGATCTCGTCCCGGACGCCGCGGATCCCGCCGCGGGCTCCACGGGCCTTGCGCCCGACGCAGCGGAGCTCGCAGCGGACTCCACGGACCTCGCGCCGGAGTCCGCGGCGCTCTGCGTGCCCGCGCCGGACCTCAGCCTGCTCGAGGAGCGTGAGCGGCGCCTGCTCGGTGACCTCTTCGCGATCGTCGAGGAGCACGCCGAGGATT
>CAZABN010000150.1:0-3776 GCA_964483345.1 uncultured Solirubrobacteraceae bacterium
GGCGCGTCCCAGGCGCTGTCCTCGCCCGGCTTCTGCGCCTTCCACAGCGCGAAGTCGAGGGGATCCTGCTTGAGCTCGGCGCCGTCGGTGCCCTCGCCCTGGTCCATCGCCATCGCGTCGACGTCGCGGCGCGAGAGGGCGCCGTAGCCCCGGTCGCGGCGCACGCGGAAGTAGACGTCCCCCTGCGCGACGTAGGCGTGCCCACCCGCCAGCAGCGCCTCGATCTCCTCGACGATCGCTCCGATCGACTCGCTCGCGAGTGGCTCATGGTCGGGCCGGCCGAGCTCGAGCCGGTCCGTGTCGGCGATATACGCCGCCGTCATCGCGGCCGCCAGCTCGACGCTCGAGCCGCCCGCGGCCGCGGCATAGATCTTGTCGTTGACGTCGGTCACGTTGATCACGAGCGTGACGGCGTAGCCGCGGTGCTCGAGGAAGCGCTTGAGCTGGCTGAAGACGACGAACGGGCGGGCGTTGCCGATGTGGATGCGCGAGTAGACGGTCGGCCCGCAGCAGTAGATCCCGACCCGCCCGGCGTCGCGCGGCTCAAACGCGGTCACCTCCCGCGTGGCGGTGTCGTAGAGCCGCAGCTCGGAGTCCACCGTCGCCGCCCTAACCGTCGAGCGTGGCGATCGCCAGCGCCGCGACGCCCTCGCCGCGCCCGACGAAGCCGATCGCCTCACCGGTCGTAGCCTTCACGTTGACGGCCGTCGCCCCGACGCCGAGCGCCTGCGCGAGCCGCCCGCGGATCCGCTCGCGCGCGGCGCCGAGCTTCGGCGCCTCCAGCGCCACCGTCACGTCGACGTGCACCACCGTGTAGCCGGCGCCGCGCACGATCGCGACCGTGGCGCGCAGCAGCTCGATCGAGTCCGCATCCTTGTAGCGCTCGTCGCTGTCGGGGAAATGCACGCCGATGTCGCCGAGCCCGGCCGCGCCGAGCAGCGCGTCGATCACCGCGTGGGTCAGCACGTCGGCGTCCGAATGGCCCTCCAGGCCAACCTCGCTGGCCAGCTCGACGCCACCGAGCACGAGCCGCCGTCCGGCGACCAGCCGGTGGGAGTCGTAGCCGATGCCGGCGCGCACGCTCACGGCCCGAGCGGCTCCAGTCGCCGTTCGCGCGCCGCGAACACCGCCAGCTCGTGCACACCGAGCTCCTCGAGCAGCGCGAGCGCCTGGTCGTAGGCGTAGCCGATGTGCTCCGGGACGTGTGCGTCGCTGGAGAGCGCGATCGGCGCGCCCGCCTCGAGCGCGCCCGCGAGGAACGCCGGCGCCGGATAGATCTCGCCGACCGGCTTGCGCAGCCCCGCGGTCGAGACCTCGACCGCGATGCCGGACTCGGCGATCGCCTCGAGCGCCGGCTCGTAGTAGCGTCGCGGATCGCCGGGCGGGCTCGGGCGTCCGTCGCCCCACATCTTCACGAGGTCCGGGTGCGCCAGGATGTCGAAGAGGCCGCTGCGGGCAGCCTCCGCGAGCGTCTCGAAGTAGCGGCGCCAGACGTCCTCGGGGCTGCGGCCGGCGGCCCAGATGTCGAAGCGATCGAAGTCCACCGCCAGGTCGCCGAGGAAGTGCACCGAGCCGACGACGTAGTCGAGCTCGCAACTGTCGATCAGGCTCTGCGTGCGGTCCTCGCGCCCCGGCACGAAGTCGACCTCCAGTCCCAGCCGCAGGTCGGTGCGCTCGCGCACGAACTCGCAGTAGGCGTGGATGTCGTCGAGCGCCTGCTCGCGCCAGAACGGGTGATCCCAGATCGCGAGCGACTGCTGGAAGCGATGGATGTGCTCCGAGACCCCGAGCTCGGCGATTCCGGCGGCCGTCGCGGCCTCGCGGTAGCGCTCGACGTTGGCGGCGTTGAAGGCGCCGGCAAAGCTGTCGCTGAGGCCGTCGGGGCGCAGGTGGACGTGGTAGTCGGTGAGCATCGCCAGGCGATTCAATCAACTCGCGCGGCGAGCAACTGCTCGGCGAGCCGCAGGTCACGCGGCGTGGTCACCTTCAGGTTCTCGGGCGGCGCCGCCACGACGCGCACCCGTCCGCCGCCACGCTCGACCAGCGACGCCTCGTCGGTCGCCGCAGCGACGATCGCCTCCGGCATCGCCAGGGCCCGCTCGAGCGCCGCGCGCGTGAAGACCTGCGGCGTCTGCACCGACCACAGCCGCGTGCGATCGAGGGTGCGGACGACGAGCCCCGCCGCGTCTGCCTCCTTGATCGTGTCGGTGACCGGCGCCGCGGCGATCGCGCAGTCGACCCCCTCCAGCGCCGCCAGCACCGCCTCGATCAGCGCCGCGGTGACGAGCGGGCGCGCCCCGTCGTGGACCAGCACCACATCGTCATCGCGCGAGGCGGCGGCGAGCGCGGCCCGCACCGAGGCGGAGCGGTGCTCGCCCCCGATGGCACCGACGCACCCCGCCGGCGCCGCCACGCCCGCGGGCAGCGCGACGACGATCTCCCCGACGGTGGCGACCGCGCGAAGCGCCGCGACGCTCCAGTGCAACATCGGGCGGCCGCCGAGTTGGACAAGCGTCTTGGGCCCGGCGGACCCAAGACGCTCTCCTCGTCCAGCGGCCACGACGAGCGCGACCGCCACCTCTCAATATCCCCGTCGCGCGCTCAGCGGCCGCCGGCCACGGCGTCGCCGCTCGGCGAGCGCGACAGCAGCCCGTCGAGGTACTCCTCGGCCTCGGTCTCGTTCTTGTCGAGCGCGTACATCAGCTCCGAGGCGAGGATCTTCTTCGCCCGCGTGTACATCTGCTTCTCGCCGCTCGAGAGGCCCTTCTCGTTCTCGCGCAGCGCGAGGTTGCGGACGACCTCCGCAAGCTCGTAGATGTCACCGGTCTTGATCTTGTCGCGGTTGTGCTTGAACCGCCGGTTCCAGTTCTTCGGCATGTCCGAGACGTCGTCACGGAGCACGTTGAGCACCTTCTCGACGGTCTCCTCGTCGATCACGCGACGCAGACCCGCCAGCGCGGCGTTCTCCGTCGGGACCATCACCGTCATGTCGTTGTGCAGGATCTTGATCGTCAGGTATTCGCGGCGCTCGCCGAAGACCTCCTTGATCTCCTTGGCCTGCACCTGCCCGGCACCGTGGTGCGGGTAGACCACGTTGTCGCCGAGCTCGAATTCGATGTACTCGCCCCGCACGGTGACCTCGATGTCCACGTCGAGATCGACGTCCGGGTCGAGTTCGGCGTCCGCGTCGGCGTCGGCGTGAACGTCAACCTCGACGTCCGCCACGTCAACGTCAGCCTCGGCGTCGAGGTCTGCCTCGATCTCGGAATCGGGGTCCAGTTCGTCCTCCAGCAGGCGTGCTTCGACTGTTCCGGGAATGATGTCCTCCTTGGCTAGCACGCCCGACATGCCTGGCGGGCGAGACGTTTCACGTTTGCAGATAGCGGTCCACGAGGTTGATCTCCTGCAACCGGCGAAGGCCCTCGCGGATGTCCTTCGCACGGATCTCCCCGACCCCCTCGACGGCTTCGAGTTCGGGGTCGCTTGCTGCGAGCAGGTCGTCGAGCCCGCCGAAGTTGTGCACGATGTTCGTGACGATCAGCTTCGGCAGGCGCGGGATGCGCCCAAGAATGCGGTAGCCGCGCGGCGCGACCGGATAGTCCAGCGTGTTGAGCTTGCGGTCGTAGCCGAGCAGCTCGGCCAGGCGCCCGAAGTCGAGCAGGTCCTGGTGGCCCAGCCTGCCGATCGATTCGAGCACAGCGGCCAGCTGCTCGTCGCCATCGCCGGCGATGTAGTCGTGGACGAGCGCGGTCTTCTCGGCGGCGGTGCCGAGCATC
>CAZABN010000151.1:0-3749 GCA_964483345.1 uncultured Solirubrobacteraceae bacterium
TGCGAGGGCGCTTGTAGTGCTCGAGGATGAAGTCGCGGTAGAGGTCGTCCATCAGCCCGCGAAGACCTCCTGCGCCCGCTCGATCGCGTCGATCAGCGCGTCGACGTCGTCGGCGACGTTGTAGGGGCCGAAGCTGGCGCGCGCGGTGGCGACCACGCCGAGACGGCGCATCAGTGGCTGCGCGCAGTGGTGACTGGCACGGATGCAGACGTTGGTGCGGCTCAGCAGCTCGGCGACGTCGTGGGGATGGATGCCGTCGAGCGCGAACGAGACGACGCCGCCGCGATCGTCGGCGCCGGGCGGCCCGAAAACGCTGACGCCGTCGGTCGCGGCGAGCCGTTCGAGCGCGTAGGCGGTGAGCGCGCGCTCGTGCGCGCGTACGTTCGCCATGCCGAGGGTGTCGAGATAGTCGATCGCGGCGCCGAGCCCGATCGCCTGGGCGATCATCGAGGTGCCCGCCTCGAACTTCCACGGCAGCTCGTTCCAGGTCGACTGCTGCGCCTCGACGGTCGCGATCATGTCGCCGCCGGAGAGGAAGGGCGGCATCTGCTCGAGCAGCTCCGCGCGGGCGTGCAGCACGCCGACCCCGGTCGGGCCGAGCGCCTTGTGTCCCGTCCAGGCGTAGAAGTCCGCGTCGATTGCGGTGAGGTCGAGCTCCAGCTGCGGCACCGCCTGCGCGCCGTCGATCAGCGCGAGCGCGCCGGCGTCGTGGGCGCGGCGGACGATCTCCGCGACCGGGTTGATCGTGCCCAGCACGTTCGAGACGTGGGTCAGCGCGACGAGCGCGACGTCGCCGCGGGCGAGCTCGGCGTCGAGCTGCTCGAGCGAGAGCGTGCCGTCCGGGGCGACCTGCAGGTAGCGCAGCTGCGCGCCTGTCGCGGCCGCCGCGAGCTGCCACGGGACGATGTTCGAGTGGTGCTCCATCTCGCTGATCAGCACGGCGTCGCCGGGACGCAGGTTGGTGCGGGCCCAGGAGTAGGCGACGAGGTTGATCGCGGCGGTCACGTTGGCGGTGAAGATCGTGCTCGCGACCGGCCAGTGCAGGAAGGCGGCGATCCGCTCGCGCGCCCCCTCGAACAGCGCGTCGGCCTCCTGCGCGAGCTTGTAGACGCCGCGGTGGATGTTCGCGTTGTGGTTGCGGTAGTAGTCGTCGAGCGCGGCGAGCACGACCGCCGGCTTCTGCGAGGTTGAGGAGGAGTCCAGGTAGACGAGCCGGCCGCCGTCGAGCACCCGAGCGAGGATCGGGAAGTCGGCGCGCACATCCAGGCCCGTCTCGCTTGCCGTCGAGCTCACGAGCGTCACCGCGCGAGCGCGTAGCGCTCGATGTCGTCCGCGGCGGCGGCGAGCTTGACGCCGATCCGCTCGCGGATCTGGCGCTCGAGCGGCTCGTCGTCGAGCTGCACGATCAGCGGCTCGAAGAAGCCCTCGACGATCAGCCGCACCGCCTGCGGTCGCGTCATGCCGCGGGTCTGCATGTAGAAGATCTTCGTCTCGTCGAGCTCACCGACGGTGCCGCCGTGGGAGGCCGAGACGTCGTCGGCGCTGACCAGCACCGAGGGGATCGCATCGAGCTTCGCGTGGTCGGAGAGCATCATCGAGTGAAACTGCAGGTAGGTGTGGCTCTGCTGCGCGCCCGGGTTGATCTGGATCAGCCCCTCGAAGCTTGCGCGGCTCGAGCCCGTCGCGGCGCCCCGCCAGTGCACGTCGCCGCCGGACGGGCCGGTCTCGTGCAGGTCGACCGCGAAGACGTCGAGATGCTCATCCGCCTGGCTGAAGAGAATGCCGCGGAAGGCCATGTCGCCGCCCTGGCCGGCGACCACCAGCTCGTAGTGGTGGCGGATCAGGTGGCCTCCGAGCAGCGCCGGCAGCCAGTGGCAGTAGGCGTCGCGGCCCACCTCGACGACCGACGTCGAGCAGTCGCTGACGGCGCCCTCGCCCCAGTCGGTGAGCTGCGCGAGCCGGCAGCGGGCGCCGTCCTCGAGGTAGAGCTCGAACTGCCCCGCATGAAGGGCGTCCGCGGCGATCTCGCCGACCGCGATGTCGTACTCGCGCAGGCGCAGCTCGCTGCCGCGGTCGCCGATCGCGAGCGTGTGCGCGTACTGCGCGCTGCCGGCGTCGGAGATCTCGTAGACGATCTGGAAGGGATCCTCGACCCGCAGGCCCGGCGGGACGTAGAGGAAGGCGCCGCCGCTCCAGAAGGCGGCGCTCGCCGCCTCCAGCTTGTTGCGGTCCAGCGGCAACCGCCGCAGGTAGTAGCGCTCGAACAGCTCGGTGTGCTCGGCGGCGGCCTGCTCGAGCGAGCAGAGGATCACGCCACGCTCGGCGAGCTGCGGGTCGAGCTGCACGTGCACGACGGAGGCGTCGCGCTGGACGAGCACGCCGGCGTGCGCGGCGTCCGCGAGGACCGCCGGCAGCGTCGCGTCCGGCGCACGCGTGAGCGGTGCGAGCGCGTCGAGGTCGAGATCCTGGAAGGAGGTCTGCCAGAAGCCGGAGCGGCGCCAGCGCGGAAGTTCCAGTGCGTCGTAGGCGGCCTGCGCGCGGGCACGCAGCTGCGCCAGCGGGGCGCCGCCGGCGCCGGCGCCCGCGAGTGCCGCGTTCAGCGTCGCTTCGCGCGCCGAGCCGGGCTTGCGCGCCGCCGTGGTGGCGGCGCCGTCGCCGTCGGCCGGCGAGGACGGCTCGATCGTCGCGTCAGGCACGACTCGCGACCTCTTCGCGGATCCGGTCATAGCCTTCCCGCTCGAGGCGCTCGACCAGCTCGTTGCCGCCGTTCATCACGATCCGCCCGTCCATCATGATGTGGACGAACTGCGGCCTGACGTAGTCGAGGATGCGCTGGTAGTGGGTGATGATCAGGGCGCCGAGACCCTGTTCGGCGTGCAGTTTCTGCACACCCTCGGCGACCGTTCGCAGCGCGTCGATGTCGAGGCCCGAGTCGGTCTCGTCGAGCAACGCGATCTGCGGGCGCAGCATCGCCATCTGCAACACCTCGGCGCGCTTCTTCTCGCCGCCGGAGAAGCCGTCGTTGAGGTGACGCGAGGTGAAGCCCTCGTCGACGTCGAGCAGCTCGACGGCGTGACGCAGCTGCTGACCGAACTCCTTGACCTTGATTGGCTCCTCACGCTGCGCGTTGATCGCCAGGCGCAGGAAGTTCGCGACCGAGACGCCGGGGATCGCGACCGGGTACTGGAAGGCGAGGAAGAGGCCGAGCTTCGCCCGCTCGTGCGGCGCCAGCTCGATGATGTTCTCGCCGTCGACGAGGATCTCGCCGTCGGTGACCTCGTAGCCGGGGTGCCCCATCACCGTGTTCGCGAGCGTGGATTTGCCGGAGCCGTTCGGTCCCATCAGCGCGTGCAGCTCGCCGCGGCGCACGAGCAGGTCGACGCCGCGCAGGATCTCGCGATCCTCGGTGCGCACGTGCAGGTTTCGGATCTCGAGTTCTGTGGGCACTATGCGGCTACCGCCTTCTTCGGAGTGGTGGGGATGAGGTCGGCCAGGGTCGTCTGCTCGAGCGTCTGCACGATCGCCTCGCGCACGCGGCTCCAGAGCAGCTTCGAGGTGCAGATGCGCTCGGGGTCGGCCGCCAGCACGCAGTGGATCGAGCCGTCCGGGGTCGCGGAGAAGCACTCGATCGGGGCGATCCGCCCCTCGAGCGCCTCGACCACCTCGGCCATCGTGATCTGCGCCGGCTCGCGGGCCAGCAGGTAGCCGCCGTGCGCGCCGCGGCGGCTCTCGATCAGGCCGGCGCGGCG
>CAZABN010000152.1:0-3737 GCA_964483345.1 uncultured Solirubrobacteraceae bacterium
GCACGACGCCGGTCGCCTGGGCGACCTGCTGGCGGTCCGGCCACTGGACGCGCTGCAGCTCCGCCCAGCTGGCGCGCAGGAAGCCGAAGACGCGATTGCCGGTCGGGCGCTGCTGCTCGGCGGCGACCACGGGGTCGGCCTTGCCGAACGCCTGGCTCGCCGCGTCCAGCTCCGCGTCGTCGTCGTCAGCGAAGGCGCTGGTGACGGGCGGCGAGTCGATCGGCGGCTCGCCGCCGCCGCCGGCCTGCGGGAAGAGGGGATCCTCCCCGATCCCGGGAACGAGACCTCCCGGGGCGGGACGGGGCGTGCGTCTGCGCTGGCGGTTGCGCGCCATGACACGAGCGGCTAGCGCGTTTCCCGGTGGCTGGTGTGCCGCCGGCACCAGCGGCAGTACTTCGCCAGCGTGATGCGATCCGGGTTGTTGCGCTTGCTCTTGTTCGTCTGATAGTTGCGGCGCTTGCAATCCTCGCATGCGAGGGTCACAGCGATCCGTACGTCTCCGCGGGCCATGGGCCTTCCAAGGTCGGTGATTCACACGCCGGCGCCGGGCAAGGAAAAACCCCGCCACGGCGCGAGGTCAAAGGAGTGTAGTGGAACGTCTGTCCGCGCGCCCGCACCCCCGCGCTATCGTCACGCGACACCGATCTCGAGCCTCGAGGAGCCACCGGATGAACCTGCCTGAGCCGATCAAGACGAACATCACCGACGAGTCCTTCGCCGGCGTCACCTACCACATCCGCGGCGTGCTGGTCCCGGAGCTCCAGATCGAGCTGTCCGGCCAGGACGTGATGTTCGAGCACCACACGCTGCTGTGGAAGGAGACCGGCATGAAGATCGAGCTGCGCAAGCTGCCGGGCGGCGTCAAGCGCAAGATCGCCGGGCTCGACTTCTTCGTCACCAGGGCCGAGGGGCCGGGGCGGATCGCCTTCTCGCGCGATTGGCCCGGCCAGTGCATCCCGCTGCACCTCTCGCGCGGCCAGTCGCTGAACGTCCGCGAGCACCACTTCCTCGCCGCCACCGACAACCTCGAATACAGCTTCGAGCGCGTCAAGGGCGTGCGCAACATGCTGCTCGGCGGCTCGGGCATCTTCGTCGACAACTTCGCCGCGAACGCGGGCGACGCGATCGTCTGGGTCAGCGGCCAGGGCAACGTGTTCGAGGTCGCGCTGAGCGACGGCGAGCAGATCGACGTGGAGGCCACCGCGTGGCTCTACAAGGACACCACGGTCAAGCTCGAGTCGGTCTCGCTCGGCCTGAAGACCGGCATGTTCGCGGGCGATCACAAGATGACCTTCAACCGCTTCACCGGACCGGGACGCCTGGCGATCCAGACGCTCTACCTCGAGCCGATCGAGTCGGAGGCCGGCGGCGGCAACGTGGGCGCCGCGGCGACCGGCGGCGTCGCCGGGGCCGTGATCGGCGGCCTGCTGCGCGGCTAGTCCGGGGGGCTGTTCCGAGGGGTGCATGCACCCCTCGGCGGAAGGGCGCATGCGCCCTTCCGCGGGGAGGCGCATGCGCCTCCCCGAAACACGTCAAAGGCCCGGGTAGTGGCGGACGACGTAGCCCGCGAGCGACGGTCTCGCGGTCAGCCAGCGGGTGCTGTAGGGGCCGGCGCGACCGGCCGTGTCGAACCACACGCCGTCGACGTTCATGAAGGTGTGCCCGGCGGTGGCGAAGAGCGTCAGGTAGCGACCAGGGCCGGGGACGCCCCAGTGCTCGAGCTGTCCGGAGGTCTCCGGCGCGGCGATCAGGCCGGCGGCGGCGAGCGCGTAGCTGACCGAGCCCGAGCAGTCGTAGGCGCGGTCGATGAACGACGCGTGGCCGCCCCCGTAGACGTAGGGGAAGTCGGCGATCGCGTTGCCGCCGGCGATCACCTCGCTGATCTTCAGCGGGATCACGTTGGCGGGCGAGAAGGAGCCGTTGACCGGATCGATGTAGCCCTCGAGGTGGCTGGGCCCGGTCTCCTCGCGCTCGATCTGGTGCTCGCGCCGGAGCTCGCGCTTGACCTGCGCGAGGCTCGGCGCGCCGGGCGCGACCGCCGCCGCGACGGCGCTCGGAGCCGCGGCGCGGGCGTGACGGGCCGCGCCGGAGGGGTCCGGGTAGCTCTGCGCGGCGAGCGGGTCGGGGGCCTCGGCGACCAGCGTCGCCGGGTGCGCCCGCGGGTGCGACGGCGGGTGCGTGGCGCTGCCGCCGAGCAGGAGGCCGAGCGCCAGCGCGGCCGCCGCGAGCAGCGCGAGCGCGGCGATCAGGGCGGCCCTCCTAGTCATAGAAGGTGATGATGGCGAGTACGGCGTAGGCGGCGACGAGCGCCCAGCCCTCGTAGGGGTGTCCCTCGCCGTCGTCGGTGATCTTCCAGACCACGACCGCGGTCAGCGCGAGCGCGCCGATGTAGAGCGGCTGCAGCGCGAAGGTCAGCGAGGTGTGCATCGCCAGCGAGATCAGCACCAGCGCCGGGAACAGGAAGGCGGCGATCTGGGCGACCGAGTTGACGACCACCGAGATCGCCAGGTCGCTGCGGCGGCGCGCCGCCATCACCACGCCGGCGGTCTGCTCCACCGCGTTGCCGGCGATCGCCACGATCACCAGGCCGGCGAAGGCCTGCGAGATGTGCAGGCGCACGATCGCCGGGCCGAGCGCGTCGACGAACCAGTCCGAGACGAGCGCCGCGCCGACCCCGGCGCCGACCAGCAGCGCGACCGCCGCGACGAGCCCGACGCGCGCGTTCGCCGACGGGTTGCGGGCGCCCGCGTCGCGGCGCACGTAGGGGATCACCCAGCTCAGGTACACGACCAGCAGCAGCGCCGCCGCGATCGCCGAGATCGTCTTGACGTGGTGGCTCGCGCCGCCACCGGCCGACAGCGAGAGGCCGACGATCACGATGATGAAGACGCAGACCAGAAGCAGCGTCGAGGCGTCGCGCGGCGCGCGCGAGTCGAAGTGCATCACGCCGCCGCCGGCGCGCAGCGAGCCGACGATCACGACCAGCCCGAGGATCAGCAGCGAGGTCGCGAACAGCGAGCCGACGATCGCGCTCTGCGCCACCGCCAGCTCGCCGGCGCGCAGCGCGAAGATGACCACGAACAGCTCCGGCAGGTTGCCGAGCGTCGCCTGCAGCAGGCCGGTCGCGGCCGGCCCGAGTCGCTCGCCGACGTGCTCGGTCGCAAACGACACGACCCACGCCGATCCGGCCAGCGCCAGCGTCGCCACCGCGAACGCCGCCACCGCCGCCCAGTGGTCGTAGTGCGCGAGCGCGGCCAGCCCGCCGAGTACGACGATCGCGGCGACCGCCACGCGCTCCAGGGTCCGCATCGCTGGAGCCTACGTGCCGCTGCGGCCACGTGCGCGCGTGCGCGCAGGGGCGGTCAGTGCGGCGAGAGGACGCGGTCGATCAGGCCGTACTCGGCGGCCTGCTCGGCGGTGAAGAAGCGGTCTCGCTCCATCACCGTGTGCACCTCTTCCAGCGGGCGCCCGCACGCCTTGGCGTAGATCTCGTCGATCCGCTCGCGGATCTTCAGCACCTCGCGGGCCTGGATCTCGATCTCCGTCGCCTGGCCCTCGAACGCGGAGGACGGCTGGTGCAGGAGGATCCGGCTGTTCGGCAGCGCCGAGCGCTTGCCGTGCGCGCCGCCGGCCAAAAGCAGCGAGCCCATCGACATCGCGACGCCGACGCACATCGTCGCGACGTCGGGCTTGATGAAGTTCATCGTGTCGTAGATCGCGAGGCCCGAGTAGATCGA
>CAZABN010000153.1:0-526 GCA_964483345.1 uncultured Solirubrobacteraceae bacterium
TACCTCCAGCGCGGCGGGCGCATCGGGCGTGCGCAGGCCTGGCTCGGCGGGGCGCTGAAGATCAAGCCGATCCTCTCGCTCGAGGCGGAGATCACCCCGGTCGAGCGCGTGCGCACCGCCGGGCGCGCGTTCGAGCGGATGGTCGACTACCTGCGCTCGCGCCGCGACGACGGCGCCGACGGCTGGGTCGTGCAGCACATCCAGGCGCCGGAGCGGGCCGCCGAGCTCGCGGAGCGCGGCCGCGAGCTGTTCGGCTGCGAGCCGCTGTGGGTCTCGGAGGTCGGCCCGGTGATCGGCACCTACACCGGCCCGGGACTGCTCGGCGTCGGCGGCGTGCCGGCGCGACTGCTGCGCTGAGCGCGCGGGGGGCTCTCGCGACCACAACGTCGCCGCCCGGCACCGGTGCAGCTGTAGATGCCCGGACACTCTCGGAAAGGGGGATGAGGGCGGATGCGCGTGGCCTGCGGGGGAGGGTCGCTCGTGTCAGTCAGGCCAGGCGGCGGTGCCGGGGACACCGTCGCCGCCC
>CAZABN010000153.1:536-3724 GCA_964483345.1 uncultured Solirubrobacteraceae bacterium
GGGGCGGGGTGGGCGGGCGGGGCGGGCCGGCGGGGCGGGGGGTGCGGGGTGGGGGGGCGGGGTGCGGCGGCGGGCGGGGTCGCGTCCGGTTCGACCTCGTCGCGGGAGCTACGTCATCCGTTCCATCATCGAGAGCAGCTCGTCGCGGCGATAGCCGTTGCGGCGGGCGAGCTCGATCAGCTCCCTCATCCTCGTCACGACTAGTCCCCGCTCGGGCGTGCCGGCAACGGTGATCGCCCGACCGCGCCCGACCTCCAAGAGCCCCTCGTCGCGCAGCATCCGCAGGGCCCGCAGGACGGTGTTGGTATGCACTCCGAGCACGGCGGCGAGGTCCTTCGCCTGGGGGATCCGCTCGCCCGGTTTGGCTTCGCCATCGGCGATCGCGCGGCGGATCTCGGCGGCCACCTGCTCATGCAGATCGGCGCCGCCCGAGCGGTCCACCGGTTCCAGAGCGAGGCCGCTGTCGTCGTAGCCGGGCGGCTTGACAGGACTCATGACAACAAGCATAGTAGCGTCAATGACCGTGGTCCATCCGCCCGAGACTGGGGAGAGCGCCGTCGCTTCCCCGCCCGGCGTGCCGCGGCCTGACGTGGGGGGCGAGCTCCCCGAGGTGCTGTTTCGCGAGGCGAGGCGTCGCGAGCGCCGCCGACGCCTCGCCGGGCTCGCCATCGTCCTGATCGTGCTCGGCGGCGCGGGCGCCGGATACGCCCTGTCGAGCGGCGGACGCTCGCCGGGAACCAACCGCTCCGGCTCGTCGCCGGAGAACGCCTCGCAGCCCACCGTGCCGACGGCGGTCGGTGCTCAGCTCAGGCAGCCCTACCGCCTGACGGTCGCCCCGGACGGCGATCTCTACATCGTCGACGTCGCCCGCGACCAGGTCCTCCGCCGGCTGCCCTCGGGCCGGTTTCAGGTCGTCGCCGGCGACGGCCGCCGCGGCTTCGCCGGCGACGGGGGTCCCGCGACCTCTGCCGAACTGAACCTCGAGGCGGTCTCGGGAATCGCGGTCGCGAAGGACGGGACCCTCTACGTCGCGGATTCCGGTAACGACCGCGTCCGCGCCGTGTCAGCCGACGGGACGATCGGGACGGTCGCAGGCGATGGCCGCTCCGGCAGCGGCGACGGCCTGATACTGCGGACCACGCCGGCACTCGACGCGTCCTTCGGCCCGCCTTCCGGGCTCGCCATCGGACCGACCGGCGATCTCTACATCGCAACGGGCAACGTGCTGCGCCTCACGCCGAGCGGGACGATCGAGTGGGTCGCCGGCAAGCGGGCGGCCTTCGCCTGCGTGAACGGCATCTACTGCAACCCCGCCGGCGAAGCCGACTTCACCTTCCCCGATCAGCTCGCCTTCGATCGCGCCGGGGACCTGTTCGTCGCGGGAGACAACGGCCCCAGCCTCTACGAGATCGCTGCCGACGGCCGCCTCGCCTACCTGGGCCAGTTCCGCGGAGAGGGAGGCGGGCGCGCCGGCGCGCTCGCAGAGGCCCCGGATGGCAGCGTCGTCGAGGCCGGCACCCTCGGCCTCGCCCGCCTGCCGGCCAACGGTGAGATCAGGGTGCCCAAGCCGCTGCTGGCCCCGCAACTGCCTGCCGCTCCCGGGGAGGCCATCCGTGGCAATCTCGACCACGCCCTCGGGCGCAACAAGGGGCTCGTCGGCGGCTACAACGCCTTCGTCGGCGGCGACGGCGTCGCCGCCGGTCCGGGCGGCGTGGTGTACGCCGACGCGAACACCGACATCGTCAGCTCCGTCGCCGCGCTTGTCGAAGTGGAGCCGGGCGGCAGGGTGCTAACGCTCTGGCGATCCTGAATCCAGGAGCGACGACGCGCCGAGCAACACTCAAGGTCGGTCGAGCGGCTGGCCGGCGCCGAGCGGTGCGGCGGCTACGCCGCGGAGCGATCGGCGTCGCGGAGCAGGTCGGCGACCACCTCGCCCGGCTTCTTCCCGCGCGCGCCCGCCAGTCGCTCAAGGCGTCTGGCATCCTCTCCTTCGACGCTGACCATGATCCTTAGCAGCGCTGCTGGATCGCCGTCATGCAGTTCGGTGTAGCGGGGATCGATCGTCGCCAGGTCGGCGTCGAAATCGCCCGGCGCGGGATCCTCGTCTGTCCACGGCGAGTCACTCATTGCCCGCCGAGGAGTCTACGCTCGACTTCCGTCGCGTTCCAGCCGGTCACGATCAGCCACGTCGTCGGGTCGATGGTCCGCTCGATCACCAGCGTCAGGGCACGACCGCCGTGGTGCGTCCGATCAGCAACCGCAGCCACGGTGCGGGGTTCGCAGTCGGGAACGTCACCTTCTATTTCACGACACTTGCGGCCTCGGTCCAAGAGGAGGTGCTCACCAGCTGCCTCACCGCGACCTATGCGGGTCAACCAAGATGGCCGACACGCCTGAACCTCAACACCCTGCCCGACTCGAACCATGGCGGGACGCCCGAACCGTGATCCCAACTCCGCCCGGCGGAAGGCGCCGAGCAACAGCTGCGGCCGGGTGGCGCTGCTCCAACTCGCACTTTGGTGAAGCGCGCCCGCCAGGCTAGCCACGCCGCCATGAACCGCCCGAGAGTCGCCGTGTTTGTGACCGCGCTCGCGCTTGTCCCCGGAGTCACGGGCTGCGGCGGGAGCGGAAAGCCGAGCCCTGCGCGTGCGTCAGCCTCGGGTGCGGCGCAACTCGCCGCGCGTGCGCCGACGCTTGCGCAGGTGCGCCACGACCTGGCCCGGCTGCCGGCCTGGCAGCGCAAGATCATGCTCACGGAATGGAAGATCATGCGCCCGTCGGAGCGACGCGGTTGCCCGACCCATGCGCAGCTGCACAGCTTGACGCTGCGCCTCGACGCCGCCGCCGCAGGGAGAGCGAGCAGCTCGGTGCTCGTGCTCGGCTGTCGGGCGGCAGAACACGGCGAGTAGGCCAGACCTGACGCGGGCGGGCTGCTCCTCCTCGCGCAACTGCTCCCTATCGGCGCAGTTCGGCTCGTAGTCGGGCAGCGAGTCGCGCGGAGGTCTCGATCTCGACTTTGCGGATCGAGACACTCTCGACGTTGAGCCCGAATGGAACGCCGATGCGCCGACAAAACGCGATGAGATCGACGGCCGTCGCTACGGCGTGATCGTAGGACGCGCCGAGGGTATCCTCGGCATGGCGCAGATCGTTCTCGATCCAGCGCGGGACGTTGACACCGAGCCACT
>CAZABN010000154.1:0-3703 GCA_964483345.1 uncultured Solirubrobacteraceae bacterium
CGGGAGCTACGCTCGTCTACTCCACGTGCACGATCTCGCCGGCCGAGAACGAGCACCAGATCGGAGCTTTCCTCGATGCCCACCCCGAGTTCGCACCGACCAACCTCCAGCTGCGCCACCCGGCGTGGGCTCACCCGCACGCCGCCAACCAGCTGCTGGCGCGCCCGAACGTGCAGGGAAGCGACGGCTTCTTCATCGCCGCGCTGGCGCGCGACGGCGGCTGAGCGAGGCGGCGGGCGATGAGCGAGGCGGCCCAGCTCGGCACCGCCTGCCCGAACTGCGGCGAGCCGTGGCTTCGCCCGACGAACCTGCCGGGGCGCTACCGCTGCGTCTATTGCCTGCATCGCTTCGAGCTCGTCTCGGTCTGCCCGAACTGCGGCGAGCATTCGACGATCGTGAGGATGGCCAGCACCGCGATCGTGATGTGCAACGTCTGCGGCGGCAGCATGCTGCGAGAGATATGACCGGCGGCCGCGGCATCCTGCGAGCGATATGACCACACCGCTGACGGATCTGCCGCGAGTCGCACCGTCGATCCTCTCGGCCAACTTCGACCGGCTCGGCGCAGAGGTTCAGGAGGTGCTGGACGCCGGCGCCAGGGTGATCCACGTCGACGTCATGGACGGTCACTTCGTGCCGCCGATCACGATGGGCCCGCTGGTCGTCGCCGGCCTGCGCGACCGTGCCGGCGCGGCGGGGGCGCGCCTCGAGGTTCACCTGATGATCGAGCGCCCGGAGCGCCAGATCGATGAGTTCGCACGCGCCGGCGCCGACCTGATCACGATCCACGCCGAGGCCACGCCGCACGTCCACTACGCGCTCTCACAGGTCCGCGAGGCCGGGGTGGCGGCGGGGCTCGCGCTCTGCCCAGCGACGCCGCTCCAGATCCTCGGAGAGGTCGCCGAGCTGCTCGATCTCGCGCTCTGCATGACGGTCAACCCCGGCTGGGGCGGCCAGCGCTTCATCGAGGCCTCGATCGACCGGATCGAGCGTGCCCGCGCGCTGCTCGGCGACGCCGTCGCGATCGAGGTCGACGGCGGCATCGAGGTCGACACGGGGCCGCGCTGCCTGGCGGCCGGGGCGCGCGTGTTCGTCGCCGGCAGCGCCGTGTTCGGCTCGCCCGACCCGGCGGCCGCCTACGCGGCGCTCGCCGACGCGGTGGGCGACCCGCGGCGGTAGAGCGCGCTCAGCGCAAGCGCGAGCAGACCGGCGGCGCCGGCGTAGCCGACCTCGGTGCGCAAGATCTGGTTGCCGATCACGCCGGTCAGCATCCAGCCGACGAAGATCGCCGCCGCCGCCAGCCACAGTGCCGCGGCCTGCGTCGCCTGGCCGCGAGCCAGCGCCGCCTGGTTGAGCGCGCCGGCCGAGAGGTGCAGCCCCATGCCGACCGCGATCAGCGCGAGCCCGAAGCGGTTGTAGTCGGCCGTGTTGTGGAAGACGTGGTGCAGCACGAAGGGCCCGATCGCCAGTAGGCCGATCGCCACCGCGGCCGCGAAGGCGGCGATCGCCAGCACCGTCACGCGGATCGCCCGCGCGAACGCCGCGCGTCCCTGCGTCACCTCGAGCCCGGCAAGATGAGGCAGCAGCGAGGTCTGGATCGCCTGGAAGAGCTGCAGCGGCGCACGTGTGATCAGCATCACGTTGAAGACGACCCCGGGCAGCGCCGAGCTCGACGGGTTGGTCGCGGCGATCGTCAGCACCGCCGCGTTCAGCAGCGTCTGCTCGGCCAGCTGGATCCCGGAGACCGAGATCGCGAAGCCGCTTCCGCGACGGATCGAGAGGTCGCTGACGGCCTCCTCGATGCCCTCCGCCGCCGGTCCCTCGAGCGCCGCGTCGCTCGCCGGCGCCGTGCGGTCCTCGCGCGCCGCGCGGCTCGCGAAGGCCGCCGGCACCACCACCAGTGACACGAACGGGGCGGCGGCGATGCCGACCGCGATCGCCGACTGCCCGTGCGTGATGCCGACGGCGGCGGCGACCGCGAACGCCATCCGCGAAACCGACTCCATGAACACCAGGCCGCCGTAGAGCGCGAAGTACTTGTGGCCGGCCAGCCAGCCGCGCGCAAAGTAACTGGCGGCGTAGGCAACGATGCCGACGACGAAGATCCAGTAGAGCGTCGTCGAGTCGAACACGTGGTGGGCGAGCTCGTGGTGCAGCGGCAGCGCGACCGCCAGGAAGGCCAGCGCGAAGCAGCCCTGGATGGTGATCGGGACCCGCATCCGCAGGCCCGCTATGCCGCGGGCCCGGTGGTCGGCGATCGTGCGCGAGAGCAGCTGCTCGATCGGCCGGTAGATCACGCTGATGATCACGAACATCACCGACCACAGGACGTCGAGATGCGAGTACTGCGGCGATGCGACGCCATGGTGGTCGAGCAGATGGCCCGCGACCGCGAAGTACGCGAGCGTCAGGACGCCGGTCGAGGCGATCCCGATCGAGAGCATGCGCGCGCCGCGCGCGTATCCCTGGTCGCGGCGCCCCACGCGACCAGGGCGTGCGGGCGACTGCTCAGACTCGGACAAGCACCATCGTCCAGGGGACCGGCGAGCGCGTCTCGATCACCTCGCCGTGGCGGGCGCACAGCGACACGATCGCCGACTTGGAGAAGTGGTTGACGTGGCCCGGCGTGTTGCCCAGCTCGGGCCAGTAGGCGCCACGCGCCATGTTCACGGCGCGCCAGAGCGGCTCGCGGGGCACGGAGACGAGCACGTGGCGGGCGGCGCATCGCGCCATCTCCGCCAGCGTGTGTTCCGGGTCGGGGACGTGCTCGAGCACCTCGATCGCGCACGCGAGGTCGAACTCGCGCTCAGCGAACGGGAGCTGCTCGGCCCGCTGGGCGATGTAGGTCAGGTTCGGCGCCGGACGGCGCGCCCACTCGGCGGCGAGCAGCGGATCTTCGAGGTCGATGCCGACGACACGCGCCGGTTCGAGCGCCCTCGCCCAGCGCTGCGTCAGCACCCCCTCGCCGCAGCCGACGTCGAGCACCGACTCGGGCTGCGTCGAGAAGAAGAGATCGTCGAGGTTGCGCTCGAACCCGCGCATCAGCGCGCGCGCAAGCGGGTTGCGCGCGTTGTACTTGTCGTAGGTGTTGCCGGTGACCGTGCCGTCGGCGGCGCGGGTGACCGCGGTCACGGATCCGCCTCGACCGGGCTGCCCGGGATGGGCGGCGCCTGCGCCCCGGGCGGGGGGAAGGCTGCGCGCGGCGGGGCGGCCGTCTCGGACGCCGGCGGCGCGGGCGTCTCATCGCTCAGCGCCTCATAGTGCGACGGTCTGACGCCGAGCTGCAACTCGATCCGCCGCACCCGTTCGTGCGTGCGCTGGATCATCGTGCGCTGGGCGCTCAGCAGATCGCCGATCACGCCAAGCGCGGCGACGACGACGCCGGCGTTGAACAGCACCGCCCCGAGGATCAGCGACTGGACGTGGCCCGAGCCGTTGCCCTGGATGTAGGCGACCGCGAAGCGCACCCAGACCCCGAATGCGGCCACCAGCAGAACGGCAGCGACGCTGAGGAACACGCGCAACGGCTCGTACTGGGCGTAGATGCGGAAGATCGAGACCGCGTTGCGGCGCACGTAGGACCACATCGAGGGGAACAGGCGCGATTCCCGCGTCACCGGGTTGGTGCGGATCGGGACGTGGTCGAGCGCGATCAGCTGCTTGCCCGACTGGATGATCGACTCGAGCGTGTAGGTGAAACGCG
>CAZABN010000155.1:0-3644 GCA_964483345.1 uncultured Solirubrobacteraceae bacterium
CTAGAGCGGGACGACGTTGACCGCCTTGGGTCCCTTGTCGCCAGCCTCAGCGTCGAAGGACACCTTGGCGCCCTCCTGCAACGAGCGATACCCCTCGCCGACGATCCCGGTGTGATGGACGAAGAGATCCTTGTCCCCGTCATCGGGCGTGATGAACCCGAACCCCTTGTCGTCGCTGAACCACTTGACGGTGCCCGTAGGCATTGCGTTCCTCCACTGTCGGTGTATGTGCTTGCTGCGACGCGGAGGACGCTTGAAAAGCTTCGACCTGCGAGCGCTCGCACTGCCTTCGCCGGCACTCACCGGCGTCTTTCCCGCGTGACGGTAGCACGTCACAGCGTGTGCGCAAGCAATTCGCGCTTCAGATTCGCGCGACCCGCTACGCTCCAGGTATGAGCGAGAAGGTGCACAAGACCGACGAGCAGTGGCGCGCGGAGCTTGGGCCGGAGCGCTACGAGGTGCTTCGCCGCAAGGGAACCGAGCGCCCGTTCACCGGCGAACTCAACGCCAACAAGGACCCCGGCGCCTACCGCTGCGCCGGTTGTGGCGCCGAGCTTTTCCAGTCCGACGCGAAGTTCGACTCCGGCACCGGCTGGCCGAGCTTCTGGCAGCCGAGTGCGCCGGAGGCCGTCAGCACGGAGGAGGACCGCAGCCTGTTCACACGCCGCACGGAGGTTCTGTGCTCGACGTGCGACGGGCACCTCGGTCACGTCTTCGACGACGGTCCCAACCCGACCGGTTTGCGCTACTGCATCAACTCGGCCGCGCTGACGTTCGAGCCTGAGCCTGACGGCTAGTGTCAGGGGCGAAGGCGGATCCGCCCCGCTTCGTCAAGCTGATCTCGGACCGCGCGCCACGCACGACGGTCACCGCGGACGAGGCGCTGAGCGACTGGCGGGTTGCCGGTGACGACGGTCTGCGCGTCGCGCTCAACATGATCGCCAGCGTCGACGGGCGCATCGCCGTCGACGGCCGCTCGGCGGCGCTCGGGGGACCAGCCGACAGGGCGTTGTTCCATGCGCTACGGGCGCGCGCGGACGCCGTGATGGCAGGGGCCGGCACGGTGCGCAGCGAGCGCTACGGGCCGATCATCCGCGATCGCGCGGTGCGCGAGCGGCGTGTCGAGGAGGGCCTCTCCCCGCAGCCGGTTGCCGTGATCGTCTCCCGCCGGCTCGACCTCGACCCGACGCTGCCGCTACTGCATGACCGCGAGTCGCGCGTCGTGATCGTGACGCCGGCCGCCGGCGACCTGCCCTACTGCCGGGCGAGCGTCGACTACATCCGCGGCGCCAGCCTGCAGGCGGCGCTCGGCGAGCTGCAGGAGCGCTACGGCGCAAATCTCATTCTGTGCGAGGGAGGACCCTCGCTCAACGCCTCACTGGCCGTCGAGTCGCTGATCGACGAGCTGTTCCTGGCGATCTCGCCGCAGCTGGTTGGCGACGCCCCGGGCGCCGGAGCGCTCTTGACCGGCGGCGCTCCGGCGAAGCCTCAGCAGCTCGACCTGCGCATGCTGCTCGAGCACGACAGCCAGCTCTACGCGCGCTACGTATCGAGGCGCTGAGCAGCTCCGGACCCTGCCGCGCCGTCGGCGCCGTCGCCGCGAGCGCCGGCGCCTCCGATCTCGCGGTTCAGCACCTCCAGCAGCTCGGCCGCGAGCGCGCCTCCGTCGGCGGCCACGCGCGGCGTGGCGCTGACCGTGACGACCATCTCGGAGCCGTCCAGCTCCTCGAGCGTGACGCTCGGATGGCGCCGGATCGCCACCGTCAGGGACTGTTCGATGCTGTGCTGCAGCTCGATCGGGGTGACGCCCGGCCGCAGCCGCACGGTGAGGCTGACCGCCTCCGGCTCGCGCAGCGGGCTGACCGACACGGCCAGCACGACGCTGTTGGGGACGAGCACCGGATCGTCGCCGGCGTTGATCGTCGTGTAGAGCAGGCCGAGCGCCGACACGACGCCCTCGACGCGACCGGCGAGCGGCCCTCCCTGCAGGCGGACGCGGTCGCCGACACGAAACGGCCGAGCGCTCAACAGCACGATTCCGGCGATCAGGTTGCCGAGCGTCTGCTGCGCGGCGAGACCGAAGACGACCGCCGAGAACGACGCGCCAATTGCGATCGCCGTGAGCCCGACGCCGGCGATGCGCAGCGCCACCACGATCGCCGCGAGCATCGTGACGAGCCGGATCACGAACCCGGCGGTGCCCGCCGTCGCCTCCTCCATCCGCCGGAACAGGATCGGCTCGAGCCCGCGGACGAAGTCGCGCGCGAGCGCCCAGCCGACAATCACGAGCGCGATCACCACGAAGACCTGCAGCGCCGCCGTGCCGGAGCGGCAGCTCGACGCATGGCGCGCGCAGGGGGTCGCCAGCCCGAACAGATCGTGCCGGTAGTCCCAGAGCAGGATCACGCCGGCGAACAGCGGCGCGAGCACCAGCAGCTGGATCCGCGCGCGCCGCACGGCCTGCGGCGAGAGGCCCAGCGCCAGCCCGAATTCGCGCAGCCGGTCTCCGCGTCGCTCGGGCGTCCGGGGTGGCGCTGGCTGCTCTTCGCTGGTTTGTGACAAAGCCGTGAAACCGTGGTGGCAGAGCAGAACAGCCTGCTACCGTGGGGAAAACGACCATAGCAACGTATCGCGAGGCGGGCACCGAAGATCCGCCGCCGGAAAGGAAGGAAGCCTCATGTCATATGTCGATCTGCACCTTCATCTGCTCCCAGGCGTGGATGACGGGGCGCCCGACGAGGCCGCAGCGCTCACTCACGCCCGGCGGCTCGCCGCCGAGGGTGTGCGCGACGTCACCGTCACGCCGCACATCAGCCCCGACTGGCCGCTCGAGATCGCCACTATCCCCCGGCGAGTTGCGGAGCTCGCGGCGCTGCTCGCGGAGCACGCGATCGGCGTGCGCGTGCGTGCCGGCGGCGAGCTCGACGCACGCTACGCGCGCGGGCTGACCGACGCCGAGCTCGAGCTGATCGCCCAGGGGCCCGCCGGCAGCCGCTGGCTGCTTGTCGAGGCGCCGTTCCGCGGTCTCGACGACGCGTTCGCGGCTGACTGCGACGCGCTCCTGCGCCGCGGTTTCGGTGTCGTCATCGCCCACCCCGAGCGCGCCGCGGGTGCGGACGAGCCCGCCGGCGCGCAGGCGCTGCGCACCCTGCTCGCCACGGGAGCAATCGCCCAGGTCAACGTCTGCTCGCTGCTCGGCAACAACGGGCTCGCCGTGCAGGAGTCCGCGGTCAGCCTGCTGCGCGCCGGCCTGGCGTACGTGATCGCCTCGGACGGACACCCCGGGACCCGCGACCACACGCTCGCGCTCGGCTTCGTGCTCGCCCAGCGCGCCGGCGCCTCATCCGTCCAGGCGTGGCGGCTGACCCAGGCCAACCCCCGCTTCCTGCTGACCCACGGCATCCCCCAGGCACCCTCGCCGGCGACGACCGCCGCGCTCGAGCTCGCGCTCGACTAGGCACCGCGCCGTCACCCCCTCCGGCGGCGAGTCCCAGCACCCCTCCGGCGGCGAGCAGCCTACAACCCCTCCGGCCGCGAGCAGCCAACACCCCCTCCGGCGGCGAGCAGCCTACGCCCCGGGCTCGTCTGACGAGCCCAGGGCGCCGGCTGAGAGAGGCCCTCGTGCGCGACCCGCGGGGTCATCC
>CAZABN010000156.1:0-3619 GCA_964483345.1 uncultured Solirubrobacteraceae bacterium
CGCTCTCCTCGATCAGGCCGCGGTCGAGCAGCGAGGCGACCGGCGAGTCGGCGTTGACGCCGCGGATCCGCGCGATCTCCGGCCGCGAGACCGGTGCGAGGTAGGCGACGATCGCGAGCGTCTCGAGCTGCGCCGCGGTCAGCACCGCGAGCCGCGGCTTGGTCAGCAGCGCGCGTGCCGCGCTCTCGGCGAGCGGGTCCGAGGCGAGCGTGTAGCCGCCGGCGACCGCTCGCAGCAGCACGCCGCGCAGCCCCGGCGCGCAGGCCGCGGCCAGCTCGTCGAGTGCGTCGCCGACCGCCTGCTCGCTCGCCCCGGTCACCTCGGCCAGCTCCTCGACGCTGATCGGGTCGCTGGCGAGGAACAGCAGCGCCTCGACGATCCGCCCCAGCTCGCTCATTCGGCGCGCCCCTCGCCGACCCTGCCCGCACCGCGGCGCACCGTGATCTCGCCGAACGGCTCGACCTGCTCCCAGACCGCCTCGCCGCGCTTGTAGAGCTCGAGCAGCGCCCACAGCGTGACCGCCACGGTCATGCGATCGGCGTCGCGCACCGCGTCGTCGAAGCTCAGCGCGACGGCGGAGCGCAGCAGCCCGCGCAGGTGCGCGACACGCTCGGCGACCGAGACGCGCATCACGCTGATGTGGCTGAAGTCGAGCTTCGCCGGCAGCGCGAGCAGGCCGCCGAGAGCGCGGCCGAGCAGCGCCGGATCCCAGCGCACCTCGTCGAGGTCATCGAGCGCGCGCCGGCGCAGGTGGGGCGGCAGCGGCGCCTCGCGGTACCGCACCGCCGGCTGGCCGGCCAGCAGCTCGCCGAGGTATGCCGCCGCAGCGCGGTAGCGGCGGGCGTCGAGCATCCGGGCGAGCAGCTCCTCCGCCGCCTCGCCGGGCTCGAGCTCCAGCAGCTCCTCGAGCTCCTCGCCGGGCAGCAGCAGGCGCGACTTGAGCTCCAGCAGCGCGGCGACCAGCACGATGAACTCGGTCGTGACCTCGAGATCCAGCTCGCCGCGCGCGTCGAGATGGTCGAGGTAGGCGACGATCACCTCCGCCAGCGACAGCTCGCGCAGGTCCACCTCCTCGCGGAGCACCAGTGTCAGCAACAGGTCGAACGGACCGCTGAAGACGTCGAGGTCCAGCTCGAGCTCCGCGAGGTACACAGCGCGAAAGCTACAGCGGACCCCCGACGGCGCGCCGTGAGCGCCGCCGCGCCCACGCGACCGCGACGCGCGCCCACGCTCCCGCGACGCGCGCCCACGCGACCGCCACGCGCGCCCACGCGACCGCGCGCTCCCGCCGCCGCTCCCTCCCCTCAGCGCGGCGGGCCGACGCCCATCGCGTCGCGCACGTCGGCGAGCGTGGCGGAGGCGATCACCCGGGCGCGCTGCGCGCCGTCGGCGAGCACCGCCTCGAGCCCGGCGACGTCGCCGCGCAGCTGCGCGTAGCGCTCGCGCGTCGGCGCCAGATACGCCGTCAGCTCGACCGCCAGGGCGGCCTTCAGCTCGCCGTAGCGGGCGCTGGCGAAGTCGTGCTCGATCGCGCTCGGCTGCACGCCGCGCACGACGGCGAGGATGTCGATCAGGTTGGTGATGCCGGGCTTGTCCGGCGCGCGGCGCACGCCCTCGCCGGAGTCGGTGACGGCGCGCTTGACCTTGCGCTCGATCACCGCCGGCTCGTCGAGCACGTACAGCCTGCCCTCCTCGCCGCCGGTTGTCGTCGACATCTTCGCCTCGGGGTTCTGCAGGTCCATGATCCGCGCGCCGACCGCCGGGATCCGGTGCTCGGGCACGACGAGCACCTCGCCGAAGCGGGCGTTGAAGGTGCGCGCTATCTCGCGCATCAGCTCGACGTGCTGGCGCTGGTCGTCGCCGACCGGCACCTCGTTGGTGCGGTAGGCGAGCACGTCGGCCGCCATCAGCACGGGGTACACGAAGAGGCCGGCGGTGACCAGCTTGCGCTGGGCGGCGGACTTCTCCTTGAACTGGGTCATCCGCTGCAGGTCGCCGTAGGAGGTGACCGCCGTGAGCAGCCAGGCGAGCTCGGTGTGCTCGACCACGTCGCTCTGGCGAAAGAGGATGCAGCGCTCTGGGTCGAGGCCCGCCGCGAGCAGGATCGCCGCCGTGTCGTAGGTGCGCTCGCGCAACTCCTTCGGGTCGAACTCGACGGTCGTCGCGTGCAGGTCGACGATGCAGTAGATGGCCTCGCCGCGGTCCTGGCCGGCGACGTACTGCGTGATCGCGCCGATGTAGTTGCCGAGGTGCTTGCGGCCCGTCGGCTGGATGCCGGAGAAGATGCGCATGGTCCCAGCGTATCCGCCGCGCCCGTCGCCGCGAGCTCACGGCGCCCCGCGGTGGACGTCGACGGCGCCGGCGCGGCGTGTGTGAGACTGCGGCGATGGCGGAGCGTCACATCGTCGCCGGCAGCGCCGGGTTCGAGGACAGCGGACTGAACCCCTACCAGTGGCGGATGGGGGCGGTCGTGCGCTACGCGCTCGAGCTATCCGGTTCGCAGCGGCCCAAGCTCTGCTGGCTCGGCACCGCCCACGGCGACAACATGCTCGGCCTGCGCGGCTTCTACGGCGCCTGCTCCGGCGAGCAGGTCGAGGCCTCGCACCTGCAGCTGTTCGGGATGCCGAACGTCGACCCCGAGCGCCATCTGCTGGCCCAGGACGTGATCTGGGTGCATGGCGGCTCGGTCGTCAACCTGCTCGCCGTCTGGCGCGCGCACGGCCTCGACCGCATCCTGCGCACGGCGTGGGAGCGGGGCGTCGTGCTGGCGGGGATCAGCGCCGGCGCGATCTGCTGGCACCTCGGCGGCAATACCGACTCCTTCGGGACGGATCTGCGCGCGGTGACTGACGCGCTCGGCTTCCTGCCCCACTCGACCTCCGTGCACTACGACTCGGAGCCGCGGCGCCGCCCCCACTTCCAGGCGCTGATCGCCGACGGGACGCTCCCCGACGGCTACGCGACCGACGACGGCGTGGCGATCCACTACCGGGGCACCGACGTGCACGAGGTGATCGCCGACACCCCCGGCAAGCTCGCCTACAGGGTTTTCAAATCCGCCTCCGGCGGAGTGGTTGAGGAGCCGCTGCAGCCGCGGGCGCTCGTATAGGGGGCGCGGCGGCCGGCGCTACAGCGCCTGGCGCAGGACGGGGTGCTTGGCGGCGGCGGCCTCGTCGAGACGGCGCACCGGGGTCGAGTAGGGGGCGCCGCGCGCGAGCTCGGGGTCCTCGCGCGCCTCGCGCAGGATCTCCGCGAGCGCCGCCGCGAACTCGTCGAGCGTCTGCTTGGTCTCGGTCTCGGTCGGCTCGACCAGCAGCGCCTCCTCGACCAGCAGCGGGAAGTAGACGGTCGGCGGGTGGTAGCCGTAGTCGAGCAGGCGCTTGGCGAGGTCGAGCGTGCGGATCCCCAGCTCGTGCTTCATCGGCGCGCCGCTCAGCACGAACTCGTGCATGCACAGGCGATCGTAGGCGGGCGGCAGCAGCTCGCAGACGCCGAGCTCGCGCAGCCGCGCCAGCAGGTAGTTGGCGTTCAGCACGGCGGTCTCGGAGACGTCGCGCAGGCCCGCCGCGCCGAGCGAGCAGATGTAGGCGTAGGCGCGCACGAAGCAGCCGTAGTTGCC
>CAZABN010000157.1:0-3618 GCA_964483345.1 uncultured Solirubrobacteraceae bacterium
GACTCGATCGACACCGCGGCGAAGCTCGCCCGCCGCTACTGGCATGAGCAGGGCCAGCCCGAGCGGCACGTGCTGCTCAGCCGCACCCAGGGCTACCACGGCACGCACGGTTTCGGCACGGCGATCGGCGGGATCGCGGCCAACCGCGTCGGGTTCGGGCCGCAGGTCGAAACCGAGCAGGTCGCGTTCGACTCCGTCGAGGCGCTCGAGCAGGCGATCGAGCGGATCGGCGCCGGCCGTGTCGCCGCGTTCTTCGTCGAGCCGGTGATCGGCGCCGGCGGCGTGCATCCGCCGCTCCCGGGCTACATCGAGGGTGTCGCCGAGGCCTGCGCCCGCAACGACGTGCTGCTGGTGGTGGACGCGGTGATCTGCGGCTTCGGGCGGCTCGGGACGTGGTTCGGGATCGAGCGCTGGGATGTCGTGCCGGACATGATCGCGTTCGCCAAGGGCGTCACCAGCGGCTACCTGCCGCTCGGCGGCCTGATCGTCGGCGAGCGGATCGCCGAGCCGTTCTGGAGCACCCCGGGCGGTCCTGTCTTCCGCCACGGCGCCACCTACGCCGGCCACGCCACCTGCGCCGCGGCGGCGCTCGCCAACATCGAGCTGCTGGAGCGCGACGGCCTCCTCGCGCGCGGGCAGGGCATGGAGCAGGCGCTCGCGGACGCGCTGCGCCCGCTCGGCGCGCACGCCGCCGCCGGCGAGCTGCGCGGCGGCACCGGCACGCTGGCGGCCGTCGACCTCGACCGTGAGCTGCTCGCGGAGGACCCCGCGGCGCTCGGACGGCTGACCGCCGGCGCGCGCGCGGCCGGCGTGCTCGTGCGCCAGCTCGGCACGGGTGTCGCCGTCTCGCCGCCGCTGACCGCGACGCCCGAGCACTTCGAGCTGATCGCGCAGGCGATCGCGGCCGGACTGGACGCCGCCGCCGCGCGCTGAGCCCCCGCCCCCGCCCTTCGCTACCGGCGGTAGAGCGTTTTCAGCAGCCGACGCACGAGCATCGCCGAGGCCCGCGTGCGCGGGTAGAACTGCGGCTCGCGCGCCGGCATCAGCCGCGGGCTGAGCAGGATCGTCTGTGCCGTGCAGTACTTGCGGATGCCCTCGGGGCCGTGGCGGACGCCGATGCCGGACTGCTTGTGACCGCCCATCGGCGCCTGCAGCGCGAAGTAGTTGACCGCCGCGTCGTTGACGCAGACGGCGCCGACGTCGAGCCGCCGCGCCAGCTCCTCGCCGGCCTGGAGATCGGCGGCGAAGACGGCGGCGCCCAGCCCCATCGGCGAGTCGTTGACGAGCGCGACCGCCTCGTCGGCGTCGGCGACCCTCATCACCGGCAGGGTCGGGCCGAAGGTCTCCTCCATCATGCAGCGCATGCCGTGGTCGACGTCGACCAGCACGGTCGGCTCGAAGTAGTTGCCGGGACCGGGGCGGCGATGGCCGCCGACGGCGACGCGCGCACCCTTCGCGAGCGCGTCCGCGACGTGCGCCTCGATGATCTCGAGCTGGCGCGGCGCCGTGATCGCCCCGACGTCGACGCTGCCCGGGGCGCCCGGCTCACCGACGCGGAGCGCCGCCACCTTCGCGACGATCTTCTCGAGCAGCTCGTCGTAGATCGAGGCCTCGGCGTAGACGCGCTCGACCGCAACGCAGCTCTGGCCGGCGTTCATCATCCCGTAGAAGACGGCGACGTTGGCCGCGCGCTCGAGCGGCGCGCCCGCGAGCACGACCATCGCGTCCTTGCCGCCCAGCTCGAGCGCGCACGGCGTGAGCGCCGCCGCCGCACGCGCCGCCACCCTGCGCCCGGTCGCGATCGAGCCGGTGAACATGACGAAGTCGACGAGGTCGATCAGCGCCTCGGCGGTCTCGCCGGCGCCGGTCGCGACCGCGAAGACGCCGTCCGGCAGCTCGCACTCGCGCAGTGCCTCGGCGACCAGCAGCGAGGTCAGCGGTGTCACCTCGGAGGGCTTCAGCAGCACGCTGTTGCCGGCCGCGAGCGCCGGGATCGCGTCACCGAAGGAGTTCAGCAGCGGATAGTTCCACGGGCCGATCACGCCGACCAGGCCGCGCGGCGCGTAGCGCGTCACGAGGCGGCGGCCGGCGAGCAGCGGCGCGCGCGCGAAGAAGCGCCGGTCCTCCAGGTAGCCGCCGGCGCGGCGCGCCCAGAACGACAGCGCGGAGGTCGTGTAGCCCAGCTCCAGCAGCTGCGCGTCCTCGTAGGTCTTGCCGGTCTCCGAGACGATCGTCTCGATCACGCGGTCGGCGTGCTCGAGCAGCCAGCGCCGCAGACGCGAGAGCACCTCCGCGCGGCCGTCGAAGCCGAGCGCCGCCCACTGCGGCTGCGCCGCCCGGCACCGCGCCGCGAGCTCCGCGACGGCCGCGGCGTCGAGCGCCGGCACGGTGGTCAGCAGCTCGCCGGTGGCCGGGTTTCGGACGTCGATCAGGTCTGGCGTCGGCACGCTGCGCCCGCTCCTACGCGATCGTCACCGACTCGATCGTGACCGGCGTCGTCGGGCGGTCGCGGGCGTCGGTCGGCGTCGCGTCGATCGCGTCGACGACGTCCATGCCGGCGTGGACCTCGCCGAACACGGTGTGCTTGCCGTCCAGCCACGGGCAGTCCTCGGCGGTGACGATGAAGAACTGCGAGCCGTTGGTGTTCGGGCCGGAGTTGGCCATCGCGAGCGCGCCGCGCACGACGCGGTGGTCGTTGAACTCGTCCTCGAAGGTGTAGCCCGGGCCGCCGGTGCCGGTGCCCTGCGGGCAGCCGCCCTGCAGCATGAAGCCCTCGATCACGCGGTGGAAGATCAGGCCGTCGTAGAAGCCCTGCTGCGCGAGGTCGGTGAAGTTCTTGACGGTCTTCGGCGCATCGTCGTCGAAGAGGGTGATCTCGATCGTTCCCTTCGAGGTGTTCAGCGTGGCGGTGGACATGGGGCGGCTCCAGTCGTTGGTGGCTTCAGGTCCCGGCGCGCTCGAGCGCGAGCGTGTGCCCGGCGACCTCGATCCCGGAGGCGCGCTCGATCACGCGCTCCGCGTCGCCGGCGGGCACGCTGAGCAGCGCGAAGCGCTCGAGCATCGTGACATCGGAGACGGCTTCGCCGTCGAGCGCGGTGGCGTGCGTGATCGCGGCTACCAGGTCGGCGACCTCGATCCCGGCGGCGCGCCCGCCGCTGGCCACCAGGCGCGTCAGCGGCTCGTCGGCGGCGTGGCGCACGTGCGGCTTGGAGTGGCGGCGCGGGCGCTCGGTCACGGGCGCCGGCTTGGCGCTCGCGCCGGGCGACCAGGGCGCGATCTCGGTTCCGATGTGGCGCTCGATCGCCTCCAGCTCGCGCTTCTGGCGGGCCTCGACGAAGGTGATCGCGCGGCCCCAGCGCCCGACGCGGCCGGTGCGCCCGATCCGGTGCACGTAGGTGTCGGGGGAGGTCGGGACGTCGAAGTTGATCACGTGCGTGACGGTCGAGATGTCCAGGCCGCGCGAGGCGACGTCGGTGGCGACCAGCACCGGCACCCGCCCGCCCTTGAAGGCGAGCATCACGCCGTCGCGCTGGCCCTGCGTGAGGTCGCCGTGGAGCGCCCGCACGTTCATCCCCTTGTCGCGCAGCGTGCGAAACAGCTGGTCGCAGCGGATCTTCG
>CAZABN010000158.1:0-3604 GCA_964483345.1 uncultured Solirubrobacteraceae bacterium
CGATCAAGGCGAACTTCGTCGAGGGCCTCTCCGTGCTCGAGTACTTCATCTCGACCCACGGCGCGCGCAAGGGGCTCGCCGACACGGCGCTGCGCACGGCGGACTCCGGCTATCTGACGCGGCGCCTCGTCGACGTCGCGCAGGACGTGATCATCCGCGAGGCCGACTGCGGCACCGAGGAGTACATCGAGATCCCCGTGTTCAAGGACGGCGGCGAACCCAACGACAACCTGATCGGGCGGGTCGCCGCGCGCGAGTTCTCGACCAAGCGCGGACGCACGCTGGTGGAGCAGGGCAAGCAGATCGACCGTGCCGAGTTCGCCGACATCGTCGAGAGCTACCGCGAGGATCACGAGAAGGGTTCCAACGCGATGGTCGCGGTGCGCTCGGTGCTGAAGTGCGAGGCGCCGTCCGGTGTCTGCCAGGCCTGCTACGGCCGGGCGATGGCGACCGGGCAGATCGCCCAGATCGGCGACGCCGTGGGGATCATCGCGGCGCAGTCGATCGGCGAGCCGGGCACGCAGCTGACGATGCGCACCTTCCACACCGGCGGCGTCGCCGGGGCCGACATCACGCACGGCCTGCCGCGCGTCGTCGAGCTGTTCGAGGCGCGCAAGCCGAAGGGCCTGGCGAAGATCGCCGAGCAGGATGGCGTGATCTCGATCGAGGAGTCCGACAAGGCGCTCACCGTCGTGATCACCGACGCCGCCGGCGAGGAGCACCGCCACACCTTCCCGCGGCGCACCCGCCTATACGTCACGACCGGCGAGAAGATCGTCGCCGGGCGCCAGCTCAACGAGGGCTCGCTGTACCCGCACGAGCTGCTCGCGGTGCGCGGACGGACCGAGACCGAGCAGTACCTCGTCAAGGAGGTGCAGGAGGTCTACAAGTCCCAGGGTGTCGACATCAACGACAAGCACATCGAGCTGATCGTGCGCCAGATGCTGAAGAAGGTGCGCGTCGACCAGAAGGGCGACACCGACTACCTGCCGGGGCAGTTCGTGGACCGCTTCGAGTTCGCCCGCGCGAGCGAGCAGATCGCGAAGGACGGCGGCGAGTCGGCGGAGTTCGAGGACATCATCCTCGGCATCACGAAGGCGTCGCTCAACACCGACTCGTTCCTCTCCGCGGCCTCCTTCCAGGAGACCACGAAGGTGCTGACCGACGCCGCGCTGGAGGGCAAGATCGACCGCCTCAACGGGCTCAAGGAGAACGTGATCATCGGCAAGCTGATCCCGGCCGCGACCGGGCTCAAGCGCTACCGGCGAATCGAGATCGAGCCCGCCAAGCCGCTGCCGCGCGCCGTCGACGAGCTCGGACTGCTCGGCGACGACGACCTCGGCGGCGAGCTGGGGATGAGCGGCTTCGCCGACTTCGCGGCCGACCTCGCGTCACTCGAGGAGATCGGGCTGGGCACCGACCCCGGCTTCGCGGACGAGCTGCGGGAGCTGGACATCAGCGACTGAGACGGGCCTCGTGGGGCGCGCGCCGCGCGCCCCACGTCGCCGTCCCGTCGTGGTGCCGCGGCCGCCCGCGCGAGCTCGTCAGAGCGGCGGCGCCAGCGAGATCGACCTGCGCGGGCCGCTGCCGAACCGCCAGCTGAGCGTCGTCGGCTTCACGATCATCGAGTCGATCACGCCGGTGCCGGTCGCGATCAGGGTCTCGTGATGGGCGGTCAGCACGTGCAGCTCGTAGACGGCGGTTGACGTGCCGACCGCACCGCGGCGGCCGATCCAGGCGAGCGTTCCGGTCGCATTGACCGCCAGCTCGGTGACGCTGACGAACGACTCGGCGGCCCGTGCGGGGGTCGTGGCGGGGGCGCTGGCGAGCGCCGTGCCGGTGCTCAGGTCAAACAGCGTGACGGTCGAGGCGAGCGTGTCGACGCCCATCGCGACCGTGTCGACGGCGGCGTAGCGGCGGTTCAGCGTGTAGAGCACGACCCGGCGCGCCGGGGAGGCCACCGTGCCGCGCAGCGTTCCGAGCGCCGTGCGGCGTGCCCCCAGACAGGCGAAGAGCTCGCTGCCGACGGAATAGATCCGCGCAGCGCCGGAGGCGCGGAGCGTCTTGGAAGCCGGCGGAGCGCAGCTCGCGGGGGCGGCGCCCGCACTGCTCGCGAGCGCCACCAGCGTGAGCGCGCTCATCGCTGCGATACGCTGAGCGGACACTCCCTGGACGATACCCGCATCCTGCGAGCGGCAAGTCAAGCGCAGACGCCGGTCGGCCGATAGGGAAAGCAGGCGCGAGGACGCGCCGCAACGCTCTAAATGGAGGCCTGACCATCCAACTCGGAATCCTGCTCGCGCTCTGCTGCGCGGTCGTGACGAACCTCGCCTTCTTCTTCAAGCAGCGCGGTGCGCGCAGCGCGCCGCGGGTCCTCGCCCGCCACCCGCTGCGCTCGGGGCGCGCACTGTTTCGCGCGCGCTGGTTCGCGGCGGGCATGCTGGTTGCGGCCTTCGCCTGGCTGCTGCACGTCGCCGCGATGGCACTCGCGCCGCTCAGCGTCGTCCAGGTCGTGCTGGCCGGCGGCATCGTGCTGATCGGCGTGATGGCCGACCGCCTGTTCGGCTTCCCCGTCCTGCGCCGCCAATGGCTCGGCCTGGCGCTCACCGCGGCCGGGCTCGTCGCCTTCGCCCTGACCGTCCCCACCGTGCACGGCGCGCACGCGAGCTTCTCGCCGGCGGCGATGATCGCCTTCGAAGCCGGGCTCTGCACGGTTGGCGCGCTGCTGATCATCGGCCCCCGCGCCGGCGCCCCGCGCGAGCATCACGGCACGATGCTGGGCGCCGCGAGCGGCCTCCTGTTCGGCGTCTCCGATGTCTCGATCAAGGCGCTGACCGGGATCATCGGCGCGCACGGCGTGCTCGGGATCGTCAGCCCCTGGCTGGCGCTCACGCTGCTGGCCTCGATCGTCGCCTTCTTCGCCTCCGCCAAGTCCTTTCAGGATGGCGACGCGGTCCCCGTGATCGCGATCACCAGCGCCACGGCGAACATCTCCGCGATCGCCGGCGGGATCCTCGTCTTCGGCGATCCGATGCCGGGCGGCGCGTTCGGGATCCTCGCGCAGAGCCTCGGGCTCGTCGCGATCATGCTCGCGGCGGCGCTGATGCCCTCGCTCGGCGGCCGCCACGCGGTCGCCGCGGCCGCCTGAGAGCTCGCCGCGCGGCGGGCGTTCGGGCCGCCTCTGGTACCATCCCACGCCGCATGCCGACAACCTCCCAGCTCGTCCGGATCGGACGCAAGCCGCCGAAGAAGAAGCTCGCGACCCCCGGTCTGAAATCTGGCAAGGGTCGCAAGCGCAAGGTCGCCGCACCGCAGCGGCGCGGCGTCTGCACGCGTGTGTACACGACGACGCCGAAGAAGCCGAACTCGGCGCTGCGCAAGGTGGCGCGCGTACGGATCACCGGCTCGATCGAGGTCACCGCCTACATCCCCGGCGAGGGGCACAACCTGCAGGAGCACTCCGTCGTGCTGGTCCGCGGCGGGCGTGTCAAGGACCTCCCGGGTGTGCGCTACAAGGTCGTGCGCGGAGCGCTCGACGCCGCCGGCGTGAGCGACCGCAAGAAGGCGCGCTCGCAGTACGGCGTCAAGAAGCCGTGAGCGACGC
>CAZABN010000159.1:0-3530 GCA_964483345.1 uncultured Solirubrobacteraceae bacterium
ACGAGCACCCGCACGCGCGCGCGGTGCTGCTGCCGGCGCTGCCGCCCGGGGAGGCCTCGCACGCCTACCTCTTCCACGGGCCGGCCGGAGCCGGCAAGCGCGCGGTCGCGAGGGCCTTCGCCGCGGCGCTGCTGTCCGACGGCGCGCCGGACCCGCAGGAGGCTTGCGAGCGGGTCGCGCGCGGCACGCACCCGGACCTGACGTGGGTCACGCCCAGCGGCGCCTCGGAGATGCTCGTCGCCGACATCGATGAGCCGGTCGTCGCGGCGGCGGCGCGGACGCCGTTTGAGTCGCGCCGTCGCGTGTTCGTGATCGAGCGCGCCGAGACGATGCGCGACGCGACCGCGAACCGGCTGCTGAAGACGCTCGAGGAGCCGCCCGCGTTCGCGCACCTGATCCTGACCACCTCGCGCCCGGGCGAGGTGCTGCCGACGGTCGTCTCGCGCTGCCAGCTCGTTCGCTTCGAGGCGCCGAGCGCGGCGCGGCTCGCGGAGCGCCTCGAGGCGGAGGGGGTCGATCCGGCGACCGCGGCGGCCTGCGGGCGCCTCGCGCTCGGCGACGGCGAGCGGGCGGTCGCGCTGGCGCTCGGCGACGGCCCGGCGCTGCGCGCCGCCGCGGAGAGCTTCGCGGTCGGGGCGCTGCGCGGCGAGCTCGCGGAGCGCCCGTGGATGGCGCTGCTGGAGCTGGCCAAGCACGCCGGCGAGCGCAGCACCGGCGAACTGGAGGCGCGCCACCGCGACGAGCTCGAGTTCGTCGCCCGCTCGGAGCGGGCCCGCCACGAGCGCGAGCACGCCGAACGCGTCAAACGCGCGCAGCGCCGCGCCTCGGCGAGCACGCTCGACATCGGCCTCGCCCTCGTCGAGCTGTGGTACCGCGACGCCGCGATGGTGCTCGAGGGGGCGCCGGAGCTGGTGCACACCACCGACCGGATCGCGGAGCTGCAGGCGAGCGCGGCCGGCCGCACGCCGCGCTCCCTGCACCGGGCGCTCGAACTGGTCGTCGACACGCGCGAGCGGCTCGCGCTGAACGTGACCGAGGAGCTGGCGCTCGAGGCGCTCGCCTACCGCCTTGCGGGGGACTGAGGAGACGCCGCCGGAGAGGAGACCCGTGAGCCGGACGGGCGGGCGCGTGCCGCTGCCGCCGCCGCAGCTCCTGATCGTGGCCGGCGGGCTGTCCGGGTATGCGGGCGCCGGCGTCGCGGTGATCCTCTTTCACAGCGTCGAGCCCGCGTCGCTCGGGTGGACACGCTCGCTGCTCGCGGCGATCGTGCTGTGCGCCTGGCGACGCCCGTGGCAGTCGCACTGGACGCGCCGGCGGCTGATCAGCGCCGCCGCGTTCGGGATCACGATCGCGCTGGTCAACGTCGCGTTCTACCTGGCGATCGCGCGGATCGACCTGGGAACCGCCGTCGCGCTCGAGTTCGTTGGACCGGTCTCGGTCGCCGCGATCGGCTCGCGCCGGCGGCGCGATTTCGTCGGCTTGGCGCTGCTGATCGGGGGCGTCGGCCTGCTCAGCGGCATCCACCTGTCAGGCAACGCCGTCGGCGTCGCCTGGGCGCTCGCGGCCGGAGTCGGCTGGGCCTGCTACATCGTGTTCGGCCATCGCATCGCGCGCGCCACGGAGCTGCGCCCCCAGGACGGCCTCGCGGCCGGGCTGGCGATCGGCGCGATCGTGCTGGCGCCGTTCTTCGCCTGGCATGCCGGCCCGGTCTTCAGCAGCCTCGATCTGTTCGGCCGCGCGCTGCTGGTCGCGATCGCCTCCACGCTCGTCCCCTACTCGCTCGAGCAGCTCGCGATGAGGCGCCTGACGCGCCCGCGCTTCGCCGTGATGCTCGCGCTGCTGCCGGCGACGGCGACGCTGATGGGCGTCGTCGTGCTCGGGCAGCTGCCGTCGCTCCTCGACGCCACCGGCATCGCGCTCGTGATCGCGGCGATCACGCTGACCGCGTAGCGGGCCGCCAACCGCCGGCGCCGGCGGCGCGGACGAAGCTTCGACCGGGCGCAGGATCGCCAGATCCGAGCCCCCTTAAGTTTCGACAACTCTTCGGCAGCCTTCAGCGTTCTCTGACGCAGGCGCGAGAGACTCCTCCACGAGCCATCGAGAGGAGCAAGATGCCCGTCACCGCCGCGCACCCGCCAAGCCGCCGCATCGCCGTGTTCGGGTCGGTTGCCGCGGAGCGACCGCCGGCGGCGGACCGCGATGAGACGTTCTCGCCCGCGGCGCGCGCCGTGCTCGAGCTCGTGGTCGAGGCGATCGCGTCAAACGCGCAGTCGATCGCCGCGCCGATCCTCGATCGCGCGGTCGCCGCCGGGACGATCACCCGCGCCGAGCGCCACGCGATGCTGGTCGAGCTGAGCGACCCGGAGGCCTCGGACGAGCAGCCGGCGCCCGTCAGCCAGGACGCGAGACGCACGCTGCGCGAGGCGCTCACCGCGATCCGCCGCGCCGCGCCCGCGATCGCCCAGCCGATCCTCGATGAGGCGGTCGACGCCGAGCGGCTGACCCCCGCGCAGGAGCTGCGCATCCTCGAGCGGCTGCGCTCCAGCCCCTCGCGAGTGCTGCGCGGCACGCGCATCGCGGAGCCCGCGCCGTCGGCGTGAGCGCGGCGCCCGGTTTCGCCCGCGGCGCGCGCCCCGTATGCTGAGCCGATGAGCTTTCTCGCCGACCTCTTCAAGGACAAGACGCGGATGATCTCGGCCGAGTCGGCGCTGCCCGGCCGTGAGCGCGAGATGCCGGTGCCGGAGCGCCACTTCGTGCTCGGAACGCCGCTTCGGCCGCCGTTTCCCGCCGGTTTCGAGACCGCCGTCGTCGGGATGGGCTGCTTCTGGGGGGCCGAGCGCGTGTTCTGGCAGGCCCCGGGCGTGTACACCACCGCGGTCGGCTACGCCGGCGGCCACACGCCGAACCCGACCTACGAGGAGGTCTGCTCGGCCTCGACCGGTCACACCGAGGCCGTGCTCGTCGTGTTCGACCCGGCGGTCACCTCGTACGAGGAGATCCTGCGGCTCTTCTGGGAGAACCACAACCCGACCCAGGGGATGCGCCAGGGCAACGATGTCGGTACGCAGTACCGCTCCGCGATCTACTTCCAGGGCGACGCGCAGGAGGCGATCGCGCGGCGCACGCGCGACGCTTACGCGGCGATGCTGCGCGCGAGCGGCTTCGGCGAGATCACGACAGAGATCGCGCCCGCCGGCCCGTTCTACTACGCCGAGGAGTACCACCAGCAGTACCTGGCGAAGAACCCCGCCGGCTACTGCGGGCTCGGCGGCACCGGCGTCAGCTGCCCGATCGGGATCGGCGCGAGCTCGGGTTAGTGCGGGGCGGACCGGGTAAGGTCCCCCCGCGGATGGCGCTCGAACCAAACCGCCCGGCGATCTCCGCGGTCGCCCTCGTCAAGAACTTCGGCAAGACGCGCGCGCTCGACGGCTTCGACCTCGAGGTCGCGCCGGGCACGGTGCTCGGCCTGCTCGGCCCCAACGGCGCCGGCAAGACGACGGCGGTGCGGATCTTCACGACGCTGCTCGAGC
>CAZABN010000160.1:0-3453 GCA_964483345.1 uncultured Solirubrobacteraceae bacterium
TCCCAAGGTTCTCGTCGTCGGCTCGGGCGGGCGCGAGCACGCGCTGGTCCGCGCGCTCGCCCGCTCGCCACAGCGTCCGGAGCTGCTCTGCGCCCCCGGCAACGCCGGCATCGCCGCCGACGCGCGGCTGATCGACCGTGCCGGCGACGACATCGACGGCCTGCTCGCGCTCGCCGCGGACGAGCACGTCGACCTGGTCGTCGTCGGCCCCGAGGCGCCGCTGGTCGCCGGGCTCGTCGACCGCCTGCGCGAGCACGGCATCGCCGCCTTTGGCCCGAGCGCCGCGGCCGCACAGCTGGAGGGCTCGAAGGAGTTCGCCAAGCAGGCGATGGCGGAGGCCGGCGTGCCGACCGCCGCCTGGACGCAGGCGGGCACCGTGGCGGAAGGGCTCACCGCGATCGAGCGCTACCCCGCGGTGCTGAAGGCCGACGGGCTGGCCGCCGGCAAGGGCGTCGTGATCGCCCCCGACGAGGCGGCGGCGCGGGCGGCGCTCGAGGCCTTCCTCGTCGAGCACCGTTTCGGCACCGAGTCGGTCGTCGTCGAGGAGCACCTCGAGGGCGAGGAGCTCTCGCTGCTCGCGCTCTGCGACGGCGAGCGCGCGATCGCGATGGCGCCGGCCCGCGACTACAAGCGGATCTTCGACGGCGACGAGGGACCGAACACAGGCGGCATGGGCTCCTTCTCACCGGTCGCCGAGGTCGACTCAGAGCGCGCCGCGGAGCTGGTCGCGACGATCCACCAGCCGATCGTCGAGCTGATGCGCGCCCGCGGCACGCCGTTTCACGGCGTCCTCTACGGCGGCCTGATGCTGACCGCCGACGGGCCGCGCGTGATCGAGTTCAACGTCCGCTTCGGCGACCCGGAGACGCAGGCGCTGCTGCCGCGGCTGCGCTCCGATCTGCTCGAGGCGCTGCTCGCCTCCACGCGCCCCGGCGGGCTCGCCGGCCACGAGCTGCGGTGGTCGCCGCAGTGGGCGGTCACGGTCGTGCTGGCGAGCGCCGGCTACCCCGAGTCGAGCTCGAGCGGCGACGTGATCAGCGGCCTGGAGCGCGTCGCGGCCGATGTCGAGGTGACCCATGCGGGCACCGCACGCCGCGACGGCGAGCTGGTCACCGCCGGAGGGCGGGTGCTGAACGTCACGGCGCTCGGCGCCGACGTGCAGGCCGCGCGAAATGCGGCGTATGCTGCCGCGGACATGGTCGAGTTCCGGGGACGCCAGTTGCGACGCGACATCGGAGAGCGCCCCCGGCGGCGCGAGCGATGACCGCCGAGCCCCAGCTCGCCGTCGTCGCCGAGCAGACCGGCGAGAGCCCGCCGCTGGTCGGGATCGTGATGGGCTCGGCGAGCGACATGGACACGATGCAGGGCGCCGCGAAGGAGCTTGGCGAGCGCGGCATCGCCCACGAGATCAGCGTGATCTCGGCGCACCGCCAGCCCAACCTCGTCGCCGAGTACGGCCAGCAGGCCCGCGGCCGCGGCCTGCGTGTGCTGATCGCCGGCGCCGGCCTCTCCGCCGCGCTGCCCGGCGTGCTCGCCGCCCACACCGATCTGCCGGTGATCGGCGTGCCGCTCTCGAGCCGCCTCTCCGCGGCCGGCGGCCTCGACGCGATCCTCTCGGTTATCCAGATGCCGCCCGGCGTGCCGGTCGCCGCCGTCGGCCTCGACAACGCCCGCAACGCCGGCGTGCTCGCCGCGCGGATCATCGATTCGGGCGGCAGCTGGCCGCTGTCGGTCGCCTGAGCCGCGCCACCCGGCCGAGCCGTGCCGCCCGGCCGCCAGCAGAGCTCCACGGCGAGCCCCGCGCGCTCCCGCACCGCGGCCCTGCCCGTTGCGCTCCCCTACTGCGCGCGAAACGGAGCCGTCGCCGTCGGCTCGCCGTCGATGTCGAGCTCGAAGCGGTAGGTGCCGGCCTCGAGCCTCATCGCGTTGAAGGCGATCGTCAACGGCGTGTTGAACGAGGCACCTGGCTTCGTGCCGGGCGGCCTCCCAACCTCGAAGGCCACGGACGCCTGCACGACGTTCCCGTCGACCTCGACCGGGTCGCCGTCGGCGGTCATCAGGCGAATGTCAGCCGTGACCTGGCGGTTGGTCTGATCCCACGGCACGGCGATCAGGATCGCGAGCGCCATGTTGAAGGGGATGTCGGCGGCGACCCCCGACCATCCGCCGCCGAGGATGTACAGCTTTCCGCCCGATTCCTGGGCGGCGTCACAGAGCAGCAGGATCGCCTCCATCGCGCTCATCCTGCCAGATCCACGAGCCGTTGCCGCAGCAGTCGCGCGGGCGCGGCCGACGCGAAGTAGGTTGTCGAAGATGGGACGAGCAGACGAGGAGCAGCAGCGCGCGCCGGCACGGCACCGCAGCACCACGAGCGAGCCGACGCCGGCCACCGGCGCCCCGGATTCGCGGCTCTTCTACCACGGCACGCGCTCCGACCTGAAGCCGGGAGACCTGATCGAGCGCGGGTACCGCTCCAACTTCGGCAGGCGGAAGAAGGCCGGCTACGTCTACCTGACCGCCACGCTGGACGCGGCCATCTGGGGAGCGGAGCTGGCGCAGGGCGACGGGCCCGGCCGCATCTACACGGTGGAGCCGACCGGACCGATCGTGGACGACCCCAATCTGACCGACACGAGGTACCCGGGCAATCCGACGCAGTCGTATCGCTCGCGCGAGCCGCTGCGTGTCACCGGCGAGCACACGGGCTGGCAGGGACATCCCCCGGAAAGGGTCCAGGCGATGAAGGAGCGCATCGCCGGTCTCGAGCCGCTCGAGGGCTCGTAGAGGGCGGCGGCGCGTCGCGGCCATTCCCCGCGAGCGGCCGCACGCCGCTCCAACCTAACTTCCGCCCCCGACGGCCGCGCGCCCGATCCGGTAGAGCACGTGCGGGCGTAGCGGCGAGCCCTCCGGCAGCGTCTGGTTCTCGAAGTCGTCGGCCGGGTCACGCGTCATGCCGATCTTCTCCATCACGCGCCGCGACTTCTGGTTGCCGACGGAGGTGAGCGAGACGATCTCCTCCAGGCCGAGCCTGTCGAAGCCGAACGCGAGCGACGCGAGCGCCGCCTCGGGCGCGTAGCCGTGCCCCCAGTGCTCGGCTGCGACGCGCCAGCCGATCTCCACCGCCGGCCAGCCGAGCGTGTCCTCGGCCGGGTTGAGCCCGACGAAGCCGATGAACTCCGCGACGCCGGGGACCTCGACGGCCCAGAGCCCCCAGCCCTGTTCGAGCAGCCGCTGTTCGATCACCGCCACCGTCACGTCGGACTCGCGCCGCGAGAGCGTCGCCGGGAACCACTCCATCACGCGAGGGTCGGCGCTCATCGCGGCGAACGCCGGGCGGTCGCTGCGCCGCCACGCTCGTAGCAGCAGCCGCTCGGTGGTGATCGCAGGCACACCCTCCGCGGACATGCACGCATGCTCCCACGCCCGCGCCCGCCGCGAGCGCCCGCCACGGCC
>CAZABN010000161.1:0-3365 GCA_964483345.1 uncultured Solirubrobacteraceae bacterium
GCTCGCGCTCCTTCCAGTGCGTCAGCACCGGCGAGGCGATGAAGATCGACGAGTACGCGCCCGACGCGACGCCGACGAGCAGCGCGAAGGCGAAGTCCTTCAACGTCGAGCCGCCAAAGAAGAGCAGCGCCAGGATCGGCAGCAGCGTGCACAGGCTCGTCGCCAGCGAGCGCGTCAGCACCTCCGACATCGAGCGGTTGACGATCTGCGAGAACGCGGCGTTCTGCATCTTCGCGACGTTCTCGCGCACGCGGTCGAACACGATGATCGTGTCGTACATCGAGTAGCCCAGGATCGTCAGCAGGGCCGCCACCGTGTCGGCCGTCACCTGCCTCCCGGTGAGCGCGTACACGCCGGCCGTGATCAACAGGTCGTGCATCAGCGCGATCATCACCGGCACCGCGTACTTCCACTGGAAGCGCAGCGCGATGTAGGCCGCGATCGCCAGCAGCGCGGCGACGATCGCGACCGCCGCGCTGTCGGCGACGGTCTTGCCGAAGCTCGGGCCGACGGAGTTGAAGCTCTTCGTGACCAGGCCGTAGCGCTGGTCGAGCAGGCCGAGCACGGAGCGTGGCTGCCCGGGACCGCCGATCTCCTGCACGTTCAGCGTCTTGGTCGCGATCTGGAAGCTGTAGGTCGGCTTCTTGCTCTTGGTCGTGCTCGAGACCTGCTGCACGACCGGCTGGCCGATCGAGGCGCCCGCGCTCTTGAGATGCAGCGACTCGATCGCCTTCGTCACGTCGTCCACGCTCGCCGGGTGCGCGAGCGTCGCCTGGATCTGGGTGCCGGAGACGAAGTCGATGCCGAAGTTGACGCCGCGGGCGCCGATCGCGATCGCTCCGATCAGGAGGATCGTCCCCGACAGGCTGAAGAACCACTTCGACTTCCCCATGAAGTCGAAGGTCCACCGGCGCCGGCGCTTGCTGACCCCGAGCGCGCTCGGGGCGCGGATGAAGCGTGTCCGCCCCATCGTGCCGAGGATCGCCCGCGTCGCGGCGACGGCTGTGAACAGAGACACCAGCACGCCCATGCCGAGCGTCAGCGCGAATCCCTGCACATCCGACTGCGAGAGGATGAAGAGGATGAACGCCGCCATGAAGGTGACGACGTTCGCGTCGACGATCGCGCTGAAGCCGCGCCGGTAGCCGGCGGTGATCGCGTTCAGCGGCGAGCGCCCGGCGCGCGACTCCTCCTTGACGCGTTCGAAGATGACCACGTTCGCATCCGCGGCGACGCCGATCGTGAGGATCAGGCCGGCGATGCCCGGCAGCGTCAGCGTGACCGGAACGAGCTTGATCAGCGCGTACAGATAGAGCGCGTAGATGGCCAGCGCGCTGACCGCGATCACGCCGAGCACGCGGTAGAAGATCAGCAGGAACAGCGCCACCAGCGCCAGGCCGACGAGGCCGGCGACGAGGCCCTGGTTGAGCGCCTGGTGACCGAGCGTCGCCGAGATCAGCTCCGAGGAGATCTCCTCGAGCTTGACGGGCAGCGCGCCGCTGGCCATCACGTTGGCGAGCGTCGTCGCCGTGGAGTACGTGAAGCTGCCGGTGATCTCCGAGCCGTTCGAGGCGTCGATGCCGTACGGGTACTGGCGGAAGTCGATCGACGGAACCGTGACGAGCGCGCCGTCCAGCGTCACCGCGAAGTGCTGGAGGTTCGGGTTCGAGGGGTCGATCGAGTTGACCAGGCCTCGATGCGCCAGCGTCGCCGTCACCTTCCCGAACACGTTCGCGCCGCCGCCCTTGAAGCCGAAGCTGACCGCGATCCCCTGTGTCGGATCGGTCGTGACCTGCGGGTTCGAGACCTCCTTGCCGGTCAGCTGGACGTCGTCGCGGAGCACGTAGAAGTCGTTCGGGACGAGCACCTCGGGCGCGCTGGTCGCCTGCACGAGGACCGTGCCCGGCTGGACCGCCACGAGCTTCGCCGCCGCCGGCAGCTTGACGTGCTTCTGGGCGATGTCGGCGTCCAGCAGCGCCTTCGTCGGCTCCGGTCCGTTGGGCGCGTAGACGGTCTGGGTCTTGGCGTCGACGTAGTAGTAGACGGTGACCGGCGAGGACTCGGTCGCGAAGCAGTTGGCCCCCTTCGCGGGGTGGGCCGGACAGACCGGGATCGCGGGCTCCTTGGAGGCCCGCATCACGGCGGCATACCAGGTGAGCCCGCAGGCGGGACCGCCCGGCAGCTCGTTCGCTCCGTCGCAGGTCGCGCTCGGATCGTTCGCGCCGGCGACCTTGCCATTCGCGCCGATGACGCTGTTCTCCCAGTCGTAGAAGTACAGCTGGCCGGTGACGCCGACCACCTTCGCGGCCTGCGTCGGGTTCTGGATGTTCGGCAGGTCGACCGTGATCTCGTTCTTGCCGTACGGCCGGATGTCGACGCCGCTCACGCCGAGCGTGTCGCTGCGCGAGCGCATGATGTTGATCGTGTCGGTGAGCGTCGTCGAGTCGACGGGCGTGCCGTTTGTGTTGTGCGCCAGGTAGATCAGCTCGGTGCCGCCCTGCAGGTCGAGCCCGAGGTGGGTCTTCGACGCCTTGACGACACCGGGGATGCCGACGACGATCACGAGCGACACGAGCACGAGCGCCGTGACGACGGCGATCACGAAAGCGTGGCGGAGGCGTTCGCTCATCGCAGCATCATCGGCCGCTCAGCGGGACGGCGTGAGCACGAGCAGCAGCCCGCCATCGTCGTCGTACGCCGGGAAGAGATCCGCCGTCGCGCTGGCCGAGAGGTCGGAGTCGGTGCGCAGCGTCGCGGGCTTGCCGAGCGCCCGAACTCCCCACTCGAGCACCGTGCCGATGTGGTCGACGCCGTTCTCGAAGCTGAGGCCGAGCGCCTGGGTCAGCGGCTGCCCGACGACCTCCTCCTCCTCGTAGCCGGTCAGCTCGAACGAGCCGCGCCCGCAGCCGATCACGCGGCCCTCTCGATCGGCGACGAAGAAGGCCGCATCGGGTGCCGGGTAGTAGTCGTCCAGGAGCTCGAAGAGGAACGAGAAGCCGCAGTTCGCGCAACCGCGATCCTCGCGGCGAAACGCCTCGTAGCGGTCGGAGGCGAGCGAGCGCTCGCCGCAGTTGGGACAGATGAACGGGTGCGCCATCGACGATTGACAGCCTACAGGCGTGGCACCGGCGAGCGGTTCGCTGGCCGCGCCGGCGGGCCTTGGACGCGATCCCCGCGCGGCCCGCACGGTCCCGATGCGCGTCCCGCTCGCGGCCGCGCGTCTCAAAACAGCGCCGGGGCGGCAGACGGCAGCGCGATCTCGAGGTGTGTGTAGGCGTGCTCGGTCGCGATCCGGCCGCGCGCCGTCCGCTTCAGCATGCCGAGCTGCAGCAGGTAGGGCTCGTAGACATCCTCGATCGTGTCGC
>CAZABN010000162.1:0-3327 GCA_964483345.1 uncultured Solirubrobacteraceae bacterium
ATCCCGCCCCGGCCCGAGGTGGAGCTATCGGTCCATGTCGGGCGGCGGTGGCTGCACCGACGGTGAGGTTGGCGGAGCCGGCCGCGGCTCGGCGTGGTGCGTACCGCGCAAGCCCAAAGGCTCAACTCAGGTTCAGGTTTAGCTTCGGGCTCACTCCGCACCGTTACGTTTTTGTGGTCGCGCTGTGTCGCTGCGCGGGGCCGACACGTCCGCTGCGGGCCGCGCCGCCCCTACGGACTGCAAGCCTCCCCGGTTGGGACAGCATCGCGGACGCCGCTTCACCATTAGTTGTTACCGGGTCGGAACCTGGAACCCGGCCGACGTACACTCCCGAGTGTGCCACTAGAACTGGGGCAACTCGCCACCCCGGCGATCTCGGTCGTAATCCCAACGCACAACGATGCCAAGCGGATAGTCGACGCGCTGAACTCGATCGCAACACAAACGCTTCCTCCCACAGAGATCATCGTGTCGGACGACGCCTCCACAGACGACACGCGAGCGGTGGTTCAGGTTTTCGCTGCGTCGTGTGCCGTACCGGTAAGGTACATTTGCCACGAGTCACATACCCGTGTCGTGACGACGCGCAACGAGGGGATCGCAGCGTCGACAGGCGACTGGATCGCGAACTGCGACTCTGACGACTACTGGGAGCCCACGAAGCTCGAACGCCAAGCCGCGTTCATCCGCGATTGGCGCGGCTCGCCGATAGCGCTCCTCGGCACCCATGGTTTCAACGTCAACGACCGCAAACGCGTCCTTTCGCTTGCGGCGATCGGTCCGACAAGCGAAGCCGACTACCAGCAATTGCGGGACGCCGTCCACATCTTCTTTGTGATCCACTCCTCAGTGCTCTTTACGCGTGTCGATTACGCAGCAGTCGGTGGCTACACCGACGAATACGGCGCAGCCGACGACTTCCACTTCTTCTCAAAGATCGGCCGGCGGGGCGTTGTAGTCGTGGTCCCGGAACCGCTCACCTGCTACCGCAAGCGCGCCGGATCGATTCAACTCGCGAGCTTCTGGGATCAGCGCTACCAGCTCGACCGGCTGGCTGTGAATGAGCAGCGCCGTGCCACTGGCGATCCGCCCCTCGACCAAGAGGCGTTCTTCCGATTCCGTGCGTCGAGGCCACTCAAAGAGCGTTTTACCTACTGGCTTTACGGCTGCTCGAAGTACCACTACCGCCGCGGCACCGTCGAGTTCGCCAACGGACAGCGGGTACGCGGTGCAGCGCGCGTCGCCCTGGCCGCGTTGCTAGCGCGAGATGTCGCTCACGTTCGGCGGGCTGTTAACGCCCTGCGTTACCGCCTACGCCGCTAGATGGTTCTGCGCGGCTCGCTGCAGTGGTTGATGAGTGCCCCGGCTGGTGGGCTGGCTCGCATCGCGTGTTGCCCGCCGGACGGCGTCGATCAGTGGGCGTAGGTGAAGTCGGCGGTACCCGTCGTACCGTCGGCGGTCACCTTCAGCCAGGTGCTGCCGCTCGGACCGGTCGTCGAGACCGAGTCGAGATCAACGTCGCCCGAGCCGCCGCCGCCCCACTGCCACTTGATCGGCTTGCCGTTGCAGGTGATCGTGCCCGTCAGGTGCTTGCAGTCCCAGTCGACGGTCACGTAGACCCACGAGTTCTTGGACTTCCACTTCCACTGGCCCTCCCACTTGCCGTGGTACTGGCACCATGAGGCGTTCTGCAGCGTGATGGGCCAGGTCGGGTTCGAGGGCCCGCCGCCGCCGCCGCTGAGATCGGTGCATGCGAGGACGACCCCGACTCCCGAGGAGAGCACGAGCCCGCTGGTCAGCAGGGCTGCGATGAAGTTCATCCGCAGGACGCGGGCGAGGCCGCGCCGCTGGCTCGGCCGTCCGGCCCGCGCGGCACGGCCGTGGATGCGCTGGCGCAGCTCGTCGAGCTCGATCGGGTTCGGCGTCACGCGCGCCGCGTAAAGCCGCGCCGCGATGTCGCGAATGTCCTCGGGGAGGTGATCGTCGTGTTGGCTCATCAACCATTAGACGCACGAGCCACGTGTTTCTTGACAGGCGAGCGGAAAATTTCTTTCCGACACTACGCGGCGGCGTCGCGCAGCCGCCGCAGCCCGCGGTACAGACGTCCTTCGATCGTGCTCTGGCGCTCCTTAAGCAGTTCGGCGATCTCGCTGAGCGAGAGGTCCGCGCCGAAGCGCAGAGCGACCACCTCCCGCTCCTCCTCGGAGAGGGTCTGGAGTCCGCGCTGCAGCAGGTCGCGATCACTGACGGCCGCGAACGCGTCGGCGCTCGACGGTGCGATGGAGCCGACGCGCTCGAGCGCTCGTGACTCCGCTCCGCGCCTGCGCGCGAGGTCCCGCAAGCGGTTCATCGCGATCGCGTAAAGCCATGTCTTCTCACCCGATTGGCCGCGCCAGCGGCTGCGTCCCGCCAGCACGCGCTCGAAAGTGTCCGCGACGATGTCCTCGGCCAGTGCCCGGTCCCCGGTCTGGTAGGTGAGGAAACCGAGCAAGCCCGCGGCGTGCTCGGTGTAGAGGCGGTCGAACGCCTGGTCGCTCAGCCGTGCCATCAGCCGCTCACGATCAGCGATTGCTGGCTGAGGTAGCTCAGTGCTACCCGGCGCGCCGCCTTCGACGGCCCGGCTGCGAGCGCCTTCGCCAGCGCGCGGACACCCGGGTCCTGCGGGTTCAGCCGCAGCGCCACGGCCGCCTGAACGCGGCCATCGACCCCAGCGGCCGCCCTTGCCGCCGCAAGCGCGGCCTCCAGCTGCCAGTCGTTCGGATCCTCGGCGAGGCCACTACGCAGATCGGTCTGGGCGAGCCGGAAATGGCCGTCCACGACAGCGCAGAGCGCCTCGATCTGCCACGGCGGAGCGCGCGTTCCCAGAACGTCGATCGAGCTGCGCGCTCGCCTGTCGGCGAGCGTGCAGTTGCCCGCCGCGTAGGCATTCGATGCCTGGTTGAGGCGGAACTGGGACGCGAGCACGAGCGCCGGGAAGACGGCGACGCCGACCACAGCGGCACCCACCACGAAGGCGCGGAAGTGCACCGAGGCGGCGCGGAGCCTGGCGCGCGAGGCGGGCCGGCCCAGTGCGAGACCGCCGAGTGCCGCGAACCACAGCGATGCGGCCGGCATCTGCCAATCCCAGTCGACGCCGGCATGAATCGCCCAAGCGAGCGCGGCGCTGAACAGAGCTGCGTATAGCGCACGGTCGCGGCCGCGCCGCAGCGGGGCGAGACCGGCCAACGTGCCGAGCACGAACAGCACCACGAACGCAAGCCCGATCAGGCCGAGATCTCCGAGCGTCTCGATGTAGAGCGAGTGGGCGTTGACCACCACGCTGTAGTT
>CAZABN010000163.1:0-3320 GCA_964483345.1 uncultured Solirubrobacteraceae bacterium
CGGCCGGCGTGATCGACCCGGCGATGGTCACGCGCTCTGCGCTGCAGAACGCCGCCTCGATCGCCAAGAACATCCTCACGACGGAGGCAATCGTCGCCGAGATGCCGGAGAAGGAGAACGGCGGCGGCGGTGGCGGCATGCCGGACATGAGCGGAATGATGTAGGGGGCTGCGGGAGCCCGGCTTTCGCCGGGCTGTCCTCGCCCTGCGGTTTTGGGAGGCCCGGCGCTGCGCGCCGGGCCTCTCGCGTTAAGGGGCGGGGCGGGGCGGGGGCGGCGGGTTACGCGTGGTGGAGCGTGACGGCGACGGTGCTCGTGGTGGTGTGGCCGCCGTGCCTTGGGGTGAAGGTGACGACGATCGCGATGCGCACGCTGCGGGCGTGGGCGAGCAGCTTCCTCGCGGCGCTGGTCGGCCGGACCGTGATCTTCGCGCCCTTGCGCGAGGCCTTCACGCTGATCGTGCCGTAGCGGCCGCCCGAGGACGGCTTCAGGTTGACCGCGGTCGTGCTGTCGCTGGCGGTGAAGGCGCCGGCGGCCGAGGCGCTCAGCACCAGGCGCACGCCGCCGTGAGCGAGCTTGACGACGCTCGTCACGCTGAAGCCGGCGGACTCGTTGGCCGAGCCGCCGGACGAACCCGGTGTCGAGCTGCCCGAACCGCCGCCGCCACCCGCCTGGGTCGGCGTCGGCGTGCAGGCCGACTCCCCGGGGCTCGTCGTCTGCTTGCCCTCGGGGCAGACGGTGGCCGCGGTCGCGCCCGCCGCGGCATAGGAGCCGGCGGGTGCGAGCGTGCAAGTCGTGGCGGCGGTGGAGGAGGAGTAGCTGCCCGCGGGGCATGTGGTCTCCGCGGTTGCGCCGGACTGCGGCACGTAGGAGCCGGCATCAGCCGGCGTGCAGGCGCTCGCGGCGGGCTTCGCGGAGTAGCTCCCGGCCGGGCACGGCAGCTCGGCGGTCGCGTTCGAGGTGGCGACGAAGGAGCCGGGGTCCGCGTTCGTGCACTGGGAGCTGTTCGAGGCGGGGGCATAGGTTCCCGGAGCGCACACCGTCGCCGCCGCGGCCTCGGTGCCCGAATAGGTGCCAGGCGCGTCGTTCTGGCAGGACCCCGAGGACGCCGGGGCGGAGGTGCCGGCGGGACACGGGATCGGACTCGGGGACGCCTGTGGGGCATAGAAGCCCGCCGGCGAGGGATCGCACGCCGTCGCCTCCGGCCCCGCGGCGTAGGAGCCCGCCTGGCACGGGAGCTCCGCGATCGCGTTGGAGTAGGGGACGAAGTAGCCCGCGTCCGCGGAATCGCAGGCGGCGAGGTCGGATGTCGGCCCGTAGGTTCCGGGCGCGCAGATCGTCTCGCTGCCGGCGCCGGCCAGCGAATAGGTCCCGGCATCGTCGACCAGGCAGTCCGAGGCCGAATCCGAGTCGGTGATCGGGTCGTAGGTGCCGGCAGGGCAGGGCGTCTCCATCGTCGCCCCCGACCCCGCCACGTAGTTGCCGAAGTCGGCGGCCATGCAGCTCGTAGGGCTGTCGGTGCCGTTAGCCGACCAGCTACCGGGGCCGCACGGCGTGCCGGTCGCGGCGGCGGTGCCCGCGGAGAGCGCGAGTGCCAGCGAGGCTGCGAAGGCGACAACCAGCGCCCGGCAGCCGAGGGCGGCGACGCGACGGCGTGGCGGCATGACCTGCTTTATCGGCATTTGCGCCGCCGCGCCTGAGCGCGCTGAGGGCCGCTGCGTGCCGGGGCGACGCCCCGCCGGAATAGGCCCTAAGGTCAGCCGGTGACCTTCGTGCTGCTGACGGGCGCGACCCGCGGGATCGGGCGGGCCGCCGCGCTCGAGCTCGCCGCGCAGGGCGCCGAGATCGCGCTCGTGGGGCGCGACGCGGAGCGCGTCAGGAGCGTCGCGGTGGCGGCCAGGGCCGCCGGCGCCGGCGCGCCGGTCCACGAGCATGTCGCCGACCTGACGCTGATGTCCGAGGTTCGCGCGCTCGCCGAGCAGATCCGCGCGCGCAATGCGCGGATCGATGTGCTCGCCAACAACGCCGGGGCGCTCTTCGCGTCGCGCCGGGAGACCTCCGAGGGTCTCGAGCGGACGTTCGCGCTCAACCATCTCGCGCCGTTCCTGCTCACGAACCTGCTGCTCGACCGGCTCGCCGGCGGTCGTGTCGTGACGACCGCCTCGGACGCGCACCGCGGCGGGCTGCTGGACCTCGACGACCTGCAATCCACGCGTTCCTACGCGGCGATGCGCGTGTACGGCACCTCCAAGCTCTGCAACATCCTCTTCACTCGCGAGCTCGCGCGGCGGGCGCCGCAGCTGCACGCCAACTGCTTTCACCCGGGCGTGGTGCGGACCGGCTTCGGCAAGAACGAGAACGGGATCTGGAAGCTCCTGACGACGCTGGGCGGGCCCTTCCTGCGCTCGCCGCAGCGCGGGGCTCGCTCGCTCGTCTGGCTTGCGAGCTCCGACCAGGCGGCCACGCTCACGGGCGCCTACGTGGAGGACGAGAAGGTAGTCGTCCCGAGCCTCCAGGCGCGCGACGACGACCTCGCGCTGGGGCTGTGGGAACGCAGCGCGGAGCTGGCCGGCGTGGCCGCGGACGCGGCCGGCTGAGCGGCGGCGGGGTCGCCGGCGGGGATCAGGCGGGCGGCGCGGGCGCGGGGATCACACGCGTGGTGTCCCCGGTGCCGCGGCGCGCGGCGCGCCGAGGCGGGCGGAAGCCCGCGGCGGCGGGCGGGTGCGCCCCGCCTGGCCAAGCCGCTCGAACGCCGCCGGCGCGCCCGCTCACGCCACCTCGCCGCGGCTGCGCGGCGGCTCCCCCACGTACTTCGCGCTCGGGCGGATCAGGCGGCCCTCGCGCTTCTGCTCGAGGATGTGCGCCGACCAGCCGGCGGTGCGCGCGCAGGCGAACATCGGCGTGAACAGCGCGGTCGGGATCTGCGCGAAGTCGAGCACGACCGCGGACCAGAACTCGACGTTCGTGGCGAGCACACGGTCGGGCTTGCGTGCGTGCAGCTCGGCGAGCGCGGCCTGCTCGAGCGCCTCGGCCACCTCGAGCCGGGGCGCTCCCAGCTCGCGGGCGGTGCGGCGCAGCACGCGGGCGCGCGGATCCTCGGCGCGGTAGACGCGGTGGCCGAAGCCCATCAGCCGCTCACCGCGGTCGAGCGCGTCCTTCACCCACCGTTCCGCGTCGCCGAGCGCCGCGACCTCGTCGAGCATCTTCAGCACGCGGGACGGCGCGCCGCCGTGCAGCGGGCCCGACAGTGCTCCGACCGCCGCGGAGAGCGCCGCCGCGCAGTCCGCGCCGGTCGAGGCGACGACGCGCGCGGTGAAGGTCG
>CAZABN010000164.1:0-3320 GCA_964483345.1 uncultured Solirubrobacteraceae bacterium
AACGCAGGCCGTCCTCGGTGTACTTGCTGACCGCGCGGTAGACGATGGCGGGCACCTCCAGGCCGGCCAGGTCGCGCGCGAGGTACTCGGCCGGGTCCATCGTGGGCAGAAACGGAAACGGCCGCTCGTCGCGATTGCGGTCGCTCTCGTCATCGATGTCGTAGAGGATGAGGCCGTCGACCCCCACCGGCCGCAGTCGCTCGAGCGTGACCCCGGCGATCTCCCTGCTCTTCCCCGCTGCGGTCGTCAGCCGCGGTGGCGTCACGGCGAAGAGCAAGAACTCCCCGGTTCGATCGACGATACGGCGCGGCAGCTCCACGCGGCGGAACCGTAGCCGACCGCGTTGCGCAGTGGAATGCGAGACACCGGCAACGCTGTGAGTATCCGGCAACGCCGCGCTGCTCCTCATCGCGCTGAGCAGCAACGCGGCGCGGCGCTTCCGGTTGTGACCCGTGCTTCTCGACATCGGGCGCGCGACAAGGTAACTTGTGGTGGTGGGCGTCGAGTTGATCATCGCCGAGAGCGCCCGCAAGCACGGTGTTAGCGATGAAGACATCCGACACGCCTACGCGCATCCGATCCGAGTGTTCGAGCTCGACGAAGGGCTCACGATGATCATCGGCGCCAACCAGGCCGCCATCATCTACGAGATCGGCGTCGTGAACGGTGTCCTGGCCCCCGTCGTCGTGCACGCAATGAAAGCGCGCGACAAGTTCCTGAGGTGATGCACATGCCACGAACAGTTCAAGACATCCTCGATCACGCCGACGAGCTCGCCAGCCGTTTCGAGGACTACACCCCGAGCGACCGCGACGAGCGCGACCCCGAGGCCTTCACCGCGCTCCGCGACGCCGCCCTCTCACGCTCCAATGCAGAACGCTCGATCAAGGCTGCCGTCGACAACGCGCGGGCACGCGGATACTCCTGGGCGCTGATCGGATCGCTACTCGGGACCTCCGGCGAGGCAGCTCGCCAACGCTACTCGACCAAACAACCGGCGTAGCAACGAAACCACCGCGCCTGCTCATCGCGCATTGCAGCACTCGCCTAACTCGCTCCGGGGCCTCGTCATCCTCGTCCGTAACCTCATGCACGGGGCAATCGGGGGAGTCGGCTGGGTTCGAGCTGGAGGACCAGCTCTGCCTGAACGTGCGTGCCGATCCTGAACGTCGTCGTCCCCACGCTCCGAAAGCCGAGGCTCTCATACAGGCGGATCGCCCTCTCGTTTTGTTCCCACACTTGGAGAAAGACGCGCCTCGCTGCCGCGAGGCGAGGATGAGCGAGTGCGGCCGTCATCAACTGACGGCCGATACCCATTCCCTGATGAGGCGTCTCCACATACAACCGACGTAGCTCCTGGTCGCCCGGGCGGACGTCGACGCCTGCAATCGCGAGGTCGCCGAACTCGACCCATCCCACGAGTGCGCCATCGGATTCGGCAACGAGGATGGTCTGGCTCTCCACCGCCGCGACGATGTCGGCGTTGGCGCGTACCTCCGCGAGATGGGCGACCATGTCCTCGTGACCGATCACGCCGCGTGCGACGTCCGACCACGTCCGCTCTGCGAGATCCGCGAGAAGAGGCGAATCGCCCAACGTTGCGGCTCGTATTCTGAGTCTCTTCAACCAGCCGACCCGCTTCCGTCGTAGAAGCGCGCTAAACGCATCCGCGCATCCTAGATCCATGGCATCGAGGCGCGGCCAAGCGTGGCGCTTTCGCGGCGTGAAAGCAGCCGCCTCCCTGCCAGCTCGGCTCGCCTTCGCTTCGCGCCTCAGCCCCGGCGGCGCCGGCGGCGGAAGACCGCCATGCCGCCGCCGAGCAGGAAGCCGGCGAGCGCGGCGCTGATCAGCGCCGGTCGCTGATGCTCGCCGAGTTGCTTGCGCCAGTCGGTGATCTCGGCGACCTCGCCGCGCAGCTTCTCGATCGAGACCGCGAGCGCCATGCGGTTGGCCTCGATCGAGGCGCGGATCTCTTCGGGCGAGCGCCCTGACATCAGGACGCCTCCTCCCGCGGGCCAACCGCCTCGCGGATCTTGCGGGCCTCGTCGATCGCCATCTTCGGCGAGGGCGGTGAGCCGCGCCGCACGAGCTTCGCGGCGAGGAAGCCGGCCAACAGCGCGAACACCAGCAGCGCCCCGGCCACCACGAAGAACCCCCAGAAGTACTGGCCGGCCGGGAACAGCTCATACCAGGCGAGCCAGGCGAGCCCGATCAGCACGAAGAACATCGCGACCACGATGAAGATGCCGGCGGCGATACCGATCACGGCGCCGCTGACGAGCTTGCCGATCTTCGCGCTGATCTCGGCTCGGGCGAGCTCGATCTCGTCGCGGATCAGCAGCGTCGCCCGCTCGGAGATCTCGGTGATCGCCGCGGCGATGTTCTCCGGGATCTCTTCCTGCTCAGTTGCCAAGACGCCTCAGCAGGAACGCGGCGATCACGCCGCCCGCGAAGGCGGCGCCAACGAGTACCTCGGGCCGGCTGCGGATCAGCGCAAGACCGGCTGCCGGGCCGCCGGCCGCCGCGGCGGACGCGTCGGGAGTGCTCGAACCGGAGCCGTTGACCGACGCGACGTAGTCGGATTCGATGCTCATTCGGGCGGCTCCTCGTCGAAGATCCGCCGCCACATCATCGCGGCGGCCCTGCTCGAAGCGATCGAGAACAGGGCGCCCAGCCCGGCCAGCAGGCCCGACCACATGAGCCGCTTGACGAGGTCCTTTTCCACGTCCTCAGTCAATCAGATCGCCTCCGCGCACGCAGCTCACGTCGGCCAGCGGTAGGCGTCCGGCCGCCGGTTGGCCAGCGACGGGAGCGTCGAGCGGATCGCGTCGAGGCGAGCGAGGTCGAGGTCGGCGACGATCACGCCGACATCGTCGGACGCCTGCGCCAGCACCACCCCCCACGGGTCGACGATCATCGAGCGCCCGCCGCTGCGGCGGCCCGGCTCGTTCTCCCCGATCTGGTTGGCGGCGATCACGAACGCCTGGTTCTCGATTGCCCGTGCCCGCAGCAGCGTCTCCCAGTGGTCGCGCGTGGTCGCCAGCGTGAACGCCGCCGGCACCACCAGCACCCGCGCACCACGCAGCGCGAGGATCCGGTAGAGCTCGGGGAAGCGCAGGTCGTAGCAGACCGTCAGCCCCAGTTCGATGCCCTCGTCGGTCTGCGAGAGCACGATCTCGTCGCCCGCGTCCTCGTGCTCGGACTCGCGGTACTCGACGCCTTCGATCGTCACGTCGAACATGTGGATCTTGCGGTAGAGCGCGCGGATCTCGCCGTCGGGCGAGATGTGCAGCGAGGTGTTGTGGATGTGGCCGTCCGCC
>CAZABN010000165.1:0-3300 GCA_964483345.1 uncultured Solirubrobacteraceae bacterium
CCGGCGCGAGCCTGACGGCGTTCATGGACGCCGGCGCGCCCGGCCTGCTGGTCGCGCAGGCGATCGGGCGAATCGGCAACTACTTCAACCAGGAGCTGTTCGGCGGTCCGACCAACCTCCCCTGGGCTGTGCAGATCTCGCCGGCGCACCGGCCGGTCGGCTACATGAGGTTCCCCACCTTCCAGCCCACCTTCCTCTACGAGATGATCTTCAACCTCGCGCTGGCGGCCTTCCTGATCTGGCTCGGCCGCCGCGGGCGGATCCGCGCACCCGGCCTCTTCGCCCTGTATGTCACCGGCTACAGCGGCTTTCGCATCTGGGAGGAGACGCTGCGGATCGATCCCTCGCACTACCTCTTCGGGCTGCGCCTGAACCTGTACGTGGCGTCGATCCTCACGCTGATCGGGATCGTCTGGTTCGTCTGGATCCAGCGCCGTCCCCCGCCCGCCGCGAAAGCGGCGACCTAAAGCTGTCTCGGAGCCGAGACGCGGCGAAGGCCGATGTCAGCGCACTCCAGGCACACCGACTCGGGGATGAGCCCGGCGCGCATCAGCAGCGCAAACACCTGACAGCCCACGCAGTAGGCGAAGATCGACTCGAGGCCGCTCGCCGCGATCATCCCGGCCAGCAGCACGTCGGCGGGCGTGTGGTCGCCGCCGACCAGCGCGAACAGCGCGATCGCGATCGTGAACGTCGCCCCCATCGCCTGCGCGAAGCGCTTCGGCGGACCGGGTACGAGCTTGGCCGCCCCCAGGCGGGGCGCGACGAGCCGCGTCGCCGCCTGCCCGAGCGGGCTCAGCTTCGGCCCGCTGAGCACGCGGGCGACGAAGCCGTAGGCAAGGACCGCCGCGATCCAGTAGGCGCCGGTCGCGAGCGTCACGATCGACAGTACGAAGACGACCCCGGCGACGACCCGCGCCGCCTTCTCGTTGACCGGGTTGGGGAAGGAGAGCAGGTTTGCCACGCCCCCGATCATACAAAGCTCACCAACTCGGTGAGGTATCTGCCGCACGGCCGCGGTGCGGCCGCCCGCGCCACTACGCTGGACGCAATGGAGGCGCAGCCGCCGCGGCGCACCGTGGTGATCGACATGGGTTCGAACTCGTTCCGGCTCGTCGCGTACAGCTACGAGCCGGGCAGCTGGTGGCGGCGCACCGACGAGATCTACGACACCGTGCGCCTGGGTGCGGGCCTCCTCGCGAGCGGACGGCTCGCTCCGGACCGGATCGAGACGGCGATCGAGGCGATGGAGGTATACGCGCATTTCTGCGCGGCGAGCGGCATCGACGCCGCGGACGTGCAGGCGGTCGCCACCAGCGCGATCCGTGACGCCGAGAACGGCCCCGAGCTGCTGGCCCGGGTGCGCGAGCTGACGGGCTTTCCGGCGCGCGTGCTGAGCGCGCAGGAGGAGGCCCACTTCGGCTACCTCGCGGCCGTGAACTCGACCAGCCTGCGCGACGGCGCCGTGCTCGACCTCGGCGGCGGCAGCCTCCAGCTCGTGCGCGTGCGCGATCGCCGGGCGATCGAGAGCGCGTCGTGGCGGCTCGGCACGGTCCGCATGACCGAGCGCTTCTTCGGCACCGGGCGCTCGGGGGCGGCCAAGCAGCGCGAGGCGCTCCGCGCACACGTCCTCGAGGAGCTGGCGAGCGCGCCGTGGCTGGAGCGCACGGCGGGAACGCTCGTCGGCATCGGCGGCACCGTGCGCAACCTCGCCGCGGCCGCCGCCGCCACCGCCGGCCTGCCGTCGATCGGCGTCCAGGGCGCGGTGATCGAACGCGGCGCGCTCGACGAGCTGATCGAGGAGCTGGCGTCGCGGCCGGTCAGCCGCCGCGCCGAGATCGCGGGGATCAAGCCGGGTCGCGCCGGACTGATCCTTGCGGGCGCGGTCGTGATCGCCGCGGCGATGGAGGCGATCGGGGCCGAGCGCCTCGAGGTCACGCATTCGGGCCTGCGCGAGGGCGTGTTCTTCGCGAGCTACCTGGCCGGCGCCGACCCCCCGCTGTTCGAGGACGTGCGCGTCGCCAGCGTGCTCAACCTCGCCACGCAATACCAGCCCGACCTCGTCCACTGCACGCACGTCGCAGCGCTCGCCGGCCAGCTGCTCGATTCTCTCAATGGCGGGCTACCGCCCGCTCGGGGATTTGACGTGTCTGGGCTTCTGTGGGCATCCGCGATGCTGCACGACATCGGCGTGTCGGTCGACTACGACGACCACCACAAGCACTCGCGCTACCTGATCCTGGCCGCCGGACTGCCCGGGTTCAGCCAGCGCGAGCTCGCGCTGATCGCGCAGACCGTTCGCTACCACCGCAAGGGAACGCCCGAGCTCGGCGAGCTGGCCGCGTTCTGCGAGCGAGGCGACGCGCGGCTGCTGATGCGCCTGGCCGCGCTGCTGCGCCTCGCCGAGCACCTGGACCGCGGCCGCGACGGGGCGGTCGTCGGCGCGCGGCTGCGCCCGCGCGAGCACCGCCTCGAGCTCGAGCTGGCGGTCGACGGCGACGCGGCACTCGCGCGCTGGGGCGCGGAACGCCAGTCGGACCTGTTCCGCCTCGCCTTCGGGCACCCGCTGACGCTGACCTAGCCAGTTGCCCGACTGGGTATCTTGAAAGGCCGTGACCGAGACCGACAGCACCAGCGAGGTCTATGAGCTCTACCGGCGGGGCGTCGCGCTGCTCGAGCGCGGCGACTTCGCCGCGGCCGCCGTGTCGCTGCGGCGCGCGCGCACGCTCGAGCCCGACAAGGCCTCGATCCGCGAGGCGCTCGGCCGTGCGCTGTTCCGCAGCCAGCGCTACCACGAGGCGGCCGAGGAGTTCGGCGCGCTCGCGCAGGCCGCGCCGACCGACGACTACGCGCACTTCTGCCTCGGCCGCGCGCTGCAGCTGCTCGGGCGCCACCGCGAAGCCTGCGGGCCGCTGGCGATCGCCGCATGCCTGCGCCCGGACCGCAGCGAGTACCGGGCATATCGCGACCGCGCCCGCGCGGCCGCCGCTCGCGCCTGACGCCGTCGCCCTGCGGGGGCGCCCGTCGGATCAGGCGTCGACCGGAGGGATCGCGCATGGGAGCGGCGGTGGGGTTTGTCGGGGCCGGCGCAGTCGTCGCCGCGCTGGCGCTCGCCCGCGCACGCCGTCAGCGCCGCGCCACGGTGCGCCTGCTGATCGAGCCCTACCGCAACGATCGCGCCGGCGTCGAGTCGCTCGCCGCTACCTACACCGCCCTGCACGCGCTGCTCGGGCCGCGACGGACGCTGGCGCTCGAGGTCCATCTCGACCGCCGCCGCGGCGGCGCGCCGCTGGTCTGGTT
>CAZABN010000166.1:0-3290 GCA_964483345.1 uncultured Solirubrobacteraceae bacterium
GCGCCCAAGGGCCCATCCAGGTCGCGGTGTCGAGCTCGTACTCGACGTGCACGTCCGAGTGGCGAATGCCGCTCATGAAGGTGACCGCCGAGATGATCGGCCAGGGCCCGTGCCGCGCCACGACCGCCTCGGCGCCAAGACCGTTCTGCACCGTCATCATCGCCGCCCGCTGGCCGTGACCTGCCAGCTGCGAGGCGGTCCGCTCGAGCTCGAGCGCCTTGCAGGCGATGATCCCGACGTCGAACGCCGGCAGCTCCTCCGCCTCGTGGGTGGCGAAGACCTCGGCCGCCCGCTCGTGCTTGCCGCTGATCCGCAGGCCATGCTCGCGCAGCATCGCCGCGTGCTCGGGGCGGCGCGTCAGCACGCTGACGTCGCAGACGCCGGCGAGATGCCCGGCGAGCAGGCTGCCGATCGTGCCGGCGCCGATCACGCAGACGCGCGAAATCGCCATCAGCCGCCGCCCTCGCCGCGGGCGGCGATCGCCGCGAACTCGTCGTCGCTGACCAGCCGCCGCTCGCGCCCGCCGAGCTCCTTGACCGCCGCGAGCAGCTCCGGCCAGTCCTCCTGCGGGCGCTCGATGCCCAGCTCGGCGAGCTTGATCCTGATCGAGTCGAGCCCGCTCTTCTTGCCGAGCACGATCCCGCGGCGCGCCCCGACCAACTCGGCCGAGTAGGGCTCGATCGCCGGCGGGTCGTGGAACTGGCTCGCGACGGCGCCGGACTCGCGCACGAACAGCGTCTCGCCCGTCAGCGGCCGCCACGGCTCGAGCGTGTACCCCGAGCGCCGCCGCACCAGCTCCGAGGTTTCGCGCAGCCGCTCGAAGCGCAGCGAGCTGCCGATCCCGTAGAGCGCGTCGAGCGCGAGCGCGACCTCGCCGAGGCTGGCGTTCCCGGCGCGCTCGCCCATTCCGTTGATCGTGCCCTGGACCCACTGCGCGCCCGCGCGAACCGCCGCGATCGCCGCCGCGGTGGCGAGGCCGAAGTCGTTGTGCCCGTGCCAGTGGATCGGCACCTGTGGCCCGAGCCAGCGCCGTGCGCTCGCCACCAGCAGCGCCGCGCTCTCGGGGGCGAGCACGCCGATCGTGTCGACCACCGCGATCTCCGCAGCGCCGGCCTGCACCGCCGCCGAGAAGATGCGCTCCAGGAAGTCGAGGTCGGCGCGCGAGCCGTCGACGCCGAAGAAGCACACGCGCACGCCGGCGTCGACCGCGTGCGAGACCGCCTCGATCACCCGCGCGGTGACCTTTTCGCGCGTGAGGCCGTAGGCGGCGAGCTTGCCGTCGCTGACCGGCGACTCGATCACCGTCGAGCGCACGCCGGCCTCGAGCAGCGCCTCGACGTCGGCGGCCACGGCACGCGAGAAGCCCCAGACCTCGGCGCGCAGGCCGGCGCCGACGATCAGCGCGAGCGCCTCGGCGTCGTCGGCCGAGACGCGCGGGAAGCTTGCCTCGATCCGGTCGACGCCGAGGCTGTCGAGCGCGTGCGCGATCTCGAGCTTGGCGACCGGGTCGAGCACCACGCCGACGGTCTGCTCGCCGTCGCGGAGCGTCGTGTCGTAGAGGCCGACGCGCGCCGGCGCGTCGGGGGCGGCGCCGATCGCGGTCGCGTTCAGCTCGCCGAGCCAGAGCTTCGAGCGCTCGATCACGGCTCGCGGAAGTCGTCGGGATAGTTCGAGAGCCGCTCGCTGCCGGTCGCGGTGACGAGGAAGTTGTCCTCCAGCCGCAGCCCACCGCCGCCCGGCCAGTAGGCGGCCGGCTCGATCGCGAGCACCATGCCCTCCTGCACCTCCGCCGGCACCGCCCGGTGCGCGAACGGCGGCTCGTGCGCGCGGGCGCCGACGCCGTGGCAGACCGGGTGGCTGGGCTGGCCGGGATAGCCGAGCTCCGCGATCGCGTCGCGGATCAGCGTGTCGAGCTCGGCGAGGCTCGCCCCCGGACGCAGGTGCGCGATCGCCGCCTCGTAGACGCCGAGCAGGCCGTCGAGCAGCTCGTCGTACTCCGGCCGCAGCGTGCCCGGGCAGGCGTTCTTCGTCAGGTCGGACCAGTAGCCGTCCGCGCACACCCAGATCTCCAGGAGCGTCGGCTCATCGGCGAGCACCGGTCGGTCGCCGGTGGCGGTGAAGGTGCGGATGCCGGGGCCCGCCCAGACCAGCGTGAAGGCCCGGGCCAGCGCGACACGGCCCCCCTGGTAGCCGGTGCCGACCGCGTGGACGTGGCCCTCGAACATCGCCCCCACCTCGCTCTCGCGCATCCCGGGGCGGATGTTGTCGCGCACGTGCTCCATCGCCAGCGTGGCCAGCTCGTTCGCCAGGCGCAGCCGCTCGATCTCCTGCGCCGTCTTGATCGTGCGCGCGCGCGCGAGCAGCGGCGCGGCGTCGAGCACCTCGGTCGCGACGGCATCGAAGCCGTCGAACCAGCCGCTCCAGAAGACGGTCGGCTCGCCGACCATGCGGTCGGCGCCCTGCGTGCCCTGCGAGTGCTCGAGGCCGACGCGCCCGCCGCCGCCGCGCTCGCGCAGCAGCTCCACGCAGCGGCCCTGTGCGCGGACCGCAGGCGGCCTGGGGTCGTCGGGGTCGTAGAAGGGGAACGGGCGTACGTCGCTCGTCCAGGCGGTGCGCTGCGCCTCCTCGTACTGCGGCTCCATCACGAACAGCGTCGGCTCGCCGTCGAGCGGCACGACCGCGACGTCGTAGCCCTTCATCGGCCAGTAGTTGGTCAGGTAGCAGACGTTGTCCGGGGAGCGCACGACGAGCGTGTCGAGGCCCTCGGCGGCCATCATCGTGTGCACGCGGTCGAGCTTGACGGTGTCGATCTCCCAGCCCATGCGCTTCACCAGCGGTGCAGTGGCGGCGCCGGCACGCCGTAGGCCTGCTCCCAGGAGATGACGGGATTGGACAGCGTGCCGATGCGCTCGATCTCGCATTCGACGACGTCGCCGGGCTTCAGGTAGAGCTCGGCGGCGTTCTCGCTGAACCCTGCGACGCCGGAGACGGTGCCGGTCGAGATCAGGTCGCCGGGGCTGTAGCCGAGCGGCGAGTAGTGGGCGATGATCTCCGGGATCGTCACGGACATGTTGCCCGAGTGCGACTCCTGGCGCAGCTCGCCGTTGACGCGCAGGCGCATCTTCAACTCGTGCGCGTCACCCACCTCGTCGGGGGTGACGATCCACGGGCCGAGCGGGCAGAAGCTGTCGATCGCCTTGCAGAAGGAGAACACGCCGGAGCGCATCTCGCGCCGCTGGATGTCGCGCGCCGTGATGTCGTTGAAGATCGTGTAGCCGGCGATGTAGGAC
>CAZABN010000167.1:0-3262 GCA_964483345.1 uncultured Solirubrobacteraceae bacterium
GTGTCCCCCGCACCCACAGGGTTGACTGTGCAGTGATGTTCCAGGTGCGAATACATGGCCGCGGCGGCCAGGGTGTCGTGACGGCGGCGGAGATGCTGTCGGTTGCGGCGTTCAACGAGGGCCGCCATGCGCAGGCCTTCCCGAGCTTCGGCTCCGAGCGCACCGGTGCGCCGGTCGTCTCGTTCTGCCGTATCGACGATCGCGAGATCCGCGTGCGCGAGCCGATCATGGAGCCCGACGCGCTGATCATCCAGGACCCGACGCTGCTGCATCAGGTCGACCTGTTCGGCGGGCTGCGCCCCGACGGCTTCATCCTGATCAACACCGCCAAGAGCTTCGACGAGCTGGGTCTCGGCGAGTTCGTCGACGCCTTCCGCCACGAGCGCCTGCTGACTGTGCCGGCGGGCGACCTCGCGCGCGAGCACACCGGCCGCCCGGTGCCGAACGCGGCTCTGCTCGGCGGTTTCGCCGCGCTCAGCGGGCTGATCTCGCTGGAGTCGCTGGCGGCCGCGATCCGCGAGCGCTTCGAGGGAGCGGTCGGCGAGGGCAACGTGGCGGCGGCGCAGGCGGCTCACGACTGGGTCACCGACGAACTGCGGGAGCTGAGCGGTGCTGCGGCAGGTTGAGGGCTCACGCGCGGTCGCCGAGGCGGTGGCGATGTGCCGCCCCGAGGTGATCTGCGCCTACCCGATCTCGCCCCAGACGCACATCGTCGAGAACCTCTCGCAGATCGTCAAGGCCGGCGAGCTCACGCCCTGTGAGTTCGTCAACGTCGAGTCGGAGTTCGCCGCGATGTCGGTGGCGATCGGCGCCTCGGCCACCGGCGCGCGCGCCTACACCGCGACCGCGAGCCAGGGTCTGCTGTACATGGTCGAGGCGCTCTTCAACGCCTCGGGGCTGGGCCTGCCGATCGTGATGACGGTCGCCAACCGCGCGATCGGCGCGCCGATCAACATCTGGAACGACCACTCGGACTCGATGTCCCAGCGTGACTGCGGCTGGATCCAGCTCTACGCGGAGACCAACCAGGAGGCGCTCGACCTGCACATCCAGGCCTTCCGGCTGGCCGAGGAGCTCTCGACGCCGGTGATGGTCTGCATGGACGGCTTCATCCTCACGCACGCGGTCGAGCGCATCGACATCCCCGCCCAGGAACAGGTCGACGCCTTCCTGCCCCCCTACGTGCCGCGCCAGGTGCTCGACCCCGACGAGCCGATCTCGATCGGCGCGATGGTCGGACCGGAGGCCTTCATGGAGGTCAAGTACCTCGCGCACGCCAAGCAGATGCAGGCGCTCGAGCTGATCCCCGAGATCGCCGCCGACTTCAAGGCGGCGTTCGGCCGCGACTCCGGCGGCCTGATCCACCGCTACCGCAGCGAGGACGCCGAGACGATCGTCGTGGCGCTAGGGTCGGTGCTCGGCACGATCCAGGACACGATCGACGAGCTGCGCGAGGACGGGATGAAGATCGGCGCCGTCGGCATCACCTCCTTCCGCCCGTTCCCGCTCGATGAGCTGCGCGCCGCGCTCGCTCACGCGGAGCGCGTCGTCGTGCTGGAGAAGGCGCTCGCCGTCGGCATCGGCGGCATCGTCACCGCCAACGTGCGGATGGCGCTCGCCGGCATCGTGCTGCACGGCTACACGGTGATCGCCGGCCTCGGCGGGCGGCCGATCACGAAGGCCTCGCTGCGCACCCTCTTCCAGCAGGCGGCGGATGACGCGCTGGAGCCGCTGACCTTCCTCGACATGGATTGGGACATCGTCAACCGCGAGCTGGCCCGCATGGCCTCCTCGCGCCATTCCGGCCCGCACGCCGAGAACATCCTGCGCGACAGCGGCCCGGTTGCGGCAGGCCCGGTGTGAGGAGCCCGCGATGAGTGCACCGACCCAGGTTCGCTTCTACCAGACCGGCAGCTTCGCGGTCGGCAACCGGCTGCTCGACCCCGAGCAGCGCTCGCTGCAGTCCGGCGAGCAGCGCTCCAACTCGATCACCTGCGGCCACCGCGCCTGCCAGGGCTGCGGCGAGGCGCTCGGCGCGCGCTACGCGCTCGATGCCGCGATGCGCGCCACCCAGGGCAGGCTGATCGCCGCCAACGCGACCGGCTGCCTGGAGGTCTTCTCCACCCCCTACCCGGAGACCTCATGGCGGATCGCGTGGATCCACTCGCTGTTCGGCAACGCGCCCGCGGTTTCGACCGGTATCGCCGCGGCGCTGCGCGCGAAGGGCCGTGACGACGTGCGCGTCGTCGGCCAGGGCGGCGACGGCGGCACCGTCGACATCGGCTTCGCCTGTCTGTCGGGGATGTTCGAACGCAACGACGACGTGCTCTACATCTGCTACGACAACGAGGCCTACATGAACACCGGCGTGCAGCGCTCCGGCGCGACGCCGCCGGCCGCACGGACCGCGACGACGCAGGCCGTCGGCCCCGAGCCGGGCAACGTGTTCGGCCAGGGCAAGAGCGTGCCGCTGATCGCGATGGCCCACGAGATCCCCTACGTCGCGACCGCGACGGTCTCCGAGCTGCGCGACCTCGAGGCGAAGGTCGCGACCGCGATGGAGATCCGCGGCGCCCGCTACCTGCACATCTTCGTCCCCTGCCCGCTGGGCTGGGGCACCGATTCGGGCGACACGATCAAGATCGCGCGCCTGGCGAAGGAGACCGGGATCTTCCCCGTCTTCGAGGCGCGCGACGGCGTCGTCACCGGGGTCTCAAAGATCCGCCGCCAGCTGCCGGTCGAGGAGTACCTGCGCCCGCAGAAGCGCTTCGCGCACCTGTTCAAGCCGCAGCCGCGGACCGAGGTGATCGCCCGCATCCAGGCGGGCGCGGACCGCAACATCGCCCGCTTCGGGCTGCTCGACGGCGACGCGATCGACGGAGTCCCGGCATGACCCAGATCGACCCGCAGCTGATCCAGATCGACTCCAGGCCTTTCGCGATAACCCTCGAGCCCGGCTCGAGCCTTGCGAACAAGACCGGGTCCTGGCGCGACAAGCGCCCGCAGTACGTGCATCGCCTGCCGCCGTGCAACCACGGCTGCCCGGCCGGGGAGAACATCCAGCAGTGGCTCTACCACGCCGAGTCCGGCGACTACGAGTCCGCCTGGCGCGAGCTGGTCAAGGACAACCCGCTGCCGGCAACGATGGGCCGCGTCTGCTACCACCCGTGCGAGACCGCCTGCAACCGCGTGCAGCTCGACGAGGCGGTCGGCATCCACGGCGTCGAGCGCTTCCTCGGCGACGAGGCGATCCGCCAGGGCT
>CAZABN010000168.1:0-3203 GCA_964483345.1 uncultured Solirubrobacteraceae bacterium
GGACGACTTGCGAGCGTCCGCGATGCCTTTCGGCTCGCTCCTGTTTTCGCCCAGAAGCGATGGCCTGCCGCCAGCGAAGGCTAGGCCGGGCCGGTCGCTCCCGTGGGCCCAGTGCGCGGAAGCGGACTCGACGGCACGACAAACAAATGTGGCACGCCGTGCTTGTTGAAGCGCACCCGCGCCGTCGTTCGTGCGTCGTTGAACGTCAGGTCAACGGCGCTGAGCCTTGTGACGAGCTTCTCCTCCACGGCCGTCGGGGCCCAGGCATAGACCAGCGGTGCAGCCCTCCCGCTGGTCTCCTTGACCCGCCGGCCGTCTATTTCGAGCTCGATGGTTCCGCGCTCGTCGTACGGGGCTTGAACCCTGATCTTGTACTCAGCATGCGCCCGCCGCCTGGATGCCGCCGCGAGTGTTATCACCGGTACCGTTGGTGGAACCGCGAACTGGGTGGTGACGACCCCGACCGTCGCGCCGTCGACGCGAGCGTTGCCAACTATCTGTACCGCAGTCACCGTTATCGTCACCCTCAGCGAGTCTCCCACCCTGATGCCATCAGCGTTCAACGGCACTCCCTCGCCGAATCCCTGTCGGCCACTGAGGAACGCGGGCGGCGAAGTGATGGTCCCGGTGGTTACATCATCGATCACCCAAGCGTAGCTGTAGAGAGCTGGGGTGCCAGGCGAACTCGCGTCGGGCTCATAGACGGCCGCGTAAGCAATGAAACCCGGGCCGTTGGCCTCGGTAAACACCGCCTTCGTCAGCACGAATTCAACTGGCAATGGATTGCTGGTCGTCGGGGTAAGAGGGGTGAAGATGCCTCGCAGACCTGCATTCGCGCTTGGCTGAGACCTCCTAACGGACGCCGCGGATTCCGCAGCGCAGAGCGCGACACCCAGCACACATGCGCCGCCAAGCGACAAGTACACGAGCGTCCGCACCAACAAGCCGCGGCCTTTCCTCGGCCGAACCGAGCCTGCCCCACACACACCGCCCCGGGTGCGGCCGGAGTGCTCTAGGACCGGCATCGCAGCGAGATCGTACCGCGCGGCTCACCACTCCGACCTAGGGCCGGGCACCGACCGACAGCGCGCAACCGGTCGAAGAGCCGTGCGCCTAAGCCGAGGATCACCACAGCCACCTGTGTGGCGGCACCGGCGGCGCACACCTCTCGGGTCGGCACGTAGGGTAGCCATCCGAGCGGCTGCGGTGACCCTCGCGTCCTCGCACGGCCCCTCATCTTGAACACGACCCGCCCATGCGCAGCGACCCTTAGAAAATGGCGAGACCCAGACTCGAACTGGGGACACCACGATTTTCAGTCGTGTGCTCTACCAACTGAGCTATCTCGCCGAACGCAATCTCGGCCTGAGCCGGACCGCGGACGGTCCCATCGGACCGGCCCCGATGCTACCGGCTGGCGCGTCGCTCTCGCCTACCGATCGCCACCTGACGCTCCTCGCGCGGCGCGCCGACCACAGCGGTTTACACCCCCGCCCTGCAAGCATGCGCTCGAATGACCGCTCAGGCCCCACCTGCCGAGGTCAACCGCAGCGATCTCGCTGTCCCGCCCGAGCTCAGCCGGCGCCGGCTGCGCTCGCGCCTGCTCGTCGCGGTCCTCGTCCTGGCGGTGGTCGTCGCCGTCATCGTGCTTCTGCCCGGGCTGGGATCCCTGCGAAGTCGCCTCTCGCACGCGAACCCCTACTGGCTGCTGCTCGGCGTTGCCCTCAAGCTGCTCTCGGAGCTCGGCTATGTGGCGGCGTTCCGGATGATCTTCTGCCGGCGGATGAGCTGGCTGGTGAGCTGGCAGATCGGGATGGCGGAGCTCGCGGCGAATGCGCTGTTTCCGACCGGGGGCGCCGGTGGGCTGGCGCTTGGGGCTTGGGCGCTGCGGCGTGGGGGGATGCCGGCGCCGGAGATCGCGCGGCGGTCGGTCTCGTTCTTCCTGCTGACGAGCGTCCCGAACGTCGTCGGCGTGATCGTGATCGGCGTCGCGCTCGCGATCGGCGTGCTGCCGGGTGAGCACGACCTGCTGCTGACGGCGCTACCCGCCGCGGTCGCGGCCGCCGCGATCGTGGCGGCGCTCCAGGCCGGCCGCTTTGCCGGGAAACACGACGACCGCGCGACCGCACAGCCCCACCGCACCGGCTCGGCGCGCGTGCGAGCGCTGCGGGCCAGCGTCACCGCGATCGCCGGCGGCGTGAGCGAGTCGCTCGCGCTGCTGCGCGAGGCCAACGCGATCCTGATCGCCGGGCTGCTCGCCTACCTCGTCTTCGATGTGATGATCCTGTGGGCGACGTTCCGCGCGATCGGGCCCGCGCCGCTGCTCGGGCCCCTGGCGATGGGCTACCTGATCGGCGAGCTGGGTGGGCTGATCCCGGTCCCGGGCGGGATCGGCGGGATCGACGCCGGCCTGGTCGGTGCGCTCGTGCTCTACCACGTGCCGCTGACCGCCGCGGCGGGCGCCGTGCTCGCCTATCGCGCGATCGTGCTGTGGGTGCCGGCGACGGTCGGGGGAGCCGCTTTCGTGCTGCTGCGCCGCACGCTGCGCCGCGAAGCCGACGCGGTCGCGGTCTGCGCTCCGGCGACCGAGATGGAGATCATCGGCCTCGGACGCGCCGTGATCCGCCCGGAGGCGCCGGCAGGTTAGTCTTCGCGACCATGGAACCCGAGCGCGCGCGGCAGCTGCTCCAACAGGAGCGGGAGCGAATCGAGGCTCTGCTCGCCGACCTCACTCCGCAGTCCGAGGGTGAGGACGAGCCGGGCGACGAGGGGTCCGAGACGCTCTACCAGGAGGAGTTCGACGCGACCCGCGCCGAGGATCTGCAGGATCAGCTCGCCGCCGTCGAACGCGCCGAGGCTCGCCTCGCCGCGGGCACCTACGGCCTCTCTATCGAAAGCGGCGAGCCGATCCCGGACGAGCGGCTCGAGCGCGTGCCGACGGCCGAGCGAAACGTCGGCGAGTAGCGCTCAGGCCGCGGCCGACCAGCCCGCGCGGGGGTCGGGCAGCGGCGTCAGGCGGGCCTCGATCTCGGCGCGGCGGGGTTCGAGCCACGGCGGCAGCACGACCCGGCGGCCGAGCTCGGACTCGGGGACGTCGTGGGCGAAGCCGGGGCCGTCGTCGGCGATCTCGTAGAGCACGCCGCCGGGTTCGCGGAAGTAGATCGAGTGGAAGAAGTGGCGGTCGATTATGGGGGTGCTTCGCA
>CAZABN010000169.1:0-3179 GCA_964483345.1 uncultured Solirubrobacteraceae bacterium
ACGACGCGGTCGGAGATGCCCTCGACGACGTGCATGTCGTGCTCGATCACGAGAATCGTGTAGCCGCGTTCGTCACGCAGGCGTCCGATCAGCTCGGTGATCTCGTGCGTCTCGTTGGGGTTCATCCCCGCCGCCGGCTCGTCGAGCAGCAGCATCCGCGCACCGGTGGCCATTGCCCGCGCGATCTCCAGGCGGCGCCGGTTCGCATACGAGAGGCTGTACGCGGGCTGATCGAAGCGGTAGCCCTGCAGCCGCTGTCCGAAGAAGCCGAGCACCTCCTGGGCGCGCGCCTCGACCTCGCGCGCCTCGCGGCGCGCACGCGGCAGGCGCAACATCGATTCCAGCGGCGTCGCATGCGTCCAGCCGTAGGTCGCGGCGGTGACGTTCTCCCTGACCGTCATATTCAGAAAAAGCCGCAGGCTCTGGAATGTGCGGGCGAGCCCCAGCCTGGTGATGGCGTGCGGCGAGCGGCCGATCAGGCGCTCGCCGTCGAAGCGGATGTCGCCGGCGGGTTGATAGATGCCGGTGACGACGTTGAAGACCGTCGACTTGCCGGCGCCGTTGGGTCCGATCACGCTGACGATTTCGTGCTCGTTGACGTGCAGATCGAGCTCGTGCAGCGCGCGCAGCCCGCCGAAGGCCAGCGAGACCCGCTCGAGTTCGAGCAGCGGCGCCATCAGACCACCTCGACCCGGCGGCTGCCGAGCAGGCCCTGCGGGCGCGCCGCCATCGTGACGATCAGGATCGCGCCGATCATGATCTGCGCAGTGATGCCCGGGTCGAGCGTGAGTCGTGCCTCCCAGCAGCACATCCCGATGTAAACGGTCGGAACCACGGCGATCAGACGCCGCACGCCCTTCAGCTGGACGACGACGACCAGCATCACGATCGCCACGATGTAGAGGACGTTGCCGTAGGTCAGCGGTGATCCGGACGGGACGATCACGAAATGCTTCAGCGCGTGCGCGAACCAGCCGGCGCTGCCCGGCGAACCGGCGACCGCGCGCGCCGAGATGGCGCCGACGATGGCCCGCGTGGCCAGGCCGAAGGCGATGATCCCAGCCACCACGGCAGCGAGGTGGCGCCAGGGACGCACGCGCGCCACCAGCGCGATGATCAGCACCCCATAGAACAGGTAGGCCGAGTCGAGCGGACTGGTCAGCAGCTGCTGGGCGACGGTCACGACGACGCCGCCGAGCACCGCCCCAGAGATGCTGCCTGCTCCGCCGAGGACGAGGCAGGCGTAGATCAGGATCAGCGTGTTGGCGCTGAAGTTCGTCGAGAACACACTGCTCTGCTGGGCGGCGAAGACCGTGCCCGCGAGTGCAGCGACGGCCGCGCCGAAGGTGAACGCCATCACCTTGACGCGGTTGACCGGGATTGACATCGCCTCGGCTGCCAGTGGGTCGTCGCGCACCGCGCGCCAGGCGCGGCCGGTGCGCGAGGTGTCGAGCAGGTGCAGCAGCGCCATCAGCACGAGCAGCGCGATCACCGCGAACCAGTAGTAGCCGATCGTCGAGCCGATCATGGCGTTGCCGACCTGGAAGTTGTTGAGGCCGAACAGGCCGTTCGCGCCGCCCAGAGTGCTCGGGGCGACGCTGTTGACGGCCTCGGCGAACGCCTGTCCGACGAACAGCGTCACGATCGCGAGATAGTCGCCCGATAGTCGCAGCGCCACCAGCCCGATCAGCAGGCCGAGCACCGCGACGCCGACGACGGCGATCGGGATCGACGCGACCGCCGGCAGAATGACGCCGCCCGTCCCCGCCGCGAGGTTTCCGAACGCGTGCGACGAGAACATCGCGTAGACGTACGCGCCGGCGCCGAAGAAGGCGATGTAGCCGAGGTCGAGCAGGCCGGCCCAGCCGACCACGATGTTGAGGCCCAGCGCCAGCAGCGCGTAGAGCACAACGTTGAAGCCGGTCTGGGCGAAGTTGATGTTGCCGTTGGCGATGAATTCGCCGTACACGAAGGCCGCCACACCGACGAGCAGCAGTCGCGGCCACCAGCCGAGCCGTTCGTCGACGCGCGCGAACCCGCCGCGCCAGCCACCGTGGCGCTCACGGCGATCGCCGGAGCGTGCGACCCACTCGTCAACGCCGATCGGTGCCATCTCAGACCTTCTGCAGCGGCGGCCGCCCGAAAACGCCCTGGGGGCGCAGCAGCATCGTCGCAATCAGGAGTGCGAACACGATCAGGTCCGAGTACTGCGAAGAGATGTAGCTGCTCGAGAACGACTCGCAGAGGCCGATCACCAGGCCGCCGATCATCGCGCCCGGAATCGAGCCGATGCCGCCGACGACCGCGGCGGTGAAGGCCTTGAGCCCGGCGAGGAAGCCGATTACGTTCGTGATCTGGCCGAACGCGAGGCCGGACATCACACCGGCGACGCCCGCCATCGCCGAGCCGATGAAGAAGGTCAGGGCGATCGTGCGGTTCACGTTGATGCCGAGCATCTCCGCCGCCTCGCGGTCGGAGGCGACGGCGCGCATCGACTTCCCGAACAGCGTGCGGTTGACCAGCTCGCGCAGGCCGAACATCATCACAACGCTGACCGCGACGACGATGATCTGCACCGACCAGATGTTGACCCCGTCGATGTGGATCGAGCCCGAGAACGGGAGGTAGTCCGAGGCGCTGTAGTCGCGCGGGTAGCCGCCGAACAACAACAGGACAGAGTCTTCGAGGATGAACGAGATCCCAAGCGCGGTGATCAGCGGGGCGATGCGCGGGGCGTTGCGCAACGGGCGATAGGCGAAGCGCTCGATGCCCATGCCGAGCGCGCCGACGCCGAGGCCTGCGATCAGCATCATCAGCACGACGAGCAGCGGCGCCGGGATCACCAGCGCCGACGGTCCGCCGAACCACCGCATGACGTAGTAGCCGACGAAGGCGCCGACCATGTAGAGGTCGCCGTGGGCGAAGTTCAAGAGCTTCAGCACGCCGTAGACCATCGTGTAGCCCAGCGCGATCAGCGCGTAGAGGCAGCCGACGACCAGGCCGGATACGAGCGTTTGGATGAAGATCTGCATCTGGGCGCCGCGGGCTCTGTTACATGGCGCCGCCGCCGCCCACCCGAAGGTGGGCGGCGGCGTTTGGCGCCTGGGTGCTACACGGACTGCCTACTACTTGTCGGGGATCTCGACGTACTTGCCGCCGGCCTCGATCTTGAACAGGAA
>CAZABN010000170.1:0-3152 GCA_964483345.1 uncultured Solirubrobacteraceae bacterium
GATCAGCCAGTGGGGTCGCGGCTACGGCCTCGACGGCGACGGCGGCTTCACCTACCTGGACTCGCTGGAGCAGCTCGGAGTCGTGGTCGAGCTGATCGAGATCCCGAAGCGGCGGCGGTCGCCGGACCGCCAGTGGACGGTCGCGCCCGAGCGCTAGATTCCCCGGCCGGGCGCGGAGCGCCAGGGCCGCCTAAAGATCCCTGACTGAACACGGGCACCCGTGCGGCCCGCAGCGGCGGGGCGTCGCGGCGTTATTGTGCGCGCTGTTCAATTTTCGCCACCTGTTCAATCGGGCGCGGGCGCGGCGCTATTGTTGGGCGGCGTCGTTTGGTTCGCGGCGTGCTCTGGCTGGGATCCACGGAAAGGGAAGTCGTTGACGGCGAGCCGCGATGAGGTAGCCGCTGGCCCCGACGCCGCGCGCCGGGCGGTCGGCAGCGCGCGCCAGGCGCCGATCGGCCGCGTGACGATCCGCGACGTCGCCGAACAGGCCGGCGTGTCGCTCGGCACCGCGTCCAACGTGCTCAACCGGCCCGACCGCGTGGCGCCGGCGACGCGCGAACGGGTGCTCGCCGTGATCGAGCGGCTCGGCTTCGTGCGCAGCTCCGCCGCGCACCAGATGCGAAGCGGCAACAGCCGCTGCTTCGGCGCGGTCGTGCTCGACGCCGCCAACCCGTTCGCGACCGAGACCGTGCGCGGACTCGAGGACGTCGTGCATGAGCACGGCTGCGCGGTCTATGTCTGCTCGACCGACGGCTCGCCCGACCGGGAGGAGCGCTACCTGCGGCTGCTCGAGGAACAGCGCGTGCAGGGGATCCTGATCACGCCCGCGACGCGAAGCATCCGCCACCTCCAAACACTCCGCGACCGCGGCACGCTGGTCGTGCTGCTCGACCGCCGCAGCGCCGACGGCGACCTGTGTTCGGTGTCGGTCGATCACGCGCACGGCGGCGAGCTTGCCGCGCGCCACCTGTTCGAGCTCGGGCACCGGCGAATCGCGTTCATCAACGGGCCGCTGCACCTTTCGCAGTGCGCCGAGCGCCGTCGCGGCATGCGCCGGGCAGCGCGGGCGGCGGATCTCGACCCGGACGGGAGCATCATCGAGTACACGATCGACCCGATCACCTCGCTCGAGCAGGCGGAGCAGCACGTCGACGAGCTGCTCGCGCTCGACGATCGCCCGACCGCGGTCGTCTGCGTGAACGACCAGATCGCCGTCACGGTGCTGCGTGCGCTGGCCCAGCGACGCGTGCGCGTGCCGCGCGACATCAGCGTGGTCGGTTATGACGACGTCGAGTTCGCGGCGATGCTGACGCCGGCGCTGACCTCGATCCGCCAGCCGAAGTACGAGGTCGGCAGGACCGCGGCGCAGCTCCTGCTCGCGGAGACGATGGATCCCGACCACCGACACGGCGACATCCGCTTCGAGCCGGAGCTCGTCGAGCGCCAGTCGACGACGGCGCGGGCGCGATTGAATCGCTACAGCCCGGCCGGGGACTAGCGAGGGGTCGGGGGGCGGCTGGGCCGGGGACGCGCGCGGCGCGTCGCGCGCTCGCGCGGCGTAACGCCCGCGGCGCCACTGGGACCTCGCAAACGTGGGACCCTGCAGCGACACCGATCCGAAGGACAGCAGGCGTGGGCGCTGAGCGAGAGAGAGTCGACAGCTTTGGGCGACCGGAGGAGGGGCTTTCGGCCGCGACGCCCTGGTATCAGTGGGGACCGTACGTCAGCGAGCGCGCGTGGGGCACGGTGCGCGAGGACTACAGCGCCGACGGCACGGCCTGGGAGTACCTGCCGCACGACCATGCGCGCTCGCGCGCCTTCCGCTGGAGCGAGGACGGGATGGCGGCGATCTGCGACGTGCACCAGCGGCTCTGCCTGGGGCTCGCGTTGTGGAACGGACGCGACCCGATCCTCAAGGAGCGAATGTTCGGCCTGACCGGGAATGAGGGCAACCACGGTGAGGACGTCAAGGAGTACTGGTGGTATCTGGACGCGCTGCCCAGCCATGCCTGGCTGCGCTGGCGCTACCACTACCCGCAGGCGGCGTTCCCCTACGACGACCTGGTCGCCACCAACCGGGCGCGCACGCGGCAGGACCCGGAGTACGAGCTGCTCGACACCGGCGTCTTCGACGGCGACCGCTACTGGGTCGTCGAGGTCGACTACGCCAAGGCCGACCCGACGGACGTGCTGATGCGGGTGCGGGTGACGAACGCCGGCGCCGAGGAGGCCGAGCTGCACGTGCTGCCGACGCTGTGGTTCCGCAACCGCTGGGACTGGGAGCCGGGTGTCGTGCGGCCCAGCCTGCGGGCGGAGCGCTCGAGCGTCGTGATCGCGGAGGAGGAGACGCTCGGCTGCTACGCGCTGACGGCCGGGCCGGCGCCCGACGGGACGGCGCCGCAGCTGTTGTTCTGCGAGAACGAGACGAACGCGGAGCGGCTGTTCGGGTCGGCTGAGAGCCCGGCGTACCCGAAGGACGGGATCGGCGAGCACGTCCTGCGCGGCGCGGCGTGGGTCAACCCGGACGCCGTCGGCACGAAGGCGGCGGCCTGGTATCGACTGTCGCTGGGCGGCGGCGAGAGCGCGGAGCTGCGACTGCGGCTGCGACTGCGGCCGAGCGGGGCCGCGCCGGCGCGGGCCGGGGCTCGGCCGCGGCTTCGAGCGCGTGATGGCGGCGCGCGAGCGCGAGGCGGACGAGTTCTACGACGAGCTGGCGCCGGGGGACTGCACCGGCGACGAGCGCGCGATCATGCGCCAGGCGTTCGCCGGAGCGATCTGGGGCAAGCAGTACTACGGCTACGACGTCGCCCGCTGGCTCGACGGCGACCCGGGTCGACCGCCGCCGCCCGCCTCGCGGCTGAGTGGCCGCAACTGCACCTGGCGCCACCTGCTCGCGGCCGACATCATGTCGATGCCCGACCCGTGGGAGTACCCGTGGTTCGCCGCCTGGGACCTCGGCTTCCAGGCCGTCGTTCTCGCCCACCTGGACCCCGCGTTCGCGAAGTATCAGCTGCTGCTGCTCTGCCGCGAGTGGATGCAGAACCCAAACGGAGCGCTGCCGGCCTACGAGTGGGCGTTCGGCGACGTCAACCCGCCGGTGCACGCCTGGGCGGCGATGAAGGTCTGGGCGATCGACGGCGGCGAGGACCACG
>CAZABN010000171.1:0-3129 GCA_964483345.1 uncultured Solirubrobacteraceae bacterium
AGACCGCGAGGTCGTTGACGGTGCCGTTGACCGCCAGCTCGCCGATCGAGCCGCCCGGAAAGCGCAACGGCTTGACGACGAAGCTGTCGGTGGTCATCGCGAGCGCCACGCCGTCAGCCACCACCGCGCCCGCGTCGCCGAGCGCGGCGAGCGCGCTGCCGGGCCGCGCGAGCGCCGGCACGAAGAGTCCCTCGATCAGCGTCTGCGTGGCCTTGCCGCCGGCGCCGTGGGAGAGCGTGATCCGAGCGTCGCGGAAGCGCGCGGGCTTGGCCCGCGCCGTCTCGATGATCTCGAGCACACGCTGCTCGCGCCCGCCGGTGAGCGACTCCGGTGCGCTCACACGGCCGCCCTGGGCGCCGCGAGCCGCCCGTAGTTGTAGTAGGCGGCGCAGGCGCCCTCGGGCGAGACCATGCAGGTGCCGATCGCGTGCTCCGGCGTGCAGGCGGTGCCGAACACCCTGCACTCCCATGGCTTGATCACACCCTTCAGCACCTCCCCGCACTGGCACGCCTGCGGGTCTGCGACGCTGACCCCGGGCACGTCGAAGCGCTGCTCGGCGTCGAACTCGCGGTAGGCGTCGCTGAGGCGCAGGGCGCTGTGGGCGATCGAGCCGAGACCCCGCCACTCGAAGTGCGGCCGCAGTTCGAACACCTCCGCCATGACCTCGAGTGCCCGCGGATTGCCGTCCCTGGAGACCACGCGCGTGTACTGGTTCTCCACCTCGCAGCGGCGCTCGCCGAGCTGGCGCACCAGCATCAGGATCGACTGCAGCACGTCGAGCGGCTCGAAGCCGGAGATCACGATCGGGCGCCCGTACTCGGCGGGGATGAACTCGAACAGCCGCGTCCCGACGACGGTGCAGACGTGGCCCGGGCCGACGAAGCCGTCGAGCGCCAGCTCGGGCGAGTCGAGCAGCGCGCGCATCGGCGGCACGATCGTGACGTGGTTGCAGACGCAGCTGAAGTTCGTCATGCCCTCGGCCCTGGCGCGCTTCAGCGTCAGCGCCGTCGAGGGCGCCGTGGTTTCGAAGCCGATCGCGAAGAAGACGACCTCGCGGTCGGGGTTCTCGCGCGCGATTCGCAGCGCGTCGAGCGGCGAGTAGACCATCCGCACGTCCGCGCCCTGCGCCTTGGCGTCCAGCAGCGTCTGCTCCGAGCCGGGTACGCGCAGCATGTCGCCGAAGCAGGTGAAGATCAGCCCGTCGGTGCGCGCCAGCGCGATCGCGTCATCGACGCGCCCCATCGGGATCACGCAGACCGGACAGCCGGGACCGTGCACCAGCTCGACGTTGTCGGGCAGCAGGTCGCCGAGGCTGTACTTGTAGATCGCGTGCGTGTGGCCGCCGCAGATCTCCATCAACTTGAGGTGGCGTCCGGGCTCGACGGCGGCGAGGATCTCGCCGGCCAGCGCCTGCCCGAGCTGGGCGTCGCGGAACTCGTCGATGTACCTCACGCCGGCGCTCCGAGCGCGCTGATCGCCACGCCGGCGTGCACGAGCAGCTCGTCGCCGACCGCGACCGCTCCGACGAGGTCGGTCGCGACGCTCTGCGCGACGCCGTCGGGGCCGGCGCAGAGCGCGGCGTCGCGGTCGAGCTCGAGCACCCGCATCACGATGCCAACGTCGCCGCAGGTGATGCAGTGCTCGCCGCCGGGCGCGCCGTGCTCGTCGCCAAGCGGGCCGCCGCGGCGCTCGTCGCCGGGCGCGCACTCCGCGCTCGCCTGCCGCGCGCTCATTCGATCGCGCTCGCCTTCAGCTCGTCTAGCTCCTGCTCATAGCGCTCGCCCATCTCGGTGAGCAGGCGGATCGTCGCGTGCGCCTCCTCCTCGTCGACCTTCGAGAGCGCGAAGCCGACGTGGATCAGCACCCAGTCCCCGCTGGCCACGCCCCCGTCCTCGCCGGCCAGCAGGCCGACGTTGACGTTGCGGCGCACCCCCATGACCTCCACGGTCGCGAGCTGGTTGCCGGCGTCGACGATCTCAACGACCTGCCCCGGTATCGCCAAGCACATGAGTTTTCGGGCACTCCTCTCTCGGGGGCGCGTTTCGAGTGTACGTGACGGCTGTGGAGACCGTCACCGCGCTTTCCCGCGCACCAGGCGGGCGAAGCTACGCAGCGGCCTCGTCAGCCGCCAGCTGCGGCTCGTGGCGAAGACCCTGATCTCCGCCGCCTGGAGCTCGACCTCGCGCCGCAGCGACGCGACGTTCGCCAACACGGCCGCCGTCTCGCGCGGCTCGTTTTCCTCCCAGCGCTCGAGCTCCGCGGTGGTGAAGCTGCCCGGGCGCCTGCGCATCACCACGACGCCCTGCCCGTACAGCGGCGGCGCTCCGGACGGCTCGCCCGCGCGCAGCGCCACGATCTCGAAGGCGCGACCCCAGTGGGCCCGCAGCCACCAATCCGAATGCGCGATCAGCGGCCCGCCGTCCTCCCACTCGGTGCCGGGCTCGAGCATGTTCATGCCGTTGATGTCCTCCCCGATCGGGACCTCGCCGTGGCGGCTGATCCCGGGCCCGAAGACGGTGACGATCAGCACGCCGTCGCGGTCGAGCAGGCGGTGCAGCTCGAGCAGCCAGGCGCTCCAGGCGTCGAGCAGGTGGGTGAAGACCGAGAACGCATAGATCAGGTCGAACTGCCCGTCGGGCTGGTCGATCGGCGGCCAGTTCCCGCTCTGGAACGCCTGCAGCGGCGGCGAGAGGTGCGCGCGCATCCACTCCACGCTGCGCGGGTCGATGTCGCAGGCCCAGTAGCGCCCGCCGGGGTCCTCGCTCAGCGCGTGCCTGATCACGCGCCCGGCGCCGGCGCCGAAGTCGAGCACACGCTTTCCCTCGAAGCTCCAGTCCGCCGGCAGCAGCGAGCGGATCAGCCGCCACTGCTCGAGGCCGCGCTCTTCGTAGACCGTGGCGGGGTCGCGGGTACCCAGATCCCAGCCGACGCGCCGCACGAGCCGGTCCGGGGGCAGCGGGATCGCGGGCACGGGCGGATCCTAGTGCGCCCTCCCGGAACGTTGAACGTGACGCCCCCGCGTTCGCCCGCGGGCGGCGCCGTGGGCGTGGCCGGCCGGCCGATCGCCTCCTGAACGCTCTGGGAAACTCAGCCCGTGGACGCCTACTGGAACCACAACGCCGCGTATCA
>CAZABN010000172.1:0-3117 GCA_964483345.1 uncultured Solirubrobacteraceae bacterium
GGGCGTGCCTGCCGTGGCGGCGGCCGGCTGCGGCGGCCGGCGTCCCGGGGCGTGCCTGCCGTAGCCTCTCGGGCGATGTCCTACTACATCACCACCTCGATCTCGTACGTCAACGGGGTGCCCCACCTGGGGCATGCCTACGAGGCGATCGCCACCGACATCCTCGCCCGCCACAAGCGCCAGACGGGGGAGGACGTGTTCTTCCTGACCGGGACCGACGAGCATGGCGAGCCGGTGGCGGATGCGGCGCGAGCGCAGGGGCTCGAGCCTCAGGAGCTCGCCGATCGCAACAGCGCCCGCTTCATCGCGCTGATGCAGCAGCTGGAGATCTCCAACGACTTCTTCATCCGCACGACCGACGAGCGGCACAAGCAGCGCGTGCAGCAGGTGCTCCAGCGCGTGCACGACCGCGACTACACCTACGAGGGCGTCTACGAGGGTTGGTACTGCCCGCGCTGCGCGGACTTCAAGGTCGAGAACGAGATCCTCGACGGCAACCGCTGCCCGATTCACGAAATCGAGCTGACGCGCGAGCAGGAGCAGAACTGGTTCTTCCGCCTGTCGGCCTTCCAGGAACCGCTCGAGCGGCTGTTCGACGAGCGCCCCGACTTCGTCATGCCACAACACCGCTTCAACGAGGCTCGCGCCTTCATCGCCTCCGGCCTCGAGGACGTCTCGCTTACTCGCGCGCACCTGAAATGGGGGGTGGAGGTCCCGTGGGACCGAAGCCAGGTCTTCTACGTCTGGTTCGACGCGCTGCTCAACTACTACACGGCGCTCGGGTTTGCCCGCGAGGGCGAGGATCTGACGGATCGCTACTGGCCGGCGACCTACCACATCATCGGCAAGGACATCCTCAAGTTCCACACCGTGTTCTGGCCGGCGCTGCTGATGGCGGCCGAGCTCGAGGTCCCTCGGCACGTGTTCGTCCACGGCTTCCTGCTCGCCGGCGACGGGCGCAAGATGAGCAAGTCGCTCGGCAACGTGCTCGACCCCTTCGAGGTGCTCGAGCGCTTCGGCGCCGACGCGCTGCGCCACTACCTCGTCCGCGAGGTCAGCTTCGGCCAGGACGGCCCGGTTTCCGGGGACGCCTTCCTCGCGCGCTACGACTCCGAGCTCGCCAACGAGTACGGCAACCTCGCGAGCCGCACGCTGAACATGCTCGAGCGCTACTGCGACGGCGTCGTGCCCGCCGTCGCGACGCAGGAGGGGCTGCGCGCCGAGTTCAGCGGGCTGTTCGAACGCGTTGACGAGCTGCTCTCGCGGGCCGAGATCTCGCTGGCCCTGGAGGAGATCTGGGGCCACGTCCGCCGGCTGAATCGCTACGTCGAGGAGCAGACGCCGTGGGCGATCGCGCGGGACGGGGCGCGCGCCGGGGAGCTGGCGGAGGTGCTCGCCACGCTCGCCGAGGGGTTGCGCGTGGTCACCGTCGCGCTCGTGCCCTACATGCCGTCGAAGACGGCTGAGCTGCTGGACGCGCTCGCGGCGCGCGAGCGGACCGAGCGGGCATTCGCCGCGCAGGGGTGGGGCGGCCGCGTCTCGGCGCTGGCGCCGCTGTTCCCCAAGGCCGCCGCGGAGGCGCGTTGATCGACTCCCACACCCACCTGGACGCCTGCGAACCCCCCGACGCCGAGCTCGTGGCGGCGGCGCAGGCAGCCGGCGTGGTGCGGATGCTGACCGTCGGGACCGACCCTGACAGCTGCCGCGCGGCGCTCGACGCGGCCGAGCGCTTCCCCTCCGTCTACGCCGCGATCGGATGTCACCCAAACGTCGCGGAGGCGCTCGATGAGGGGCTGCTGCGTGAGCTGGCGGCCCATCCGCGCTGCGTCGCGATCGGCGAGACCGGGCTCGACTACTACCGCGACCGCTCGCCGCGCGAGCTGCAGCTGCGCGCCTTCGAAGCGCAGATCGAGCTGGCGCGCGAACTTCACAAGCCGCTCGTGATCCACACCCGTGCCGCCGCCGAGGACACGCTCGCGGTGCTGCAGCAGGACGCGAGCGGGCTGCGCGTGATCATGCACTGCTTCTCGATGGCGGAGCAGCTCGCCGAATGCATCGCGGCAGGCTGGTGGATCTCGTTCGCCGGAAACGTCACCTACCCCTCCGCGGGCGAGCTCGCCGAGGCCTGTGCGCTGGTGCCGGCCGAGCGCCTGCTGGTCGAGACCGACGCGCCATACCTGGCGCCGCAGAGCCGCCGCGGCAAGCCCAACGAGCCGGCCGCGGTGGTCGAAACCGCCCGCTTCGTCGCGGCGCAGCGTGGTGTCGAGCCGGCCGAGCTTGAGGCGACGCTCGAGCGCAACGCGGCCGAGCTGTTCGGCTGGTGAACACGCTCACGCAGCCGAGCCTGCGGCGCCTGGCGCAGTTCGACGTTCGCCCGCGCCGCGACCTCGGTCAGAACTTCCTCGTCGACTCGAACATGCTCGGCGTGATCGCGCGCCACGGCGAGCTCGACGGCGGCGACGTCGTGCTGGAGATCGGCGGCGGCCTCGGCGTGCTCTCCGAGTACCTGGCGGCGCGCGTCGCGCACGTACACGTGGTCGAGATCGACCGCCACCTGGAGTCGCCGCTGCGCGACGCGCTCGACCCGTTCGCCAACGTCACGCTGCATCTCGCGGACGCGATGGCGCTCGACCTCGCCGCGCTCGCGCCGCCCCCGAACAAGCTGATCGCCAACCTTCCCTACGGGATCGCGGCGGGCGCGATCCTGCGCACGGTCGAGGAGCTGGGGTCGCTGACGCGCTGGGTGGCGATGGTGCAGAAGGACGTCGGGGAGCGCCTGGCCGCGGCCCCCGGCAGCCGTAGCTACGGCGTTCCGAGCGTGCTCTGCCAGCTGGCCTGCGAGGTCAGCGTGCTGCGGTCGGTCTCGCGCAACGTGTTCTTCCCGGTGCCGAACGTCGACTCCGTGCTGATCGGGATGCGGCGGGTCGCGCCGGCGGCGCCGGTCGAGCTGCGGCGCTTCGTCCAGGGAGCCTTCGCGCACCGCCGCAAGGCGATGGCGCGATCGCTGATGCTGAGCACCGGCGCCGATCGTGAGCGGGTGCGCGCGGCGCTCGTCGCGATCGGACGCCCCGCCGACGAGCGTGCGGAGCGGCTCGCGCCGGCGCAGCTCGCGGCGCT
>CAZABN010000173.1:0-3115 GCA_964483345.1 uncultured Solirubrobacteraceae bacterium
GGGCGACGGCGCCGATCATCAAGAGCAGCGACGGACCGTCGTCGTCGTTCACAGCCTCGAGCCTCCCGGGGCGCCCTGGGGGCGAAGCAGGTCCGCGATCAGATAGATCGAGCCGGTCGCCAGCACGACGCCGTCGTCACCCGCCAGCTCGCGCGCGCGCGCGAGCGCGCGCCGGGGATCGACGACCACCGTCGCGACGGCCCCGCCGATCTGCCCGGCGAGCGAGGCGAGCGTTGCGGCCGGCAGCGCCCGCGGACTCGTGCAAGCCGTGCAAACCACCTCGTCGCAGTGTACGAGCAGCCGGGCGAGCATCCCGCCGGCGTCCTTGTCGTCGAGGATCGACACCACCGCGACCAGCCGGCGACCGGCGGTGAACGCGGGCAGCGATTGCGCGAGCGCCTCGACGCCGCCGTCGTTGTGCGCGCCGTCGAGCAGCGTCACCGGCGTGCCGTCCAGCACCTCGAAGCGGCCGCGCACGACCAGCTCGGCCGCCACCGCCGCGACCTGCTCGTGACCACAGTCACGACCGAGGAACGCCCGCACGGCGGCGCACGCCGCGGCGAAGTTGCGGCGCTGGTAGCCGCCGCCGGCGCGAAGCTCAACCTCCACCTGAGCGTCAGCGACGACCAGGGTGGCGCCGCGCTCCGCGGCGGTCGACCGCGCCAGCGCCAGCGCGTCAGGGGCGAGATCGGCGCCGACCACGAGCGTCGCCCCGGCGCGCACGACGTCCAGCTTCTCGCGGGCGATGTCGGCGACCGTCGGCCCCAGGTAGCGCGTGTGCTCGAGTCCCACGTTCGTCAGCACCGCGACGCCGGAGTCGATCACGTTGGTCGCGTCGTAGCGGCCGCCGAGCCCGGCCTCCATCACGGCCACGTCCAGGCCGGCCGCTTCGAACTCGCACAGCGCGGCGGCCGTCAGCAGCTCGAACTGGGTGACGGCGTCGCCGGGCTCGGAGGCGGAGCGGTCGACCAGCTCGGCGGCGTGCACGGTGCGCGCGATCGCCGCGGCGAAGCGCTCCGGCGCGATATCCCGCTCGGCGATCTGGATGCGCTCGCGGTAGCTGAGCAGATGCGGTGAGGTGAAGCAGCCGACGCACAGGCCCTCGCGCGCCAGCAGCGCGGCGATCATGCGCGTGGTCGAGGACTTGCCGTTGGTGCCGACGACGTGGATCGTCGGAAAGGAGAGCGTGGGCAGCTCGAGCACGTTGAGCAGCCGGCGCATGCGGTCGAGGCCGAAGCGCATGCCGAAGCGCTCGCGCGCCAGCAGGTAGGCCTCGGCGTCGCCGGCGCTCCAGCCCTCGCGGGGCTCGGGGGAGCGCGAGCTCACCGCGCACCCCCGCGCAGGCGGGCTAGCTCGCCCTCCAGGCCGGCCAGCTTCTCGCGCTCGGCGGCCACCAGCTCGGCCGGCGCGTTGGCGACGAAGGCATCGTTCGCGAGCTTCGTGCGCAGGCGCTCGATCTCGCGCTCGAGCCTCGCGATCTCGCGCGCGATGCGTTCGGCGTGCGCGCTCAGATCGACGCCGTCGAGGATTCCCAGCACGCCGCCGGGGATCGTCACGCTCGCCACCGCGGCCTCGACGCCGGAGCGCAGCTCGAGCCGCGCGATCCGCGCGAGCAGCGGTTCGAGCTGCGCGTAGCCGTCGGCTTCGAGGCGGGCGGTGAGCGTCGCGCCGGGCTTCACCCCGATCTCGTCGCGCCAGCTGCGGATCGCCTGCGTCGCCGCGATCACGCGCTCGAGCGCCGCCTCCGCGGCGGCATCGATCGCCGCCCCGTCGCCGGCCGGCCGCACCACGCCGGCGAGCAGGCCCTCGTTTGGCTCGCGCACGTAGCGCCACAGTTCCTCGGTCACGAACGGCATCAGCGGGTGGGCGAGCGCGAGCGTCTCCCGCAGCAGGAAGCGCAGCGTGGCGCGGAGCTCGGGCTCGCCGATCCGGGCCTTGACCAGCTCGATGTACCAGTCGCACAGATCGGCGTAGACGAAGTCGTAGAGCGCGAGCGCGGCGCGCGAGAAGTCGTAGGCGTCGATTCGCTCGTGCAGCTCGCGCTCGAAGCGCGCCAGGCGCGAGAGGATCCAGCGGTCCTCCACCGCGGTCGGCATCGCCTGCGCCGGTGTCGCCTCCTCGCCGAGCGACAGCAGGACGAAGCGCGCCGCGTTGAACAGCTTGTTCGCCAGCCGCTCGCCCTGCTCGATCTTCTCGACGCTGTAGCGGACGTCCTGGGTCGAGGACATCGCGAGCATGCCGAAGCGCACGGCGTCGGCGCCGTACTTGTCGATCTCCAGGAGCGGATCGATCCCGGTGCCGAGCGACTTCGACATCCGCCGGCCGTCGGGCGCCTGGATCACCGAGGTGATGTAGACGTCGCGGAACGGGACGCGGCCCGTGAACTCGAGGCCCATCATGATCATCCGCGCGACCCAGAGGTAGATGATCTCGCGCGCCGTGACGAGCGCGTCGGTCGGATAGAAGGCCCGCAGCTGTGGCGTCGGCTCGGGCCAGCCGAGCGTCGCGAACGGCCACAGCGCGCTCGAGAACCAGGTGTCGAGCACGTCCGGGTCCTGGCGCAGCGGCCCGTCGCAGGCGCCGCAGCGCTCCGGTGCGACCGCCGCGACGTAGGTCTCCTCGCAGGCGTCGCAGTAGTAGACGGGCAGGCGGTGGCCCCACCACAGCTGCCGCGACAGGCACCAAGGGCGGATCTCCTCCATCCAGCGCAGATAGACGCCGCCCCAGCGCTCCGGGAAGAAGCGCACGTCGCCGCGCTCGACGGCTTCGATCGCCGGCGCGGCGAGCTCGTCCATGCGCATGAACCACTGCAGCGAGACCAGCGGCTCGATGCGCTCGCCCGAGCGGTGCGAGAACGGGACCGCGTGGGTGTGGGGCTCACGCGCCCGCAGCAGCCCCTCCGCCTCGAGCGCCGCGACGACCGCGCGCTGCGCTTCGGCGACGCTCAGGCCGGCGAACGCCGGACCCGCCGACTCGCGCATGCGCCCGTCCTCGCCGATCACGGACAGGACCTCGAGCCCGTGGCGGCGGCCGAGCTCGAAGTCGTTGGGGTCGTGGCCCGGCGTGACCTTCAGCGCGCCGGTGCCGAAGTCGCGCTTGACGTACTCGTCGGCGA
>CAZABN010000174.1:0-3080 GCA_964483345.1 uncultured Solirubrobacteraceae bacterium
GGATCGTCTCGCGCTCGCGGAAGCAGTACCAGAACATCGAGATCGCGCCGAGGTCGAGCGCGCTCGTGCCAAGCCAGACGAGGTGCGACATGATCCGGTTGAGTTCGAGGTGAATCACGCGCAGGTACTGCGCGCGCTTGGGAACCTCGCACTCCAGCAGCGTCTCGACGGCGCCGCAGAAGGCCATCGCGTTGAAGTAGTAGGAGAGGTAGTCCATCCGCTCGACGACGGGGATCACCTTCCAGTAGGCCTTCTGCTCGGCGGTCTTCTCGATGCCGGTATGGACGTAGCCGATGATCGGCTTCAGCTCGCGCACGATCTCGCCCTCGAGCGTGACGAGCAGCCGCAGCACGCCGTGCGTCGCGGGATGGTGCGGCCCGATGTTGAGCGTCAGCAGCTCCGTCGTCTCGCCGCCGCGCTGAGCGGCGATCTGCTCCTCGAGCGGCGAGAGCGTGATCGACTCCTCGATCGCGCGGTAGGGCGAGCGCGTGCTCACCGCGTCCACCCCGGGCTGGTCGCGTCGTTGTGGGTGAACAGCACCGGCTCGCCGCCGATCGGGAAGTCGCGCCGCTGCGGGTGGCCCTCGTAATCCTCGGGCATGAGGATCCGCCGCAGATCGGGGTGCCCGTCGAAGAGCACGCCGAACATGTCGTAGACCTCGCGCTCCTGGTGGTCGGCGGTCGGCCAGTCCGGTGTGACGGACGCCACCGTCGGCTCCGCCAGCGGGAGTCGGAGCTTGACGGTGAGTCGATCCACACGCGCCATGTCGAGCAGCTCGTAGTGCACGCCGAGCCGTGGCTCCTCCGGGTAGTAGTCGACGCCGTGCACGCTCATCAGTGCGCGGTAGCCGTGGTCGTCGCGCAGCCGCGTCAGCACGCCGCGGACCGCGCCGGGCGCGATCTCGACGCTTCCGCGGCCGCGGAAGAACGTCGTCTGCAGTACGGCGCCGGGAAGCTCGGACTCGAGCTGGCCGGCGATCAGCTCCAGCCCGACCTGATCAGGCACCGGCCGGCTCCGCGCCGCCGAGGACCTCCTCGGTCCCCTGTGCGTCGTAGCGCTGCCGCCAGCCCATGTCGGGATCCTCCTGGATCATCTTGCGCAGCTTGAGGATGCCGTGCATCAGCGCCTCGGGGCGCGGCGGGCAGCCCGGGACGTGGACGTCGATCGGCATGAACTTGTCCGCCGGCACGATCGCGTAGTTGTTGAAGACGCCCATCGACGACGAGCAGGCGCCCATCGCGATCGCCCACTTGGGCTCGAGCATCTGGTCGTAGATGCGGCGCACGACCGGGGCCATCTTGATCGAGACGCGCCCCGACAGGATCAGCAGGTCGGCCTGGCGCGGCGAGGCGCGGAAGGCCTCGAAGCCGAAGCGCGCGATGTCGACGCGGGCCGCGACGACCGACATCATCTCGATCGCGCAGCAGGCGAGGCCGAAGGTGGCGGGGAAGATCGCGTTCGAGCGCCCCCAGGCGACGGCGCGGTCGAGCGTGGTGGTGAGGATCGACTGCTCGACGTGGCGCTCGAGCTCGAGTCCCTCGAGGTCGCCGCGCAGCAGGTCGCGCGCCAGCAGCTGGCGGGCGCGGAGGCTGCCCGGCTCGATCGGCTCGCGCGTCAGCGCCATTCGAGTGCCCCGCGCCGCCAGACGTAGACGAGTGCGACGAACAGCAGGACCACGAATGTGATCGCCTCGCCGAGCGCGAAGGTGCCGTACGCCCGCAGCTCAGCGGCGATCGGGTAGAGGAAGATCGTCTCGATGTCGAACAGGATGAACAGCATCGCGATCAGGTAGAAGCTGATGCCGAAGCGGAAGCCCTGCTTGACCTCCGACGGCAGCCCGCATTCGTACGGCTGCGTCTTGGCGGGAATCCGCCGGCGCGGCCCGAACGCCGTGTTGAGCAGGGCGAAGGTTCCGCCTACGATCGCCCCGAGCGCAAGGAAGACGATCGCGGGCAGGTAGGTTCTGATCACAGCGCGCTGTTATATCACTACCCCCGACCTTGTGACGGAGTGTTACTTAGTGGCAAAACGCTCGATATCCAGGCGCGTCGGGGACCGATGATCGCTCGCGACGTCGCGGTCTGGGGAGCGCTGGCCGTGGCCGCCGCCAATGGCCTGGCCGGCCTGTTCGGCGCTTGGCGCTGGTATCGCTTCGCACCCAGCCGCGAGTTCTGGTTAGGCGTGCGCACCGGCCAGGCGCTCGCGCTCGTATACGCGCTGACGGTGGCGGTGCAGGTGCTGGGCCACCACCACCCGTCCAGCAGCCTCTACTACCTCTACGCGCTGCTGCCGATCGCGATCGGCTTCGTCGCCGAGCAGCTGCGGCTCGTGGCCGCCGACCAGGTGCTGACGTCGCGCGACCTCGACGACGCGCAGGCCGTCGCGACGCTGCCGGCGGGCGAGCAGCGGGCGATCGTGACGGCGATCCTGCGCCGCGAGATGGGCGTGATGGCGCTCGCGGCCCTGGTCGTCTGCGTGCTGGCGCTGCGCGCCGCCGGCACCTATTGAACGTGAGCGCCGGCGGGGCCGGCGCTCACGGTCGGGGGAGAAACCCGGCGTCCGCATCGGTTGCCGCCGTAAGGATCGATCGCGAGGAAACAGGGCGACCGTCTTGCGCCGACGCCGGGGTAGGGTCTTTCGACAACGGCGCGCCCGGGTCCTGCAAGCGCCGCGGGCGTTGCGGTCGCCGTTCGCGGCGGCGTGCCCATATGATCTGCGCCCGCATGGCTTCACGCGCACAGATCGCAACGACCGTCGCGGTCGTGGCCGCCGCGGCGCTCGCAATCGGCGGCTGCGGCTCGCAGGGCATCCAGCTGTCGAAGGCCAGCCCCTACCGGACCGGGGCGGAGCTGTTCGCCACGCACTGCTCCGGCTGCCACACGCTGTCGCTGGTCGGGGCGGAGGGCTCCGCCAGCTCGGTCCAGGGCCGCCTGCGAACCAACGGGCCGAACTTCAACTTCCGCAAGGAGGGCTACACGTGCGTCCTCTACGCGATCCGCAACGGCGGCTTCTCCGGCCAGATCATGCCCCAGAACATCGTCGTCGGCACCGACGCGATGGCGGTCGCGCGCTTCCTCGCC
>CAZABN010000175.1:0-3044 GCA_964483345.1 uncultured Solirubrobacteraceae bacterium
GGGTGACCGGCGCGGCGAACTCAACCGGCTTCGGCGGCTCGACCGGCGCGGGGAACTCGACCGGCCTCGGCGGTTCGTACGGAGCCGGCTGCTCGAAGCGGAACGACGGTTCGATCGTCGCCGTCGCGGTCGATGGCGCAGCGACCGGGACCGCGGGCTCCTGCGCGACGATCTCCTGGGTCGGTTCGGGTCGTGCGTGCCTGGATGGCGGTGGCGGCGGCAAAGCGTCGTTGTGCGCCAGCGGACCGTAGGCGCCGGGCGAGTGCTCGCCCGGCAGCGGCTTGGACTGCGAGTAGGCGTAGCCGTACTCGCTGTAGGTGTTGTAACCCTCATCGACATAGTCGCCGCGCATGTCGTTGACGACGACGCCGACGAGGTTCATGTCGGGAACGCGCTCGCCGAGCACGGTGAGCCGCTCGGCGACGTCGCGGGTCGTCACACCGAGGCGCGCGACGAACAGCACCGCGCTGACCTGGTCGAGCAGCGGCACGGCGTCGGTGATCGTGAGAATCGGTGCGGTGTCGAGAATCACGACGTCGTACTGCGCCGTCGCGATCGCGAGCAGCGCGGTCATCGCGCTCGACGCGAGCAGCGCCGCCGGGCTGTCGAGGCGCTCGCCGTGCGCCATCAGGTCGATCGAGCCGTGGGCGCGCGGATCGCCGCCGGCCAGGGCCTTGCGCGACGCGGTGCCGGCGGGCGACATGCTCGTGCGATAGACGGTGAGCGCCGCCTCCGCGGGACTCACCTCGCGCCGCAGGACCTGGGCCAGGCCGACCTCCGGCGCGACGCCGAACAGATGCCCGGCGCTCGGACGGCGAAGGTCGCAGTCGATCACCAGCACGCGCTCGCCGGCGTCGGCATGGGCGAACGCGAGGTCGCGCACGACCGTCGACTTGCCCTCCGCAGGCAGCGCGCTCGTGACGAGCACGGTCCGGAGCGTGCGGTCGCCGACCGCGAGTCGCAGGTTGACTCGCAGGCTGCGCATCACCTCGACGAACTCGGGTGGCGTGAGCAGCGGATCGTCGGTGCGCGATCCGGCCTCGCGCAGGTGCGGCAGCACCGCGATCACCGGGCGCCCGTAGAGCCGCTCGACAGCGGAGACGCGCATGAGGCGACGGTCGGTCAGCGTCAGGACGAGCACCAGCAGCAGCGCGGCGACCAGGCCGATCGCGGCCGCGATCCCCGCGTCACGAAGCGGCTTCGGGGACGCCGCCGAGGTCGGCGGCACCGCCGCATCGACGACCTCGGTGCCCGGGAGCGGACTGCCGGCCGTCGTGTTGAGGCGGGCAATCGTCGCGAGCAGGGCGTCGCGCTGCGCCAGGTTCGCCGGGGTGCGCGGCAGGGCGGTCAGCGTCGCGCGGTCCGAGGCCAGGTCACGGTCGGCGGCCGAGACCACGGCCGAGGTCTGGAAGGAGAGGAACGCGCTGACGTAGTCGTTGGCAAGGCTCGCCGCCAGCGCGGCGGACCTGCTCGAGGCGGTCACGTCGATGAAGCTCGTGCCAGGCTCGACGGTGGCGCGAACCGTCCCGGCGGAGCCGAGCGCGCCGCCGAGCGTCTTGTAGACGCTCGCCGTGTCGGCCTGCCCGGTGAGCAGCCCGGCGATGATCTGCATCGACTGCGGCGTGACCGGCGCGATCTGGCCGGTTGACACCGACGTCGTCGGGGAGGCGTTGTTGACCAGCACGCGCGTGGTCGCGGTGTAGACCTTCGCCTGGTTGACCGTGATCGCGTAGGTCGCGGCGGCGGCGAGGAAGGTGATCGCGACGACGATCCAGATCCTTCGCCACAGCGAAGCGGCAGGCCCGCGCAGGTGGTGCCAGTGCAGGCGTGCGCGCGGCGGTGTCGTGACCTCAGCGGTGGACTCCCCGGCCGGGGGCGTGTGGCGGCGAAGCTGCTTCTGGGTCCGGCGCCTGCGCGGGCGTGGCGGTGGCGTCGCCTCGGCGGGGGTCTCCGCTCGCGGCGGCTTGCGGCGCCCAATCTCCATCTGCAGCCAGCCCAGTCGCTTGCGCGCCGGTGGCGTGACCTCGGCGGCGGGCTTCTCCGGCCGGGGCTTGCGGCGTCCGATCTCCATCTGCAGCCAGCCCAGTCGCTTGCGCGGCGGCGGCGTCACATCCGGTGTTGGATCCTCGCCCTGGCTCATACGGCGTCCATGCTAGCGGGGACAGATGCGGCAAGCCGGTCGGCCACGTGGCCGCGGCCGCCACGGCGATTCGGACCGCGCGGGCGCTCCGCGGGCGGGCGCGCCGAGCGGGTGCAGCGGTGGCCAGGGCATAGAGTTGAGGGTGCCGTGATCGACCTCCACTGCCACGTTATCGCTGGTATCGACGACGGCCCGTCGACGATCGAGGAGTCGATGGCGCTAGCGCGCGCGGCGGTGGACGCCGGAAGCCGCACGCTCGTCGCCACCCCGCACGTCAGCTGGGAGTACCCGAACAGCGCCGACGCGATCGCGCGCCGTGTCGAGGACCTGCGCCGGAGGCTGCGCAGCGAGGGCGTGGCGCTCGAGATCAGGATCGGCGCGGAGATCGCGATGACACGCGTCGGGGACATCGAGCCGGAGGAGCTTGCGCGGCTGACGCTCGGGGGCCGCGGGCGCTGGCTGCTCGTGGAGCCGCCGTTCACGCTGAGCGCCAGCGGGCTCGATCTGCAGGTCGCCGAGCTGCAGCAGCACGGCTACAGCGTCGTGCTCGCCCACCCGGAGCGCTGCCCGGCGCTGCACCGCGACCGCACGATGCTCGAAGAACTGGTCGAATCGGGCGTGCTCGGCTCGCTCACCGCCGGTTCGCTCGACGGCCGCTTCGGCGAGCCCGTGCGCCGCTTCTCACTCGAGTTGGTCCGCGACGGCCTGGTTCACAACGTGGCATCCGACGCGCACGACCACAGCCACCGCCCGCCGACGGTCTCAGGCGAGCTGGAGCGCGCCGGCCTCGGGGCGCTCGCCGAGTGGCTGACGCAGTCGGTGCCCGCGGCGATCCTCGCCGGCGCCGAGATCCCGCCCCGGCCCGAGGTGGAGCTATCGGTCCATGTCGGGCGGCGGTGGCTGC
>CAZABN010000176.1:0-2970 GCA_964483345.1 uncultured Solirubrobacteraceae bacterium
CAGATCGCCGAGCTCGAGGCGCAGCAGCAGAAGCTGATCGACTCCGAGGCGGCGATGCGCGCCAAGCTCGAGGCCTTCCGCACCAAGAAGGAGGTCATCAAGGCGCAGTACTCGGCCGCCGAGGCCCAGGTGCGGATCTCCGAGGCGGCGACCGGCGTGGGCGAGCAGATGGCCGACGTCGGCCTGGCGATGCAGCGCGCGCTCGACAAGACCGAGAACATGAAGGCGCGGGCCGCCGCCGTCGGCGAGCTCGAGGACTCCGGCACGTTCGAGGATCTCACCCAGCTTGGGCCCGGAAAGGACGACCTCGACCGCCAGCTCGAGGCGATCGGGGCCGGTGGCGCGGTCGACGACGAGCTGTCGAAGATGAAGGCGGAGCTCGGTGCGGGCGGCGGCGCCCCGGCGCAGGCGATCGAGGCGTCGACGGGAGGCGCGGCGCCCGCGGAGGCGCCCGCCGACGCGGACGCGGCGGCGGAAGGCGCCCCCGCCGAGCACGAGGACGCCGACGATGAGAGCGCGGGCGCCCCGTGATCGTGCGGATCTTCAGCGACGGCCAGTACCGCATCCCCGAGGACGCCCAGGCACGCCTGCACGAGCTCGACGTGGCGACCGTCGAAGCGATCGACCGCAACGACGAGGCGGCGTTCAGCTCGAGCTACGGCGCGCTGGTCGAGCTGATCCACGTCAACGGCGTGCGCCTCGCGGACGAGGAGCTCGAGCCCTCCGACCTGATGCTGCCCCCGGCGGACATCACGCTCGAGGAGGCGCGCGAGGAGTTCACGGGCGAGGGGCTGCTACCCGACTGAGGCGCGGCGGCGTCCGGCCGGGTGCCCCGGCCGCTCGCCGCTCACCAACGCGGGCGCGGCGGCCGCGAGGCCGCTAGAACGGCACGCCCCAGAGCGGGAACCAGCGTTCCAGCTCCGGCTCGATCGGCAGCTCGCCGCCGATCTGGGCCTTCAGCTGCAGCTCGCGCTCGGTGTTGCGCTGCTTGTCGCCCGGCGCCGGAACGAACGGGTACCAGTTGCCGCGCTTGTAGTTGTAGATGAAATTGATCGGGGCGCCATCGGCGCCCTTGAAGGGAAAGACGGCACACAGCAGACGCTCGCCGTAGCCGCCATCCTCGATCGAGCTGGAGACCGCGTTGATCGTGGCGACGAGATCCTCGACCGAGGGGTTGCGCACGATCACCCAGCGGAAGCCGAACTCGTCGTCGCTGGTCGCCACCGTCCCCTTGTACTCGCCGGCGGTCGCCTTGACGACGTCCTCGGTGTCCTTCAGGACCGACTGGAAGTCGCTGGTCGCGAGCGCCTGCACCACGATCGCGGCCGCGCCGGCGCAGCAGATCTGGAACGAGGTCTCGAGCGTGACGTAGGCCGTCGTCAGCGCGAACAGGCGCTCGTGCGCCGCCGGCTGCTTGACCGAGCTGCGGCCGGTCAGGATCTCGCGCAGGCCCATCTAGCGGACCTGCCCGCAACGCCGGATCTCGTCGGGACGCTCCACTAGCGGCCGGTGCTCTGCAGCTGCGACTCCAGGCGCGAGAGCGCGGCGAGGCGCTTGTCGAGCGGTGGGTGGTCGGCGAAGATGTTCATCAGCGAGTTCTTCGCGCGCGCGGGGATGATGAAGAAGGCGCTCATGCCCTCCGCCGTGCGCAGGTCGTTGCGCGGGATCCGCTCGATCGTGCCGCTGATCTTGATCAGCGCCGAGGCGAGCGCGCTGGGGCGCCCGGTCAGGATCGCCGAGCCGCGGTCGGCGGCGAACTCGCGGTAGCGCGAGAGCGCGCGCAGCAGCACGAAGGAGATCGCGTAGACGAGCACCGAGACGAGGATCACGACCTCGATCGCCTCGGCGCCCTCGTCGCGGCCGCCGCCGCCGAAGCCGCCGCCGAAGAAGAAGGCGAAGCGGATGATCAGCGCGGCGATCGTGGCGAAGAAGCTCGCGATCGTCATCACCATCACGTCGCGGTTGATCACGTGCGTGATCTCGTGCGCGAGCACGCCCTCCAGTTCGGCCGGCTCGAGGCCGAGGCTCAGCAGGCCGCGCGTGGCGCAGATCGTCGCCGCCTTCTGCGAGCGCCCGAGCGCGCAGGCGTTCGGCATGCGCGCCTCGATCACGGCGACGCGCGGCTTCGGCAGGTCGGCCTGGATGCACAGCCGCTCGATGATCGAATGCAGCTCCGGCTCGTCGGCGGCGGAAACCTCGTGGGCGCCGAGCGTCGCGAGCGCGATCTTGTCGGAGCCGATGATCTGCACGCTGAACAGGCCGACCGCGATGATCACGATCAGGATCGCGCTCGTGCTGGTCGCGAGCAGCGCGCCGATCAGCGCCGCGTAGAGCAGACCGAGCATGAAGATCGTGAAGACCATCCGGGCCTGAAGCCCACCGTCGCGGCCGAAGGCGCTGCGTTTCGATGCCATGGATTCATTGTCGCAGACGGCCCGGCTCACGCGCCCGGCGTGCACGGCGTTCGCGGGTCCGCCGCGGGCCGCCCGGGCGCCCCGCTGCGGCGGGCGACGAACGGGGCGATGGACCGCGATAATCGCCGCTCCATGGCAACCGCCACGACCCTCTCGCACGTCTATCCGATCGGCAGCCGCGTCAACGAGCGCGGGCATCTGGAGATCGGCGGCTGCGACGTGATCGAGCTCGCCGAGCGCTTCGGCACGCCGGCCTATGTCGTCGCGAGCGACGACCTGCAGGCCCGCGCGCGCGCCTTCCTCGACGCGTTCGCGGCGGCCGGCCAGAGGGACTTCGAGGTCGTGTTCGCATCGAAGGCGTTTCCCGCGACGCCGGTGCTCGCGCTGTTCGCGCGGGAGGGGCTCGGCTGCGACGTCGCCTCGGCCGGCGAGCTGCACCTCGCCCTGCGCGCCGGCTTCGACCCCGCCCGGATCGTGATGCACGGCAACGCGCGCGACGACGGCGAGCTGCGCGCGGCGCTCGACGCCCGCGTCGGGCAGATCGTGATCGACAACG
>CAZABN010000177.1:0-2906 GCA_964483345.1 uncultured Solirubrobacteraceae bacterium
CGCAGCGCGCCCTGGGCGAGCGCGGCGGCGCCGGCGCGGGCGGTGATCTCGACCGCCAGGCGGTCGCCGTTCAGCTCGCCGAGCGCGGCGTGCTCGGCGGCGAGCGCGTCGGGCCCGCCCTGGGCGACGACCAGCTCGAAGGCGGCGGCGTGGCGGCGCTTGCGCAGAGCCGAGGGCTGAGCGTCAAGTAGAGCTTGAGCGAAGAGCGGGTGGACGAACGCGACGGAGCCCCCGCCGAGGTCCTCGAGCACCCCCGCGCGCACCAGCCGCTCGAGCGCCTCGTCGGCCGCGGCGGCGGGCACGCCGGAGAGCGCGGTGGCCTTCGCGTGGTCGAAGTAGACGCCGAAGATCGCGCCCGCCTTGACGTAGTCGAAGCCCTCGCTGTCGACGTCGACGAAGCGCGCCAGCAGCAGCGCCGAGTCGCCGCTGTAGCCGTTGCGGAGCGCGAGCGGCTCGGTCCCCTCGGCGAGCGAGCGCGCGGCGGACTCGAGCAGGAGCGGCGTGCCGGCGCAGGCGCGCCACAGCTCGCTCGCCTGCTCGGGGTCGAGCGTGCGCCCGAGCACGCGCGCGAGCAGCTCGGCGGCGCCGTCGAGGCTGAGCGGCTCGAGCGTGATCGCCTGCGCGCGACCCGATGAGGAGAGCTCCTGCGCGAGCGTGAAGGCGGGCGGCGGCTCGGGCCGAAGCGTGCCGATCACGAGCACCGGCAGCGCGTGCAGGCGCCGGCAGAGGAAGCCGAACAGCTCGAGCGAGTCGGGGTCCGACCAGTGCAGGTCGTCGAGCGCCACCAGCACCGGGCGGGTCGCGGAGACCTCGCCGATCCAGCGCAGCGTGCGGTAGAAGCGCGCGGACTGGCCGCCGGCGCGCGCCAGCTCGGCGACGTCCTCGACCGGGTTGCCGCCGAGCGCGACGATCGCCTGGCCGAGCAGCCCGAACGGCAGGCCGCGCTCCATCGGGCTGGCGACCGCCTGCGCGACCGCGAAACCGCCGGCCTGCGCCTGCTGCGCAGCCCAGTCGAGCAGGGCGGTCTTGCCGATCCCGGGGGTGCCGACCAGCAGCACCACGCCGCCCTCGCCGCGCGAGCCGGCGCGCAGCGCGTCGCCGATTGCGTGCTCCGCCTTGACTCGCTCGAGTAGTTCCGGCGCCTTCGCCATATGCCCCACGCACCGCCTTGATCCCGGGTCAGCCCACCAAGAAAACCCTTGCGACCCGGCCCAGCCTAGCGGCCCAGGGTAGCGGCAATAGGTGGAAAACGTCCCCCGTAGGGAGCGTGCGCGACTCCCCCATACGGGCAGGGGCTCCCCACCGATCAGGTTGAGGGAGGGGTTCGGTGCATGCACCGAACCCGAAATCGGCGCATGCGCCGATTTCCCGGGGGGCGCATGCGCCCCCCGGAGCAGCCCTATACTGCCCCAGCTGCGATGAGCGACGAGCACGACTCGCCGAGCTGGGCACTGATCGCCTACGCGACCTCCGACCCCAACGGCTTCGTGCCGGCGCCGGCGTCCGGCCGGCGGGCGTGGATGGATGCGACGCCGCAGGGCTTCGCGCGGCGCTGCCTGCCGCTGACGATCGCCAACCAGGCGGGCTGGGAGATTCGCGTCCCGTTCGGCGTTCGCGCGCGCTGGAACGGGCAGGACGCGCTGGGGAACGTCGAGGTCCGCGTGCTCGATCCGACCCACCCGGCGCGCCACTGGGTCAGCGACCACTTCGGCGTCGGGATCGTCACGTTCGCGATCCCCTACGTGTTCCGCACGCCGCCCGGCGTGGGGCTGCTGGTGCGCGGCGCGCCGAACTTCTGGGTCGAGGGGGCGCACCCGCTGGAGGGGCTGGTCGAGACCGACTGGGCGGCGACGACGTTCACGATGAACTGGCGGATCGTGACGCCCGGCCGCTGGGTGTCGTGGGAGGCCGGCGACCCGATCTGCTTCCTGCAGCCGGTCTCGGTGGCGACGATCGAGGCGGCCGAGCCGGCGATCGAGGCGCTCGCCGACGAGCCGAGCCTCGAAGCGGCCTATCGCGCCTGGGCGGCCTCGCGCGACGCTTTCAACGCCGACGCGGCGCGCGACCCGGGCAAGTGGCAGAAGCACTACCACCAGGGCCGCCGCGTGACCGGCGAGAGCGCCCCCGGCCACCGCACGCGGCTGGCGCTCGCCGGCTTCGCCGCCGCCCCGGAGCCGCAGCCGGCGCCGCTCGCCGAGCGCCTCGCCGGCTCGGGGCTGCGCTTCCGCAAGCTCGGCGAGCTTGCGAGCACCGAGGCGCCGGACGGTTTCGTGCTGACCGACCCCGACGGCGCGACACACCGGCTGAACCACAGCGCTCTCTTCATCCTCGAGTGCTGCGACGGCGATGCGCGCGCGGAGGACATCGCGGCGGAGCTCCAGGCCGCCTACGGCCTGCCGGAGCCGCCGCGCGAGCTGGTCGGGCAATGCCTCAGCGAGCTGCTCGCCGCCGGCCTGATCAGCGGCGACTGAGGGCTCACCTCAAAGGGTCTTGCCGAGCGGCTCGCGGTGTTGTACATTCGCGCGAAATTCGCGCGCGAGCACGGATGAGGAGAGGGCATGAGCGCCGGAGAAGACGAGCAGACACCGACGTCTGAGGAGGGCCTGAACCGCCGGCGGTTCCTGGCGAAGCTGGCCGCCGCGGCGGCGTTCGCGGTCCCGGTCGTGACGACGCTCGACACCTCGACCGCGAGGGCCGTGAGGCCGCCGGATGACGGAGGAGGAGGCGCAGGGGGCTCCCCGCCGCCCGCGTCTCCGCCGTCGCCCTCGCCGCCGTCGCCGCCGTCGCCGACTTCGCCCTCGCCTCCGCCCTCGTCTCCTCCGCCCTCGTCTCCTCCGCCGTCGTCTCCTCCGCCGTCGTCTCCTCCGCCCTCGTCTCCTCCGCCCTCGTCTCCTCCGCCCTCGTCT
>CAZABN010000178.1:0-2819 GCA_964483345.1 uncultured Solirubrobacteraceae bacterium
CGAAGACGTTCGGGTCGACCATCCCGGCGCCGAGGATCTCGAGCCAGCCGGAGCCCTTGCACAGCGGGCAGCGCGAGCCGTCGGCCAGGTGCCCCTGCTTGCAGTTGAAGCAGGACACGTCGACCTCGACGCTCGGCTCGGTGAAGGGGAAGAAGTCGGGGCGCAGCTGCACCTCGCGCTGCTCGCCGAAGATCGCGCGGGCGAACGCCAGCAGCGTCCCCTTCAGGTCCGCGAGCGTGATCCCGTCGTCGACCGCGAGGCCCTCGAGCTGGTGGAACTGCGGCGTGTGCGTCGCGTCGTGATCGAGGCGGAACACGCGGCCGGGTGCGACCACGTAGAGCGGCGGCGGCGCCGCCATCATCGAACGCACCTGGACGGGCGAGGTGTGGGTGCGCAGGACGACGTCGTCGCTGACGTAGAAGGTGTCGCTGCGCGAGCGCGACGGATGCGTCACGTCGGTGTTGAGCGCGTCGAAGTTGTAGGCGGTCAGCTCGATCTCGGGCCCCTCGGCGATCTGGAAGCCGAGCCCGACGAAGACGTCCTCGAGGTCGCGGCGGGTCTGCGTGAGCAGGTGCAGGTGCCCGCGCGCGAAGGCGGGCGCACCGGGCAGCGTGATGTCGGCGCGGTCGCTCTGCAGCCGCGCGTCAAGCTCGGCGCCGGCGAGCTGCGCCTCGCGCTGCGCGATCAGCTCCGTCAGCGCCTGGCGCGCCGCGTTGGCGGCGCTGCCGACCGCCGAGCGCTCGGCCGCCTCGAGCGAGGCGACGCCGCGCAAGAGCTGCGGCAGCTCCGCCTTGCGGCCGAGATAGGCGATCCGCAGCTCCTCGAGCGCGGCGCTGTCGCCCGCCGCGGCGATCGCCGCCTCCGCCTGTGCGCGCAGTGCCGCGATCCGCTCGAGGGCGCTCATCTCGCGGCCATCCTAGTGGCCTCGTACAACGCCACCGTCGCGGCCATTGCGGCGTTCAGGGAGTCTCCGGCGAGCTGGTGAATGTGGCGGACCTCGGCGCACTGTTCGATGAGCGCCGCCGGCAGTCCTTCCCGCTCGCCGCCCACCAGCAGCGTGACCGTGCCCTCGAAGGAGCCGGCGAGCGGCTCGCCGTCGCGGGGGGCGAGCGCAACGACCCGCCCGGGAAGCTCGGCGACGCCGGCGAAGCGGGCGAGGGCGATCGCGAAGATCGCCCCCATCGACGCGCGCAGCGCCTTCGGCCCGTACGGGTCGGCGCTCCCCGGCCCGAGCGCCACGCAGCTCGCGCCGAAGGCGTGTGCGGCGCGGATGATCGTGCCGACGTTGCCCGGATCGCCGACCCCCCACAGTGCGACCGCGAGCGGCCCGGCCGGCGCGTCCCAGCGCTGTTCGAAGACGCCGATCACGCGCGTGGAGGAGGCCAGCCCGGACACCTTCGCGAGGAGCGCCGGAGCGACCTCCAGCCAGCCCCGCTCACGCGCGGCCTCGTGGCCCTGTGCGCAGAGCACATAGAGCGGTGTGATCCGGGCGGCGGCAGCCGCCTCTAGAAAATCCTCACCCTCGACGACGAAGCGGCCGGCGCGTGCGCGAGCCGGCGCGCCTGAGAGCTTTCGAATTTCGGTGAGATGCTGATTTGTCGGGGAGGTGATTGTCATTGCACAAAAAAAGGCGCCGTCCTTGAGGAGCGGCGCCCGGGAGGTGACTGCGTTGCGCGTGAGCGGTCAGGCAGCCGAAGCCTCGCGGGCGGCGTCGGCAAATCGGCGGAAGGTCTCGGGGTCGCGCACGGCGATATCCGACAGCACCTTGCGGTCCAGGGTGATGCCGGCCAGGGCGAGGCCATGGATCAGCTGTGAATAGCTCATGCCGCACTCGCGCGCGGCGGCGTTGATGCGCGTGATCCAGAGGCGGCGAAAGTCGCGCTTGCGGTTGCGCCGGTCGCGGTACGCGTAGGCGTCCGCCTTCATCAGCGCTTCCTTCGCGCGCTTGTAGTTCGAGTTCGCCTCGCCGCGGAAGCCCTTCGTCAGCTCGAGTGTCGCGCGGCGCTTCTTCTTCGCGTTCAGGGAGCGCTTGACGCGTGTCATGAGCCCAGCCCCAGCATCTTCTTGATCCGCGGCGAGTCGTGGTCGGAGATCATCGCGTCCTGGCCGAGGTGGCGCTTGCGCTTCGGCGACTTCTTCTCGAGGATGTGGCTCGTGTAGGCGTGCCGGCCCTTGACCTTGCCGGTGGCGGTCGTCTTGAAGCGCTTCTTCGCGCCGGAATGCGTCTTCATCTTCGGCATGGCGACGAAGCAGTATGGCAGACGGGCGCGCCGCCCCGGCTACTCGGCGGCGTCGACCGCGTCCGCGACGTCGGGCGCATCGCCCGCGTCCGGCGGCTCGGCGGCGGCCTCGGCAGGCGGCGACTCGGCGGCCTGCGACTCCGGCGGCGCCGGCGGGGTGTCGCCGTTGGTGGACGGTGCGGCGATCTCCGCCTCCCCCGTCGCGGCCGGCGCCTGCGCGCCGTTGGTGGGCGCGAGCGCCGGAGCGGCTGCGAGCGCGCCGTTGGCGAGCTTGTCGAACTGACCGGCGAGCACGGCCTTGGACGGGCCGAGCATCATCGTCATGTTGCGGCCGTCCTGCAGCGGGCGCTGTTCGACGACGGCGAACTCGGCGAGCTCCTCGGCCAGGCGGTCGAGGATCGCGACGCCGCGTTCGGGGTGCGTCACCTCGCGCCCGCGGAACATGATCGTCACCTTGACCTTGTCCTTGTGGCGCAGGAAGCGCTCGACGTGCCCCTTCTTGGTGTCGTAGTCGTGCTGGGCGATCTTCGGGCGGAACTTGATCTCGCGGATCGTGATCTGCTGCTGGTGCTTGCGCGC
>CAZABN010000179.1:0-2796 GCA_964483345.1 uncultured Solirubrobacteraceae bacterium
GCGCCGCGCGCGCGACGCTCGTGAGCACCGACCTGCGTGACCTCGTTGCTCGCGGGCTGGCCCGGCTTCCGGCTGACGCGGTCGCGCCGGCGCGTCCCTACGCGGGGAACGGCTCGTGCTCGCGCGTGCCGGCGATGTAGCTCTCCTCCGGCTCGAGCAGCATCCGGACCTGGTCGCGAAGCTCGGGCGTGTCCGCATGCCCGTGCACGACGTGGGCGTGCTGGGCCGCGGCTTCGACGACCTCGGCCTCCTCGCCGATGATCGTCAGCGTGCAATTGCTGTCGCTCTCGAAGCGCCGGCAGTCGGCGATCTTGCGTGCCATCTGACTCACCTCTCGCTGGGGTCTGTGGAGTGTGCTGCCCTGCTCGCGCCGATTGTGGCGTGCGACGCGAGCGCGCGCAAGGGCGCAGACCAAAGCCCCGCACAAACGGCCCGGCGCTGTCCCGAACCGCCACGGTCCGTCGGAGGGGCTGCAGATGTGTGCGCAAAGCCCGCCACGTATGGCATGATGTATGGCATGCGCCGCACCACCGTCTATCTGCCGGAGGATTTGAAGGCCGCGCTCGAGCGCACCGCGGCCGCGCGCGGCACGAGCGAGGCTGAGGTGCTCCGGTCCGCCCTGACCGCTGCGACGATCGACCACGCGCACCCTAAGCCGCGGCTGCCGCTCTTTGACAGCGGCGACGCGACGCTGGCCGAGCGGGTCGACGAACTGCTCGCCGCGGGCTTCGGCCTTGATCCTGCTTGACACCAGCGGCCTGCTCGCGGCGCTCGACTCCGCCCAGCGCACCCACGCCGCCGCGGCGGCCGCCCTGTCGGCAGCCGCTCAGCCGCTGCTTCTCTCGCCCTTCGTGCTCGCGGAGCTTGACTACCTCCTCGCGACCCGGGTGGGGGAGCCGGCGCGCACGAGTCTGCTCGCCGAGGTGGCGAGCGGCGCCTACCAGCTCGAGCCGTTTTCAGGCATCGACACTCGCGAGGCGCTCGCCGTCGTTCAACGCCACGCCGCCCTCGGCGTCAGCCTGGCCGACGCCTCGATCGTCGTGCTCGCCGGCCGTCACGACCTCCAAGACCTCCTCACGCTCGACGAGCGCCACTTCCGCACGCTCACCGCCAACGGCAGGCCGTTTCGCCTGCTCCCGGCCGACGCCTGAGCTCGCGCCACCCCCGCGCGATATCCTCGCCCCATCACCGCCCCGACCGACAGCGCACCCCGCAGCGGCGACCTTCCGGCGAGCGTCGAGCCCGGCGCCGTGCAGGTCCGCCGGGCGCTCCTGTCGGTGTCCGACAAGCGCGGCATCGTCGATTTCGCCCGCGGCCTCGCGTCGCTGGGGGTAGAGCTGGTCTCGACCGGCGGCACCGCGCGTGAGCTGACCGCGGCCGGGCTGCACGTGCGCGCGATCGACGACCTCACCGGCTCGCCGGAGATGATGGACGGGCGCGTCAAGACGCTCAACTCGAAGCTCTACGCCGGCGTGCTCGCGCTGCGCGACAACCCCGAGCACCTGCAGGCGGTGGCGGAGCACGAGATCGAGTTCATCGACCTGATCGCCGTCAACCTCTACCCGTTCGAGCGGACCGCGGGGCGCGCCAGCGCCTCCGACGCCGAGGTGATCGAGAACATCGACATCGGCGGCCCGACGATGATCCGCGCCGCCGCCAAGAACCATCCGTTCGTCGCGGTCGTCACGACCCCCGAGAGCTACGACGCGATCATCGACGAGCTGCGCTCCTCCGACGCGCGCCTGTCGCTGCCGACGCGCGAGTCGCTCGCCGCCGACGCCTTCGCGATGACCGCCCGCTACGACACCTCGATCGCGCGCTGGTTCGCGGAGCGCCGCGAGGACGACTTCCCGCAGCTGCACGTGCGCGCCTACGAGAAGGTGCTCGAGCTCTCCTACGGCGAGAACCCCCACCAGCGCGCGGCGTACTACTCACGCGTCGGCGCCCGCACCCACCTGCTCTCCCAGGTCCGCCAGCATCACGGCAAGCCGCTCTCGTTCAACAACCTGCTCGACCTCGACGCGGCCAGGCGGCTGTGCGACGAGTTCGACGGCGTCCCCGCCGCGGTCATCGTCAAGCACAACAACCCGTGCGGCGTGGCGCTCGCCGAAACCCCGCTCGCGGCCTACACCCGCGCGCTCGAGTGCGACCCGCTCAGCGCCTACGGCGGCGTCGTCGTGCTGAACGCGCGCATCGACGCGGAGCTCGCGGCGGCGCTCGCGCAGCAGTTCATCGAGGTCCTCTTCGCCCCCGGCTACGACGAGGACGCGCTCGAGATCCTCCAGCAGCGCAAGAACGTCCGCCTGCTCGAGAAGGGCGACCGCCGCGCCGGGGGGCCCGAGCTCGAGGTGCGCCAGGTCGCGGGCGGCCTGCTGGTCCAGGACCGCGACGCCGTCGCCGCCGCGCGCGAGGAGATGACGGTCGCGACGACGCGCGCCCCGAGCGAGCCGGAGTGGGAGGACCTGCTGTTCGCCTGGCGCGTCTGCAAGCACGTCCGCTCGAACGCGATCGTGCTCGCCCACGAGCGCGCCACCGTCGGCATCGGCGCCGGCCAGATGAGCCGCGTCGACTCGGTCCGCATCGCGCTCGAGAAGGCGCGCGTCGACTCGCTCGCCGGCGCGGTGCTCGCCTCCGACGCCTTCTTCCCCTTCGCCGACGGTCCGGCGCTGGCGATCGAGGCGGGGATCCGCGCGATCATCCAGCCGGGCGGCTCGGTCCGCGACGCCGAGGTGATCGCCGCCGCCGACGCCGCCGGCGTCGCGATGGTCACGACCGGCGTCCGCCACTTCCGCCACT
>CAZABN010000180.1:0-2786 GCA_964483345.1 uncultured Solirubrobacteraceae bacterium
ACCGCGTCTTCTTCACCTCGGGCGGCTCGGAGGCGGTCGAGTCGGCGATCAAGCTCTCGCGCGCCTACCACCGGCTGACCGGCAACGGGCAGAAGTCGAAGGTGATCGCGCGCGAGGTCGCCTACCACGGCACCTCGCTCGGCGCGCTCTCGGTCACCGGCATCACCTCGATCCGCAGCCAGTTCGAGCCGCTCGCCCCGGGCGGCTGCCACGTGCCGAACACCGACTCCTACCGCTGGCCGGCCGACCGCGACCCGCTCTGGGCGGCGGAGCAGATCGCCGCGCGGATCGAGTTCGAGGGTCCCGAGACGGTCGCCGCCGTGATCCTCGAGCCGGTCCAGAACGGCGGCGGTTGCATCCCGCCGCAGGAGGGCTACTTCCAGCGCGTGCGCGAGATCTGCGACGAGCACGACGTGCTGCTGATCTCCGACGAGGTGATCTGCTCGTGGGGGCGCCTCGGCCACTGGTTCGGCTCGGAGCGCTACGGCTACGTGCCCGACATCATCACCACCGCGAAGGGCCTGACCTCGGCGAACGTCCCGATGGGCGCGATGATCGCCTCCGACCGTCTCGCCGAGCCGTTCCTGGGCCACGGCCAGATGTTCGCCCACGGCTTCACCTTCGGCGGCCATCCGGTTGCCGCGGCCGTCGCGCTGGCGAACATCGAGATCCTCGAGCGCGAGGATCTCTGCGGCCACGTGCTCGCCAAGGAGGGGGAGTTCCGCGCGATGCTCGAGGGGCTGCGCGACATCCCGATCGTCGGCGACGTGCGCGGCGCCGGCTTCTTCCAGGCGATCGAGCTGGTCAAGGACCGCGAGACCAAGGAGACCTTCGGTCACGTCGAGGCCGAGCATCTGCTCTACGGCTTCCTCTCCGGCGCGCTCTACGAGCACGGCCTGATCTGCCGCACCGACGACCGCGGCGACCCTGTCGTGCAGCTTGCGCCGCCGCTGATCTGCGACAGCGAGCAGTTCGAGGAGATCGGCGCGATCCTGCGCACCGTCCTTAGCGAGGCGAGCGAGCGGTCCTGGTGAACGCCTCGCGATGCTGAGCGTCAAGGATCTGGTCGGCGCACTCGAGCTGGAGCTCGTCGCCGGCGAGCGCGCCGCCGGCGCGCCGATCCGCTGGGTGCACGTCTCCGAGCTGGAGGACCCCGCGCCGTGGCTTTCGGGCGGCGAGCTGCTGCTCAGCACCGGCATGCTCCTACTCGACGAGGAGGCGCAGCGCGCCTACATCGGCCGGCTCGCCGGCCACCACCTCGCGGGGCTCGGCTTCGGCCTCGGCTTCGCCCACACGACGCTGCCGGCGGCGCTCGTCGACGAGGCACGCGAGCTCGAGTTCCCGCTGTTCGGCGTGCCCTACGAGATGCCGTTCATCGCGATCACCGAGCGCGCCTTCACCAGCCTGGTCAACGAGCAGCTCGACGTGCTCCAGCGCGCCGTCTCGATCCAGCGGCGCATGGAGCGCCTGGTGCTCGACCAGCGCAGCCTCGCCGAGGTCGTGCGCGGCCTGGCGAACTCGATCGGGGCGACCGTGATGGTGCTCGACGGCGCCGGGCGCACGCTCGCCGCCCACGCCTTCCGCCGCGAGCTCGACGGCACGCTGGTCGCGGCGATCCGCTCCGAGATCGCCGCCCGCGCCGGCGTCAGCTCGCCGCGCGGGTTCGTGCCCCAGAACTCCGAGCTGGCGGGACGCGCGATCGCGCTGCCGGTGCCGAGCGGCGCGCACGGCGTCGCCACCTCCTGGCTCGTCGCCGTGCCCGAGAGCGACAGCGTCGCGGACTTCGAGCGCTTCCTCGCGCATCACGCCGTGATGGTCGTGGCGCTCGCGCAGATGCGCGAACGGGTCGTCGCGGAGACCGAGCGCCGCCTCGCCGGCGATGTCCTCGGGCTCGTGCTGAGCGGGAGGATCGAGGGGGAGGAGGCGGCGGTGCGGCTGGCGCCGTTCGAGATCTCCGGCGATGCCGCCGTGCTGGTGATGGGCGTGGAGGAGCCGGAGGCGCTCGAGGACGAGCTCTCGCGGATCCTCGGCGATCTCGGCGTCCACTCGCTCGTCGCCACCGTGGCGACCGCTCGCCGGCGCCTGCTGTGCGCCGTGCTCGCCGGCGTGCAGAGCCCGCTCGAGGTCGCCACCGCCGCGCGCGAGCTGCTTGCGGGCGAGGGGCGCACGGTCCGGGCGGCGGTCAGCCACAACGCGCCGCTCGCGACGCTGCGCCGCAGCTTCCACGAGGCGCGCTGCGCGCTCGAGGTCGGCGCGCTGGCGAACGGCTCGACGCCGGCGGTCGCCTCGGCCGACGATCTCGGCGCCTACCGGCTGTTGCTCTCGCTCCAGGACGACGATGGCCTGCGGCAGTACTGCGACGACGTGCTCGGCCCGATCGAGCGCTCGCGCACCGGTCACGGCGACGAGCTGCTGCGCTCGCTCGAGGCTTTCCTCGAGCACAACGGCAGCTGGGAGGCGGCGGCGCGCGCGCTCTTCTGCCACCGCCACACGCTGCGTTACCGCATGTCGCGGATCGAGGAGCTGACGGGCCGCCGGCTCGACCGCGTCGAGAACCGGATCGAGTTCTGGCTGGCGCTGCGCGGACGTGAGCTGCTCGGCGGCGCGGGCGGGGGTGGCAGGTGAGCGCTCATCAGGCGCCGCGGCGACGGCGCCGAACACATCCAAATCGAGGAGGACGGTCGTGAAGGTCGGGATCCCGAGTGAGACGAAGCCGGACGAGTACCGCGTATCGATGACGCCGGCCGGCGTGCGTGAGCTGACCGAGCGCGGGCACGAGGTCGCGG
>CAZABN010000181.1:0-2755 GCA_964483345.1 uncultured Solirubrobacteraceae bacterium
GGCGCGCTACGAGGTCGAGGCGGTCGAGACCCGCGCGCGCGGCCACGCGACCGAGCTCGCGCGCCAGGCCGCCGACGACGGCTACGACATCGTGATCGCCTTCGGCGGCGACGGCACGGTCAACGAGACCGCCAACGGGCTGGCGGGGTCCGGCACTCCGCTGAGCTGCCTGCCGGGCGGCTCGGCCAACGTCTTCTGCAAGCTGCTTGGGATACCGGGGGAGATCATCGACGCAACCCAGCATCTGCTGCTTATGGCTGACACCTTCTCGCCGCGCCAGGTCGACCTTGGCGACGTCGACGGACGGCTGTACACCTTCAGTGCGGGCATTGGGATGGACGCCGATGTCGTGCGCGGCGTCGACGCGAGGCCGCGGCTGAAGGCACGCTTCGGGCCGTATTTCTTCCTTGCGATGGCGCTGCGCACGTTCGCCGGGCACTACCTGATCCGCCCGCCGCGGATGTTCGTGTCGGTCGGCTCCGAAACGGTCGCGGGCGTCACGACGATCGTCCAGAACGCCGTGCACTACACCTACTTCCACGACCGCCCGATCGACCTCGCCGACGGCGCGTCGCTCGACGGCGGGACGCTGTCGAGCGTGGTGCTGCGCCGGGCGAGCGTGCTCGGCGCGGCCTCGCTGCTGGCGCGCGCCGCGATCGGCGGTGGGCGTGTCGCCCGTCACCGCCAGGTCGCGAGCTTCCGGGACATCACCTCGATGACCGTCAGCAGCGCGGCCGGGCGGCCGCTGGCGCTGCAGGTGGACGGCGACCACATCGGTGAGGTCACCGAGGCGCGCTTCACGATTCGGCCCGCCGCGCTGACGGTCGTGGCTTAGGCCGGCGGAGCGTCGTCTGCTGCGGCGGCGTCGGCGGGCGCGGCTGCCGTGGCCGGCGGCGCGTCGTCTGCGGTGGCGGCGTCCGTTGTCGCGGGCGAACCCGCGGCGGGCGGGGGCAGCTGCGCCGGGGTGGGCGTGCGGCGGCGGCGGCGGAAGAGGCGGCCGATGCCGGCCACCTCACGCTCCGCGGCCTCCAGCGGCCTCGCCAGGCGGAGCACCTCGCTGAGCTGGTCGGTCAGCTTGACCAGCGCGCCGGTGAGCTCGGGCAGCGTCGCCGCCACCGCCTCGAGCACCTCGACGTGGCGGTCCATCGACTCGGCGGCGTGGTGCAGCGCGGCGACCGCCTCGTGCAGCGGCTCCTCGACCGGCGAGTGCTTCTCGACCTCGTGCTCGGCGCCCCCCAGCAGCTTCAGCGCGGAGCGCGCGGCGTCGCCGACGAAATCGGGAAAGACCACGGTCAGTTGCCCGGCGTGACGCGGAAGGCGTCGAAGACCGAATCGATGTTGCGCAGGCGCGTGATCGTCGCCTTGAGCGTCTGCGTGTCGGCGCACTCGACGACGAAACGGTTGCGGATCATCGGCGGATGCGCGGTGCACTGGGCTTCGACGATGTTCATGCCGGCCTCGGAGAACGTTCGCGAGAGATCCTCCAGCAGGCGGTGGCGGTCCCAGCCGTCGATCTGGATCTCGACCTTGAAGCCGGTCGTCTGCTCCCCCTCCCACGCCACCGGCGTGAAGCGGTCGGCGTCACGGCTCAGCGCGCGGGCGTTCGAGCAGTCGGCGCGGTGGATGGTGATCCCGCGCCCGAGTGAGATGTAGCCGACGATCTCGTCGCCCGGGACGGGCCGGCAGCATTTCGCGAGTCGCACCAGCACGTCGCTGACGCCCTCGACGCGGATGCCGAACTCGCTCGAGGAGTTGGTGGGCCGGCGCCGCTCGCGCCGCGAGGTGATCAGCGTCGAGGCAGCCGTCTGCTCGGAGTCCGCCGCCTCGCCCTCCTTGAGCCGCTGCAGGATCTTGCCGACGACCGTCTTCGGCGAGATCTTCGCCGCCCCCAGGGCGATGTAGAAGTCGTCGGCCTTGCGGAAGCCGAGTTCGCGGATCACGTCGGCGAGCAGGCCCGAGCCGCTGATCCGCTGCGCCGGGAGCCCCTGCTTGCGCAGCGCCTCCTGGAGCGCCTCGCGCCCAGAGTGCTCCGTGTCCTGACGGGTCTCCGCCTTGAACCACTGCTTGATCTTGTTGCGGGCGCGCGTCGTCTTGACGACGGCCAGCCAGTCGCGCGAAGGGCCGCGCTCCCGCTTGGAGGTCAGGACCTCGACGATGTCCCCCGAGCGAAGCTCGTAACTCAGAGGAACGATCTTGCCGTTGACCTTCGCTCCGACGCAGCGGTGTCCGACGTCGGTGTGCACCTCGTAGGCGAAGTCGAGCGGCGTCGCGCCCGCCGCCAGCGACTTGACCTCGCCCTTCGGCGTGAAGACATAGACCTCGTCCTCGAACAGGTCGACCCGCAGCGTCTCCATGAACTCCTTCGGATCCGAGGTCTCGCTCTGCCAGTCGACCATCGAGCGCAGCCACTTCAGCTTCGCCTCGTCAGCCGACCAGTTCGAGCGTCCGCTGCGGTCCGGGCGCGCCGCACGCTTGTACATCCAGTGCGCGGCGACGCCGTACTCCGCCATGTTGTGCATCTCGCGCGTGCGGATCTGGATCTCCAGCGGACGTCCCTCGGGCCCGATCACCGTCGTGTGCAACGACTGGTACATGTTGAACTTGGGCATCGCGACGAAGTCCTTGAAGCGGCCGGGCAGCGGCTTCCACAGCGAGTGCACGACACCGACGGCGCCGTAGCAGTCCTTCGTCGTGTCGACCACGACGCGCATCGCGGTGAGGTCGTAGATCTCGTTGAACTCGCGGTCCTTGCGGG
>CAZABN010000182.1:0-2750 GCA_964483345.1 uncultured Solirubrobacteraceae bacterium
TCGAACTCGTCGCGGAACTTCGCGATCATCGAGCCGATCGGCATCGCCATCGCGTCGCCCAGCACGCACAGGCAGTTGCCGATGATGTGCTCCTGGACCGAGGCCATGATGTCGAGGTCCATCGGCGTCGCCTCGCCGGCGTCGATGCGCTCGAGCATCCGCACCGTCCAGTTGGTCCCCTCACGGCATGGCGTGCACTTGCCGCACGACTCGTGGCGGTAGAACTTGGCGAGCTTCAGCGCGACGTCCAGCACGGGGGTCGAGTCGTCGACGACGATGATCGCGCCGGAGCCGAGCATCGTGCCCGCCTTGGCGAGCGAGTCGAAGTCGTAGGGGACGTCGAGATCGGCCGCGGTCAGCACCGGCGAGCTGGATCCGCCGGGGAACCAGAGCTTCACCTGGCGACCCTCCGGCGGGCCGCCGGCCAGGTCGAAGATGATCTCGCGCGAGGGCGTCCCCAACTCGATCTCATAGTTGCCGGGGCGCTGCACGTGGCCCGAGACGGAAACGACCTTGGTGCCGGTCGAGCCGCTGACGCCGAGCTTGGCGTACTCGGCGCCGCCCATCGCGATGATGTGCGGCATCGTCGAGAGCGTCTCGACGTTGTTGATCAGCGTCGGGCCCTGGTAGAGCCCCTGGACGGCGGGGAACGGGGGCTTCAGCCGCGGATTCCCGCGCTTGCCCTCGAGCGAGTCGAGCAGGCCCGTCTCCTCGCCGCAGATGTAGGCCCCGGCGCCGCGGTGCAGCACCACCGAGCAGGAGAAGGAGCCGCCGAGGATCCGCTCGCCGATGTAACCCGCGGCGGCCGCCTCGGCCAGCGCCGCGTCGAGGACCCGCGCCTGCTGCTCGTACTCGCCGCGGATGTAGATGAAGGCGCGGCTGGCGCCGGCGGCGTGCGCGGCGATCACGATCCCCTCGATCAGCATGTGCGGGTTCTTCGCCATCAGCTCGCGGTCCTTGAAGGTCCCGGGTTCGGACTCGTCGGCGTTGCAGACCAGGTAGCGGTCCATGTCCCCCTGCGGCAGGAAGGCCGCCTTGCGCCCGGCGGGGAAGCCGGCGCCGCCGCGCCCGCGCAGGCCGGAGGCGTCGAGCTCGGCGACGACGGCCGCCTGATCCATCGCCAGCGCCTTGCGCATCGCCTGGTAGCCGCCGCGGCGCTCGTAAACCTCGAGCGTGGCGAGCCCCGGCTCGTCGATGTCGCGCAGCAGGATCGGCGTGGCGGCGCGGGGGCGGGCGCGGGGCATCAGGCGTTCGCCTTCGGGTCGGCGCAGCGCAGGCGCGAGAGGGCCAGGTCGGGGATCGGCTCGCGCCCGGCCTGCAGGTCGTCGACGAGCCGCTGTGCGTCGGCGAGCTCCAGGGGCCCGTAGTAGACCTGGTCGACGGAGACCATCGGCGCGATGTCGCAGGCGCCGAGGCACTCGAAGTGGCGCAGGTTGATCTGGGGGTCGTCGCCGGCGGCCTGCTCGATCGCGTCGTAGAGCGCGTCGGCGCCGCGCAGCGAGCAGGAGATGTTGGTGCAGACGTAGACCGAGTGGGGGCCGACGGGCTCCAGTTCGAACATGTCATAGAAGGTCGCGACGGAGCTGAGGTAGGCGGGGGTCAGGCGCATCACGCAGGCGACCTGCTCGATCGCCTCCGGCGAGCACCAGCCGTGCACGCGCTGGGCGGCGGCGAGCGCCGGCAGCGCGGCCGAGCGGCGGTCCGGATAGAGCGCCATCGCCGCCTCGATCTCCGCACGCAGCTTCGCCGGCACCTCGACCAGCGCCGGGTCGGGAACGCCGGCCGGATCCTTGTCGAGGTCGGCCGCCTGATCCCAGCCCGGCACGCGCGAGCCGTGCGCGAAGCGCGTGACGCGGGTCATGGTGTGATCCCCCGGCGGCGCAGCCGCGGCGGGTGCTCGCCTGGCGCGAGCCCCAGGGCCGACCCGTCGCGCGTCATCGGTCGATCCCGCCGAGGATCGGGTCGAGCATCGCGAGCGTCGCGATCAGGTCGGCGATGTAGGCGCCGCGGACCATCGGCGCGGTCGCCTGCAGGTTGACGAAGCTCGGGTCGCGCATGTGCACGCGGGCCGGCTTCGAGGAGCCGTCGGAGCGCACGAAGCAGCCGAGCTCGCCGCGCGGGCTCTCGATCGCGTAGTAGATCTCGCCCGGCGGCACGCGGAAGCCCTCGGTGACGAGCTTGAAGTGGTGGATCAGCGCCTCCATCGAGGTCGCCAGCTCGTGGCGCGGCGGCAGCGCGATCTTGCGGTCCTCGGTGATGTGCGGGCCCTCCGGCAGGCCGTCGAGGGCCTGCTCGATGATCTTCACCGACTCGTAGATCTCGGCGACGCGGACCGCGAAGCGGTCGTAGTTGTCGCCGACGGTGCCGACCGGGATCTTGAACTCGAAGTCCTCGTAGCTGCAGTACGGCTCGGCCTTGCGCAGGTCCCAGGGGTTGCCGGCCGCACGCAGCAGCGGCCCGCTCACGCCGAGCGAGAGCAGCGTCGCCTCGTCGAGCGGGCAGACGCCGCGCAGCCGCTGCAGCAGGATCTCGTTGCGCCGCAGCAGGTCCATGTACTGGTCGGTGCGTCCCGGCATGATCGCGATGAATTCGCGGAGCTTGGCCTCGAAGCCGCGCGGGATGTCCTCGATCACGCCGCCGACCTGGAAGTAGCGGGTGTGCATCCGCTGGCCGGAGGAGAACTCGAACAGGTCGAGGATCGTCTCGCGCTCGCGGAAGCAGTACCAGAACATCGAGATCGCGCCGAGGTC
>CAZABN010000183.1:0-2738 GCA_964483345.1 uncultured Solirubrobacteraceae bacterium
GCCAGCGACCAGACGACGTGCCCGCCGTCCAGCGGCAGGAACGGGAACAGGTTGACGACCGCCAGCACCAGCGAGACCAGCGCGAGGATCACGAGCGCGTAGCCCGGCCCGCGCGCGACGGCCTCCTGGGTGTCCTCGGTGATGCCGACGACGCTCTGCAGCTGCGCCCGGTCCTTCGAATGCACGAGCGCGTCGAAGTAGTGCGTGATCGTCGAGGTGCCGAGGTCCCACATCGCGCCGGCGGAGGTTCCGGCCGCGCCGAGCACGCCGAAGCGCACCGGCACGATCCGCACGTCCAGCCCGACGCCGAGCACCATCCGCCTGAGCGCGGCGTCGTAGTGCGGCCTGATCGTGAAGCTGCGCGCCGCGCCCTTGCGGCGGACCGTGACGCTCACCGGCGCCGTCGCGGCGCAGCCGTTGCGGAGCGCGCCCGGGCAGTGCTCGCCGGCGAGCGCGTGGTCGACCGTGCTCGGCGTCACGGGGCGCCCGCCGATCGCCGTGATGCGATCGCCGACCTTCAGCACGCCGGCGGCGCCGCTGTGCTTGACCACCGCGCCGACGATCGTCGTCGGGGCCTGGCTGACCGTCGTCTGCGACGGCGCCAGGTTGCCGATCGCGTAGGCGCCGTCGAGGCCGTGCGAGAGCAGCACGGCGGCGAACAGCACGAACGCCGTCAGCAGGTTGACCGCCGGCCCGGCGAGGATCACGACGATCCGCTTCCAGGGCTCCTTCATGTAGTAGCTGCGTTCCGCGACGCGCAGGTCCACGCTGCTCAGCTCATCGGGCGTCATGCCGGTGATCTTCACGTAGCCGCCGAGCGGGATCGCGCCGATCTGGTACTCCGTCTCGCCGCGCCGGAAGCCGATCAGCTTCGGCGGGAAGAACAGCGAGAAGCGCTCGACGCGCATGCCGACCGCCTTCGCCGCGACGAAGTGCCCGGCCTCGTGCAGCACGATGAGCGCGCAGAAACCGGCGATCGCGATCACCCAGGTCACAGGCGAAGTGTCGCAGGCCGGGTGAACGCCGCCTAAAACGCGGGCGGCAGGGTGATCCCGAGGATCCGCTCGAGCGTCGCGGCCAGGTTGCCGGTGATCAGCTGCTGCGGCGCGTGGGTGCCGACCTTCAGCGAGACGTCCAGCGGGCACCATTCCGTCGTCGCGGTCGCGAGCAGGGCGCCGGTGGAGCCTGCGAATGACAGCTCGAAGCCGGGTCGCTTGCCGACGGGGAGCTCGGGACAGGCGTAGACGGCGTGGATCGCGTCATCGACGGGCAGGGCGTTGACCGCGGCGACGATCCGCGCGACGCGCCCGGCGTCGGTCACGTCGGCGAGCACCCTGTCGTCCTGGAGGCGGCGCACGGTGACCGACGCCACGTCGCCCGGCAGCTCGAGCCGCCACGGCGTCCACACGACGACGGCCTGAATCTCCGCCAGCCAGCGTCCGGGGTTGCTCGCGTCGGGTTTGGTCTCGATCACCAGCCAGCTCGGGCCGAACCAGCCACCGCGCGCGGGGAGGCTGATCTGCGCGCCGCTCAGCTCGCCCGGATAGGACCATGTCGAGCTGCCGTGGGGCGCCTGCGCGAGCAGCGCGCTCGCCGCGGCGCCGTCCGCCAGGCTCCAGTACGCCGTCGCCGTCCTGAACGTCGCGTACGCCATCGTGAAATCCGGTCCGTCCGCGCCGCGCAGGGCTCGCGGCGCAGTGGCGAGGCGCCGCGACCCGGCCGGCAGCGTGATCCGCGAAAGCGCCGCCGCCGCGTCGGCCGCGGCCTGGGCGCGTGTCGCGGCCGGCGCCGTGAGCACCGGTGAGGGGGCCTGCGGCGCCGCCAGAGCCGCCGCGGCGCCGCAGGCCAGGACAAATCCCGCCACGGCGAACACCGGAGGTGGAAGCCGCCTCATGCTGTTGATACGTCGCGGGAGGTGCGCCGTCACGCGATCTTCGCGGCGGCGACCTCGCGCGCGCGGCGGTCGGCCTCGAACAGCGCGTCGAACTCGCGCAGCGGCGTCGCCCCCAGTTCGTCGAGCGTCGCCTCGATCACCTCCGCGATGCGCAGGAAAGGCAGCCGGCCGTCGAGGAAGGCGTGCACGGCGACCTCGTTGGCGGCGTTCAGCACGCAGGGCGCGGTGCCGCCGGCGACCGCCGCCGCCCGCGCCACCGCGAGCGCCGGGAACGCCTCGAGATCCGGCGCCTCGAAGGTCAGGGCGCCGACCGCGGCGAGATCCAGCCGCGCCACGTCCAGCTCCATCCGCTCGGGGTGATGCAGCGCGTAGGCGATCGGCACCCGCATGTCGGGGCAGCCGAGGTGAGCGAGCACGGCGCCGTCGCAGAGCGTCACCAGGCCGTGGACGATCGACTGGGGATGCACCAGCACGTCGATGCGCTCGTAGGGGATCGCGAACAGGTGGTGGGCCTCGATCAGCTCGAGCCCCTTGTTCATCAGCGTCGCGGAGTCGATCGTGATCTTGTCGCCCATCGACCAGGTGGGGTGCGCCAGCGCCTGCTGGACCGTCACACGCTCGAGCTCGCTGCGCGAGGCCCCGCGAAACGGGCCGCCGGACGCGGTGATCGTGAGCCGCTCGATCGTCCCGGGACCGCCGGAGCGCTCGGCCGCGATCAGCTGATGCAGCGCCGCGTGCTCCGAGTCGACCGGCAGGATCCGCGCGCCCGTCGCCTCGGCGAGCGCGGCGACCAGCTCGCCGCCGACGACCAGCGACTCCTTGTTCGCGAGCGCGAGGTCGATCC
>CAZABN010000184.1:0-2735 GCA_964483345.1 uncultured Solirubrobacteraceae bacterium
CCAGCGCCTCGGCGCTCGTCGCCGAGTTCTGCTCGACGACCACGCCGATGCTCGCATGCACGACAAGCAGCCGCTCCGCGATGCTGACAGGCTGGGCGACGGCCTCCGCGAGGCGCCGGGCGAGCGGCTCGGCGGCCTCGATGCGAACGAGATCCTCACACAGCACGACGAACTCGTCGCCGCCGAAGCGCGCAACCGTGTCGCCGTCACGCACCTCGCGGCGCAGACGGTCCGAGACCCTGATCAGCAGCTCGTCGCCGACGTCGTGGCCGTGGACGTCGTTGACCTCCTTGAAGCCGTCGAGGTCGATGAACAGCACGCCGACGGCCGTGCCCTGACGGCCCAGACGGGCGAGCGCCACAGATAGGCGATCCATCAGCAGCTCGCGGTTCGGCAGGCCCGTCAACTGGTCGTGCATCGCACGATGCTCCAGCTCGCGCCGGGCCCGCAGCTCACCGGTCGCGTCGCGGAAGCAGATCACGATGCTCTCGTCGCCGTCGCCGAAGGCGTTGACCGAGACCGCCAGCGCGCCGCCGTCCTCGCCGTGCAGCGCCACCTCGAACTCGCTGGTCGGCCGTTCGCCGTCGAACTCCGTCTCGGGCGGCTCGAGCGCCAGAGCCAGGCGCGCGTCGAAGTCCTGCGGGTCGGCGACGATACGGTGCACCTCGCGAACCAGGACCGAAAGGTCATGCGTGCCGCCGCGCGAGGGCGGCGACGGGAGCATCGAGGCGAGCTCGCTGTTCCAGGTCGTGAGCGTCCCACCGCGGTCGAGCACGGCGACGCCGAACGGGAGCGCGTCGAGCACACCGCGCATCAGCGTCGCGTAGCCGCGCAGCGCCTCCCACGACGGAGCCGTGGAGAGAACGGGGGCAGCAGTGAGCGGCGGCGCCGGCCGCGGCCGGTCCGGGTCGGCCACCGGGTCGATTTCGGAGTGCGTCGTTGTCACGTCAGTCCAGTGTATGCGGAGCTGCGGCCGGAGGTGTGGGTGGAAACGTAACCGCTGCCGTATCGGCAGGAGTCCGCATCTTCCGGTCTGATTGACACTGGACGCCCATGCGAGTTATGTCAAGCCGTTTTGTGTTAGGGCGCCGCCGCGGCGCGGACTTTGAGCGAGAAAGCGCGAGTCGGGCTAGCCTCTGCGACGTGTCGACCCGCGATCAGGAGAAGCGTGAAGCAGCCGAGGCCGCCGCGGCGCTGGTGGCGGACGGACAACTCGTCGGGCTCGGAACGGGCAGCACCGTCGCGCACCTGCTGCCGGCGCTCGCCGCGCGGCGGCTCGCGATCCGCTGCGTCGCGACCTCGCCGGAGACCGAGCGGGTCGGGCGCGAGCTGGGCCTCGAGATCGTCGCCTTCGCCGGCATCGAGCGCCTCGACATCGCGATCGACGGCGCCGACCAGGTCGATCGCGACGGCTGGCTGATCAAGGGCGGCGGCGGCGCGCACACGCGCGAGAAGGTCGTCGCGGCGGCGGCGGACCGCTTCATCGTGATCGCCTCGGCGGACAAGGCCGTGGAGCGGATCGGCCCGCCGGTCCCGCTCGAGCTGCTGCGCTTCGGTCTCGACGCCACGCTCGCCGCGCTGCGCGACGTGCGCCTGCGAGACGCGCCGCCAAGCCCGGACGGCGGCGTGATCGCCGACTACCTCGGGGAGTTCGACGACCGTGAGGCGATGCTCGCGCGCCTGGACGCGGCGCCCGGCGTGGTCGGGCACGGGATCTTCGCGCCGGCGCTGACCGCCGAGGTGCTGATCGCCGGCGACGGCCGCGTCGAGCATCGCGTTCTGCGCTGACGCGGACCCGGCGGGGGTTGGGGCGGCGTCCGCGCGGAGTTCGCGCGGCGCGGAGCGAGCGAGGATCCGGGGTTCAGCCGCCGCGCGACTTCAGCAGCGGCTTGTAGGCGCCGTGGACTAGCTTGCGGCTCAGCCCGCGAGGCCCGCCGAACAGGCCGAAGACCGCGCGCATCTGCGGGCGATCGACGATCACGACGGCCTTGCCGCCGGCGGCAGCGGCGGCGATCGCGGCGGCGACGCGCTCCGGCGCCATCGCCTTCTCGAGCGTCGCGCCGCCGGTCGGCCCCCAGGCGATCTCGCCCCGCATCTGGTCCGTGCGAACATCGCCCGGACAGACGGCGCAGGCGTGCACGCCAGACCCGGCCAGCTCGTGGTAGAGCACTTCGGCGAGGCCCACCATGCCCCACTTGCTCGTGCAGTAGGACGCGTACGACGGCCCGCCAATCAGCCCGAGCTCCGAGGACACGAGCACGATCGAACCGCGCCGGCGCTCGCGCATGCCGGGCAGCACCCGCTGGCTGAGCCACAGCGCCGCCCCGACGTGCAGCCGCCAGGTCTGCTCGAAGTCCGCCGGCTTGACGTTCTCGACGAAGTCGCGGTGCAGCACGCCGGCGCAGCTGACCAGCACGTCAACCGGCCCGAGCGCGGCGACCACCTCGTCGACCGCGCGCGCACACTCGTCCGGCTGCGCCAGATCGGCGCCGACGACGTGCGTGCGCCCGCCGATCCGCTCCGCCGCGGCCGTGAGCGCCGCGGTGTCGCGCGCCACCATGCCGACGCGCGCGCCCAGGGCCGCGAAATGCTCGGCGCTCGCGAGGCCGATCCCACGCGAGGCTCCAGTCACCAGCACCGTCTGTCCGTCGAACTGCGCCACCGCGTCCTCCCTCCTCGATCGAGATTCAGGCGCGCACGCTACGACACCCGCTCCGTGCGCGCGTGCCCGCCGG
>CAZABN010000185.1:0-2698 GCA_964483345.1 uncultured Solirubrobacteraceae bacterium
TTCAGCATGCCGAGCTGCAGCAGGTAGGGCTCGTAGACATCCTCGATCGTGTCGCGCTCCTCCCCAACGGCGACCGACAGCGTGGAGAGCCCGACGGGCCCGCCGGCGAACTTCTCACAGATCGTCCGCAGGATCGCCCGGTCCAGGCGGTCGAGACCGAGCTCGTCGACCTCGAGCAGCTCCAGGGCGGCGTGGGCGATGCTCGCGGTCACGGTTCCGGCGCCGCGCACCTCGGCGTAGTCGCGCGTGCGTTTGAGCAGCCGGTTGGCGACACGCGGCGTGCCGCGGCTGCGGCTCGCGATCGCGAGCGCGCCGCCATCGTCCAGCTCCACCTCAAGGATCCGCGCCGCGCGCACCACGATCGCCGCCAGCTCCTCGGTGGAGTAGGGCTCGAGGCGCGCCGGAATGCCGAAGCGGTCGCGCAAAGGGGTCGTCAGCAGGCCCGCCCGGGTGGTGGCGCCGATCAGCGTGAACGCCGGCAGCTCCAGTGTCACGACCCGCGCACCGGCTCCCTGCCCGACGGTGATCGGCAGGCGGCGGTCCTCCATCGCCGGATAGAAGGTCTCCTCGAGCGCCCGCGGCAGACGGTGGATCTCATCGACGAAGAAGACGCTGCGCGGCTCGAGCGAGGTGAGGAACGACGCGATGTCTCCCTTGCGCTCGAGCGCCGGCCCGGCGGTGGCCACGAACGCGACACCGAGCTCCGCGGCGACGATCTGGGCCAGCGACGTCTTGCCGAGCCCGGGCGGTCCGGCGAGCAGCACATGGTCCAGCGCGTCGCCGCGCGCCTTGGCCGCCTCGATCGCGACCGCCAGCTGCTCCTTGAGCTGTGCCTGTCCGACGAACTCCTCTAGCCGCCGCGGCCGCAGCGTCCGCTCGAACTCGTCCTCCGCCGCGAGGTACGGCGTCTGGATGCGCTCGGGCTCGCTCATCGCTGCTGCGCCCCGCGCCGGGTGGCCCGCAGCGCCTCCGCCAGCAGCTCCTCGGCGCTCTCGCCGCTCGCCTCCGCCAGCAGCCGGTCGGCCTCGGGCGGCGCGAAGCCGAGCTCCAGCAGGCCCTCGCGCGCGAGCTCGCGCGGCGCGTCCTGCGCCGACGCGCGCCGCACCACGATCCCCTCGCCGAGCGCCGCGCCGACCTTGTCGCGCAGCTCGACGATGATCCGCTCGGCGGTCCGCTTGCCGACACCCGGGACCGACTGGAAGAAGCGCGCGTCGCCCGAGGCGATCGCGCCGACCACGGCGCTTAGCGGCCCGGCCCCGAGCACCGCGAGCGCCAGCTTCGGGCCGACCGCCTGCACGCCGAGCAGCGCGAGGAAGAGGTCGCGTTCGGTCTCGGCGGCGAAGCCGACCAGCACGAGCGCGTCGTCGCGCACGATCAGGTGGGTGTGGAGCGTCGCCTCGCGGCCGAGCGGCCCGAGCGCGGCGAGCGTCGGCGCCGAGACCGCGAGCCGGTAGCCCACGCCGCCGCACATCAGCGTCACGTGGTCGCCGCCGCGCTCGACCACCTCGCCGCGCAGCATCGCGATCATCGCGCGCTCACCGCCTCCGCTGCGGCGACCGACCGCGCGAGCGGCGCGTGGTTTGCGTGGGCGATCGCCACCGCCAGAGCGTCGCTCGCATGATCGGAGAAGGGCGTCTCGGCCAGGCCGAGCAGCGCGGCGACCATCCGCGCGACCTGATCCTTCGGTGCGCGTCCGTTGCCGCAGACCGCTCCCTTGACCTGCTGGGGCGTGTAGGCGAAGCACTCGACGCGGTGCTGCCCGGCGCACAGCATCGCGACGCCGCGCGCCTGCCCGACGGCGAACGCGGTGCGCACGTTCTGCCCGAAGTAGAGCGTCTCGAGCGCCATCGCGGTCGGAGCGTGCTCGAGCAGCAGCGCGCTGAGCGCGTCGTGCAGCTCACCCAGCCGCTGCTCCACGCTGGACGCCGCGGCGGTGCGCACGACACCGCCGTCGAGCGCCACCAGCCGCCCGTCGCGGCGCGCGACGACGCCGTAGCCGGTGTTCGCAAGCCCCGGGTCGATTCCAAGCACGATCATCTAATCCGCCTGATTCTCCGCGGCGGACCGGACGCCTGCCTGCGACGCGCGGCGGATCCAGCCTCCTCGCACGCGCGACGCGGCGCGAAACCGCAGCCGGCGCCGGCCGGCGCGAGCCGCTCGCTCACGGCGCCCCGGACCCGGTCTCCCTACCGCCCCGGGCCCACCCTCGTCGTCAATGGCGCTCTCAGCCGACGACCTTCTCGAGGATCTCGTCGGAGACCTCGAAGTTCGCGTGGACGGCGCCGACGTCGTCGTTGTCCTCGAGCGCCTCGATCAGCCTGAACAGCCTGACCGCGCTGGCTTCGTCGAGCTCGACGCGCATCGTCGGCCGCTGGACGACCTCCGCGCTCTCGATCTCGATACCCGCGCCCTCGATCGCCGCACGCACGGCGGACAGCTCGCTCGGCGCGGCGATCACCTCGAGCAGGTCGTCGTCCGCCACGATGTCCTCGGCGCCGGCTTCGACGGCGACCAGCAGGTCGTCCTCGCCGTAGCGAGCGCCGTCCACCATCACGACGCCACGCTTCTCGAACAGGTAGGAGACGCTGCCCGGCTCACCGAGGTTGCCGCCGTTCTTCGTCAGCAGGTGGCGCACGTCGGCGCCGGTGCGGTTGCGGTTCTCGGTGTAGGCCTCGATCAGCAGCGCGACGCCGCCCGG
>CAZABN010000186.1:0-2689 GCA_964483345.1 uncultured Solirubrobacteraceae bacterium
CGCTGCGGCTCCTACCTCGCGACCGACGGCTACCTCGACCCCTCCCAGCTGACCTACGCGCTGGCCGGCGGCGCGCGCGAGGGCGGCGTCCAGATCTTCACCCACACGCGCGTGACGGCCATCGACGTCGAGCGCGGCCGCGTGCGCGGCGTGCAGACCGAGCACGGCGCGATCGAGGCGGAGGTCGTGGTCAACGCGGGCGGCATGTTCGCCGCCGAGATCGGCCGCCTGGCCGGCGTCCGCGTGCCGATCATCCCGTTCGCCCACGAGTACCTCGTCACCCAGCCCTTCCGCGAACGCGCCGCCGGCGAGCACCTGCCGACGCTGCGCGACCCCGACCTGCTGGTCTACTTCCGCGAGGAGGGCGCGGGCCTCGTGATGGGCGGCTACGAGCGCCACAGCGCGCCGTGGGCGCTGGATGAGCACAGCCTCGACGCGATCCCGCCCGACTTCAACGGCCGCCTGCTCGAGGAGGACTGGCCGCGCTTCGAGGAGATCACCGAGAACTCGCGCCGGCGCGTGCCGGCGATGGACGAGATCACCGTCACCAGGCTGATCAACGGGCCCGAGGCGTTCACGCCCGACAACGAGTTCTGCCTCGGCGAGAGCGAGGTGCGCGGCTTCTTCGTCGCCGCCGGCTTCTGCGCGCACGGCCTCGCCGGCGCCGGCGGCATCGGCAAGGTGATGGCGGAGTGGATCGTCGGAGGCGAGCCGACGCTCGACCTGTGGCACATGGACATCCGGCGCTTCGGGTCCCACTACCGCTCCCCGGCCTACACGCTCAAGCGCACGCGCGAGGTCTACGAGACCTACTACGACATCCGCTACCCCGGTCACGAGCGCGAGGCCGGGCGCCCGCTGCGCGTCTCGAGCGCCTACGAGTGGCACCGCGAGCACGGCGCCGCGTTCGGCGAGAAGTCCGGCTGGGAGCGCGTCAACTGGTACGAGTCCAACGCCGCGGCCGGGGACGAGTCGCTGCGTCCGAACGGCTGGGCGGGGATGCTGTGGTCGCCGGCGATCGGCGCCGAGCACCGGGCCGCGCGGGAGACCGCGGCGCTGTTCGACGAGTCCTCGTTCGCCAAGTTCGAGGTCGCCGGCCCGGGCGCGGCCGAGCTGCTGGAGCACCTCTGCGACAACCGCGTCGCGCGCGACGTCGGCCAGATCACCTACACCCAGATGCTCAACCGCCGCGGCGGGATCGAGTGCGACTTCACGGTCGCGCGCCTGGCGGAGGATCGCTTCGGGATCGTCACCGGCACCGCCTTCGGCAACCACGACGCGAGCTGGATCCGCAGCCACCTGCCGGCGGACGGCTCGGTGAGCGTGACCGACGTGACCGCGCGCTGGGCCTGCTTCGGCCTGTGGGGGCCCCGCGCACGCGAGATCCTCGCGCCGCTGACGCCGGACCCGCTCGACTTCGGCTACATGCGCCTGCGCGAGATCACCGTCGGCGACGTGCCGGTGCGCGCCCTGCGCGTCACCTTCGTCGGCGAGTTCGGCTGGGAGCTGTACTGCCCGACCGAATACGGCGCCGGCCTGTGGGCGACGCTGTTCGAAGCCGGCCGCCCGCACGGGCTGCTCGCCGGCGGCTACCGTGCGATCGACTCGCTGCGGCTCGAGAAGGGCTACCGCGTCTGGGCAGCCGACATCACACCCGACGAGACGCCGCTGGAAGCCGGGCTCGACTTCTGCGTGCGCACCGACAAGCAGTTCATCGGCAGCGACCAGCTCGTCGAGCCGGTTCGGCGGCTCCGAGCGATCACGCTGGCGGACCCGCGCGCGGTGGCGCTCGGCAACGAACCCGTGCGCGTCGGCGGCGAGATCGCCGGGCGCGTGACGAGCGGCGGCTACGGTTACACGATCGAGCGCTCGATCGCCTACGCCTATCTCCCGGCCGAGCTCGCCGATGGCACCGCGGTCGAGATCGACATCTTCGGCGAATGGGTCGCCGGAGTCGTCGCCGCCGAGCCGCTGTTCGATCCGGCCGGGGCGCGGATCCGCGGGTGACCTCGACGGTGATGCTCGCGAGCGCCGCCGGCGCGCTCGCGCTCGTGATCGCGGTCTGGCTCGCCAGCCTGGCGCTGCGCGACGCCTCGATCATCGACAGCTTCTGGGGTGTCGGCTTCATCGTGATCGCCTGGGTCTGCGTGGCGCTCGGCCACGGCGACCGCGACCGCCGGCTGCTGCTCGCGATCCTCGTGACGTTGTGGGGGGCCCGTCTCGCGGGCCACATCACCCGCCGCAACCATGGCCGCGGCGAGGACCCGCGCTACGTCGCGATGCGCGAGCGCGACGGCGCCCGCTTCTGGCTGACGAGCCTCTACCGCGTGTTCCTGACCCAGGCCGCGACGATGTGGGTCATCTCGCTGCCGCTGCAGGCCGCCGGCTCGCTCGGCGCCCGGCGCGGCCTGGGCGTGCTCGACGTGATCGGCGCGGCGGTGTGGCTTGTCGGCTTCGTCTTCGAGGCGCTCGGCGACCTGCAACTCGACCGCTTCAAGGCGAACCCCGCGAGCGCCGGCGCGGTGATGGACCGCGGCCTCTGGCGCTACACGCGCCACCCCAACTACTTCGGCGACGCGACGCTGTGGTGGGGGCTCGGCCTGATCGGCCTCAGCGCCGGGATCGGCGCCGCCTGGGGGCTCGCCGGCTCGGCGCTCGACACGTTGATCCTCACGCGCGTGTCGGGCAA
>CAZABN010000187.1:0-2670 GCA_964483345.1 uncultured Solirubrobacteraceae bacterium
GATCGTGACGGCGACGATCCCGGTCGGCATCCTCGGCCTGCTGCTCGAGCACCCGATCCGGGTGGCGCTGGCGAAGCCGATCTACGCGTCGGTGTTCCTGGTCGTAAACGGCGTGATCCTGCTCGGCGCCGAACGCTACCGCCGGCGCTCCGAGGTGCGCGCGCTCGCCGTGCGCGAGGGGCTGAACGCCGAGGGCTCGCGCGACCTCGACACGATGGACTACCGCGAAGCGGGCGTGATCGGGGTGATCCAGTCGACGGCGCTGATCGCCGGGATCAGCCGCGACGGGGTCGTGATGACCGGCGGCCTGATGCGCGGACTCGACAACAGCGATGCGGCGCGCTTCGCGTTCCTGCTCGCGACGCCGCCGATCCTCGCCGCCGGCGTGCTGAAGATCGGCGACCTGACCGGCCCGCTCGGCGACCACGGGATCCGCGGCGCGGCGCTGATCGCCGCCGTCTTCGCCGCCGCGACCGCCGTCGTCACCGTCCACTTCCTGACGCGGTTCTTCAAGCGCGGCAACCTGCGGCCGTTCGGGGTCTACTGCATCCTGTTCGGCGCGGCGATGGTGATCTACAACGCCTGAAGGGTGCGCTACCTCGCAGTCACCCGCAGCCGCGGCAGGGCGTGGGACCCCTCGCGTGAGCTCGACGAGCAGGAGCGCTTCGCCGAGCACGCGTCGTTCATGAACGCGCTCGTGGCGGAGGGGTTCGTGGTGCTCGGCGGCCCGCTCGACGATGAGCTGAGCACGCTGCTGATCGTCGACGCACCCGACGAGGAGGCGGTGCGGGCGCGCCTCGCCGGCGACCCGTGGAGCGCGATGGGGCTGCTCGAGGTGACCGCGGTGGCGGAGTGGGAGATCCTGCTGGGGGGCTGAGCGGTGCCGCAGCGGCGGAGCGAGCGGGCCGGACGTGGCGCCGGAGGCGATCCCGGCGAAAGCCGGGGATAAGGAGAAGGGGTCGCGCTCGCACGCACCGCTCCGGGGCGTTGGCTACGGTGTCGCTCATGGAGATCGAAGTACGAGATCTGGAACACCGAGTGGCGGCGGTGATCGATGCGGTCAACGCGGGCGAGCGCGTGACGCTGACCCTCAACGGGAAGGCCGTCGCCGACGTCGCCTCGCACGGCCGACGCATGCGCGGGCTGCCGGGGGCGCTGATGCGCGAGCAGCTCGTGGATCAGGGCCGTGCCGCTGATCCGGCACTGACGCGAGAGCTGGAGGCGCTGGCCGGACAGACGCTCGCGACGCTGTGAGCGACCAAGCGTCGCGATGAGCCCGCTGCGCGCGCTGCGCTGGCCGTGGACGCGGCCGGGCCCGCCCGCCGGCGGCCCGTCGCGGACGAGCCAGGCCGTGGCGCTGATCCGCGCGGGGTTCGTCGAGCGGCCCACCACGCCGGAGGGCGACAGCGGCGCGCAGCAGGCGCTCTGCCGCGGCATGCTGCCGACCCCCGCCGCGCTGGTGCTCAGACCGCAGATCGCGGCCCGCACGCGGTTCTTCGACGAGCAGGTGCTGGGCGCGGTCGCGGCGGGCGTGACGCAGATCGTGATCTGTGGCGCCGGCTACGACGACCGGGCGCTGCGCTTTCGCAGCAGCGGCGTGCGCTACTTCGAACTCGACCATCCCGACACGCAGGTGGACAAGGCCGCGCGGCTGGCGGCGATGGGCGCGGACATGACGGCGCTGACGCTGGCGCCGATCGATTTCCGCGTCGACGAGGCGGCGTTCGTGCTGGAGCGCGCCGGCCACGACAGCGCGCACGCGACGCTCTTTCTGTGCGAGGGCCTGCTGATCTACCTCGAGCGAGCGACCTGCGTGAGGCTCCTGGCGGGGCTGCGCTCGCGGAGCGCCCCGGGGAGCGTGCTGGCGGCGAGCCTGGCGCTCCACCGTGACGGGATCGACTCCGAGGAGGTGGCGGCGGTCGCCAACGCGCGGCGGCGAAGCGGGCGCAGCGAGCCGTGGGTGACGATCATGCCGCTCGAGGCGCACCTCGCGATGCTGCGCCAGGCGGGCTGGGTGGCGGAGCGGACCGTCGACGCCGCGGAGCTCGACGGCGACGCCGAGCCGGGGCGCACGCTGCTTGTGCGCGCGGCGATCTCCGGGGCGGCGTACGGGTCCGCCGTGGATGGGTGAGGGCTCGGGTGCGGTCGCTGCGTGAGCGGGGCGTTTGCGGGCGGCGACGATTCGCGCGGAGGTTGCGGGAGGCTCCGCGCCGGGGCGCTGCGGGCGTCCGTACACTCGGCGTGGTGGCCAGCGAGGACCATCAAGCGGTGATGCGCCGACGGACCCCCTGAGCGTGTCAGAGGCACAGGCGAGCGGCGCGAGCGAGGCGCGGGAAGGGCTGGACGGGCGCGCGGGGGTGCTGCCGGCGCAGGCGCTGCGCGACGCCGTCGTGGCGGGCTGGATCCAGTCGGACCACACGATCCCGCGGGCGAACATCCAGCCCGCGAGCCTCGATCTGCGGCTCGGGCCGAGCGCCTACGCGCTGCGCTGCAGCTTCCTGCCGGCGCCGGGGGTGTCGGTGATGGCCCGGGCGGAGGACCTGGCGATCGAGGAGATCGACATCCGCGACGGCGCCACGCTCGAGCGCGAGCGCCCGTACCTGATCGCGCTGGCGGAGCAGCTCGCGCTCCCCGACGAGATCTACGGCAAGGCGAACCCGAAGAGCTCGA
>CAZABN010000188.1:0-2668 GCA_964483345.1 uncultured Solirubrobacteraceae bacterium
GATCGGCGGCCGCGTCGGCAGGCCGAACGGGTCGCCGCCGCGGTGGCCGACGGTCCACAGCCCGAAGCTGAAGCGATCATTCGGCGTTGCTGCGTAAGGGTCGTCCATCACGGTTCCTTTGATCTGTTGGGCAGGCGAGCGAAGTCCGGTCGCGGCGCGCAGTCCTGCGCGCCGCGCGCCCGGAGGTATAGCCGTTTCAGTCTGCCGGCGGGCCCTCGTCCGCAAGCAGCGTGAGCAGCTCGCCGGGGCTTCGCGCCAGCACGTCGACGCCGGCGCCCTCCAGCTCCGCGACGCTGCCGATGCCCCAGGTGACGCCGATCACGGGCAGCCCGTGCGCGCGGGCCCCCTCGACATCGAAGGAGCGGTCGCCGACCATCGCGGGGCGCCGCCGGCCGCGCGCGGCGAGCGCCGCGATCGCGCGCCCGACGATCGCCGCCTTGTCGTCGCTGGAGTCGTTGCTCGCGGCGGCCTCGACCACCACGAAGTAGCGCTCGAGCCCGAGCGCCTCGAGCAGCGGCTGCGTGAAGAGCACCGACTTCGACGTCGCGAGCGCCAGCGGGAGGCGCGCCGACAAGGTCTCCAGCACGGGCACGATCCCGTCGATCGCGCGCGTCGCCGTCAGGTACACGGCGGCGTAGTGGCGCCGGTAGGTGGCGACGATCGCGTCGATCTCCGGCGAGCCCTCCGGCGCGCCGGTCAGCTCGCGAAAGGCGGTGAAGGTGGGCGGGCCGATGTAGTGGCGGAGGCTCTGCGCCGGCCGCGGCGCCAGGCCGTGCTCGACGAGCGCCGCGTTGATCGAGCCGGTGACCGCCTCGTGGGAGTCGACGATCACGCCGTCGAAGTCGAAGATCAGCGCGTCGGCGGCGATTCGCTCCACCCACGCATCATCGCGCAGCCGCCGCGCCGCTCGGCCTGACGCTGCGGGCGCTCGCCCTAGCCGCCGTCCTGCGCGGCCGTCGGGATTGGCGCGACCGTCGGGACCGAGCCGGGCAGGAGAGCCGCGAGTCGTGGGACGAGCGGCGGGAACGGGGACAGGTCGAAGTAGCGTGCCCAGCCCGCGAGAAGTCCCGTTTCGTGATCGTCGCCGTTGATCGCCAGATTCAGCGCGCAGGGCGAGACCTGCGGGCCGCTGAGACCGCTGAGGCCGTAGGCGAGCTGGACGCTCGCCAGCGGTGGGCCGCGGCGGCGGGAGCGGAACGTGAGCTGCACGGTCACGAGGTCGAGGCCCATCTGGCAGCCGAAGGACCCGGCGGGGGGAGCGAGCGGCAGCCGGTTCAGCAGCGCCGCGACCTTGCGGATCCTGCTCGCGGAGGTGATCACGACCGGGCGCAGGTCGATCGGCGACGCCGAGTTCACCCGGTTCAGCCGGGTGCTGACGCTGAGTTCGCGGGCTCCGGGAGGGATCTGCTCCGAGTCCCCTCTCGGTGAGATGAAGCTGACGGCGGCGTACGCGAGCACGCCGGTCTGATGGTCGGCGAGCGGCGCCACGGCGACGATCAGCTGCCGACCGCCGAAGTGGTTCGTGACAGCCGGCCACTGGAACACCGCCTCCACCGTGGCGAGCTGGGCCGTGGCGGAGAACGACGGGCTCTGCGGGCCGTAGCCAAAGAAGTGGGCGGACGTCGCGCCGCGCGGGCGAAATCGCTTCACGAACGCGGACACGCTCTGCGGCGACGCGCGAACCGTCCACCACTCGCGCGCCGTGACCAGGCTCGAACGGTCGTAGGGAGCCGTTCCCGGGTAGCGGTTGATGGGCAGGATCACGGCACGGCCGTCCTGGACGTCGTCGCAGCACGGATCGAGCAGCCCGCCATCGCCGTGCGGCTCAACCGCCGAGCGGGTCGCGCCGGCCGGGAGTCGCAGGTGTCCCAGGAGCGATCTCGCCTGCACGCGCGCCGACGCCGACGCGCTCGGAGCGGCCGGCGGCGTCGATGACCCGCCCCCGATCGCGGCCGCCACGCCGCCGGCGGCCCCGGCCGCCAGCACGGCCACCAGCGTCAGACGCCCCCGCCGCACGTTTCCCCGCCCCCTACCGCTCCAGCACCCGCGCCCCCGGCCCGGGCCGCACCTCCGTCGCGCCCTCCGGCGCGACCGCGCCGGAGGGCAGCAGGCCGAGCACGCTGCCGCCGAAGCCGCCGCCCATCAGCCGCGCGCCCGCCGCGCCGCCGGCGTGCAGCAGCTCGACGGCGGCGTCGAGCTCGGGTGTCGATACCTCGTAGAGGTCGCGCAGGCTGGCGTGCGAGGCGTCGAGCAGCGCCCCGACCGCCGGTAGGTCGCCGCGCGAGAGCGCCTCCACGCAGGCGTCGACGCGGGCGTTCTCCTCGTAGATGTGGCGCGCGCGGCGGTCGAGCGGCGCCGGCAGCGCGTCCAGCATCGCGGGCTCCAGCTCGCGCAGGCTCGAGATCCCGAGCGCCTCGCAGGCCTCGCCGCATTCGCGGCGGCGGTCGTTGTAGCCGGACTCCGCGTGCGAGTGGCGCACGCCCGAGTCGAGCGTGACGAGCCGCCAGCCGTCGAGCTCGAGCGGGACCGGTTCGATCACGCCGGAGCGGAAGTCGATCCGCATCGCCGAGTGCTCGCGCCCGCACAGCGACGCCAGCTGGTCGAGCAGCCCGGTGTTCGCGCCGACCCACTCGTTCTCGACGCGCGAGCAGATCCGCGCGAGCGGCCA
>CAZABN010000189.1:0-2603 GCA_964483345.1 uncultured Solirubrobacteraceae bacterium
ATGGAGATGCGCCACTTCGACGTCCAGCTGATCGGCGGCATGGTGCTGCACGGCGGCGCGATCGCCGAGATGCGCACCGGCGAGGGCAAGACGCTGACGGCGACGCTGGCGGTCGTGCTCAACACGCTCGCCGGCAGCGGCGTCCACGTCGTCACCGTCAACGACTACCTCGCGCGCCGCGACGCGGAGTGGATGAGCCCGATCTACGACGCGCTCGGCGTCACCGTCGGCATCCTGCAGTCCCAGCAGCCGCCGGAGGAGAAGATCCACGCCTACGCCTGCGACGTGACCTACGGCACCAACTCGGAGTTCGGCTTCGACTACCTGCGCGACAACATGGCGGGCAGCCTCGAGGACAAGGTCCAGAACGGCGGGCGCCGCGACGCCGACGGCAGGCCCGTCACCGCCTACAGCTTCGCGATCGTCGACGAGGTCGACAACATCCTGATCGACGAGGCGCGCACGCCGCTGATCATCAGCGGCGCGCCGGAGCAGGCGGCGGACCTCTACGTCAAGTTCGCGAAGCTCGCGCCGACGATGATCGCGGGCAAGACGCCGGAGGGGCTCGACCCGCGCACCAAGAAGGAGTTCGTCGCGGACTTCGACTTCGAGTTCGACGAGAAGTACAAGACCGTGGCGGTGACCGAGCTCGGCGTCGCCAAGGCCGAGCGCTTCCTCGGCATCGACCACCTCTACCGCGCCGAGAACGGCACGCTCGTCAACCACCTGCACCAGGCGCTGAAGGCGGAGTCGCTGTACAAGCGCGACGTCGACTACCAGGTCGTCGACGGCGAGGTGAAGATCATCGACGAGTTCACCGGGCGCACGCTCGAGGGGCGCCGCTGGTCGGAGGGTCTGCACCAGGCGATCGAGGCCAAGGAGGGCGTGCGCGTGCAGGAGGAGAACCAGACGCTCGCGACGATCACGCTGCAGAACTACTTCCGCCTCTACAACAAGCTCTCCGGGATGACCGGCACCGCGCTGACCGAGGCGACCGAGTTCATGAAGATCTACAAGCTGCCGGTCGTGCAGATCCCGACCAACCGCCCGATGGTCCGCGCGGATCGCAACGATCAGGTCTACAAGACCAAGGAGGGGAAGTGGTCGGCCGTCGAGCGCGAGATCGCGGCGCGCCACGCGGCCGGGCAGCCGGTGCTCGTCGGCACGATCTCGGTCGAGGTCTCGGAGCTGCTCTCCTCGCGGCTGCGCCGGCGCGGCATCGAGCACGCCGTGCTCAACGCGAAGCCCGAGTACGCGGAGCGCGAGGGCGCGACGATCGCCGAGGCGGGCCGCATCGGCGCGGTCACGATCGCCACCAACATGGCCGGCCGCGGCGTCGACATCAAGCTGGGCGGCAACGCCGAGCACCAGGCGCGCCTCGAATGCGCGAAGCTCGGCCTGCGCCCCGGCGACGAGGGCTACGACGAGCACTTCAGCGAGCTCCTGCCGACGCTCGAGGCTCGTCTGGAGGATGACCGCCGGCGCGTGATCGAAGCCGGCGGACTGTTCATCGTCGGCACCGAGCGCCACGAGTCGCGGCGCATCGACAACCAGCTGCGCGGGCGCTCGGGGCGCCAGGGCGACCCCGGCGAGAGCCGCTTCTTCCTCTCCGCCGAGGACGACCTGATCCGCCTGTTCGCCGGCGACCGCATCTACCGGATCCTCGACCGCCTCGGCGGCGTGGACGTCGAGGGCAACGAGGAGCCGATCGAGGCGGGCCTTCTGTCGAAGCAGATCGAGAAGGCGCAGAGCAAGGTCGAGGAGCAGCACTACCTCGCGCGCAAGCACACGCTCGAATACGACGACGTGATGAACGAGCAGCGGCGCGTGATCTACGCGCTGCGCGACCAGGTGCTCGAGGGTGCGAACCTCTCGCAGGCCCGCGGCGAGATCGCCGGGGTGCTGGAACGCACGATCGAGCAGTACACCGCCGGCGACTATGTCGAGGAATGGGATCTGGACGCGCTGCTCGGCGCGCTGAGCGCGATCTACCCGGTTTCGCTCGGGCACGAGATGTTCGAGCGCTCGCGGCTCGACCAGCCGCAGCTGATCGAGCTGGTGACGGCGGACGCGATCAAGCAGTACGACGCACGCGAAGCGGAGTTCGGCGAGGAGCTGATGCGCGCGCTCGAGCGTTTCCTGCTGCTGCAGATCATCGACGAGCGCTGGCGCGAGCACCTGCACGACATGGACTACCTGCGCGAGGGCATCCACCTGCGCGGCTTCGCGCAGATCGAACCGCTCGTCGCCTACAAGAACGAGGCCTTCACGCTGTTCGAGGACCTGATGAACAGCGTCTGGACCGACTTCGCCCGCCTCGTCTTCCACGTGCAGGTGCAGCAGCAGGGCCCCAACGGCGACGCCGCCGCCCCGGCCATGGTGCCGCGCTCCTACCAGCCGGCCGGCAGCTCCACCGGCGGCGCCTCGCGCGTCAGCTACACCTCCGGCGTCTCGGCCGGCGCCGGGGCGCTGGCGGCGGCCGCCGTCGAGGCGCAGGCCGAGCAGGGCGCGGAGCCCCATGGCGAGCCTGAGGCGGCCGCCTACGTGGAGCAGCGCCGCGTCTCCTCCGACGAGCAGCTCGGGCGCAACGACCCGTGCTGGTG
>CAZABN010000190.1:0-2530 GCA_964483345.1 uncultured Solirubrobacteraceae bacterium
TCGCCCGAGAGCTCCAGGAAGCGCTCGACCGACGCCTCCTGGTGGGCCAGCTGATCGGCCAGATGGTGCGCGTGATCGGCGGCGCGGTCGAGGAAGTCCGCCAGCGCGTGCTCGGGGTCGTCGGTCAGCGGGTAGACGTGGCTCAGCTCGTGCTGGATGCAGGCGATCCCGAGCGGCGGGCGACCGTCGGCCAGGGTGCGCGCGTTGCAGACCGCGACGACGCTGAGCTGGCGCTCGGCGGCGCGCAGGGCGACAGGGATCAGGCGGGGCGCCGGCGCGTCGAGCGGGCTGGCGACGCCGCGGTCGATCTCGATCCGCGCCGCGGTGATCTCGGCGAGCGGCTCGCGCCAGACGGCGAGCACCGTGTCGGCGGCGACGAGCGCGTCGCGCAGCGCCGTCGCCTGATCGCGGTAGAGCTGCTCGGCCTCGTCGCGGTCCGCGGCCTGGGCGAGGTCGAGGTCGCACGGCACGCGCAGCAGGGCGTCGCCACTGACCGCGTCGCCCGTGCAGTGCGAGCCCAGCGCGACGTAGGTCTGGATCGTCGACAGATCGCGCCGGCCGTGGAAGATGATCGTCAGCCCGTCGCAGAGCGCGAGACCGTCCACGCGCATCGCCACGGCCGCCGAGCTCTGACTGTCGAGCAGCGCACGCCGGAGGAGCTCCTCAGAGGGCTCGTCGCCGCCACGGTGCTGCTCGCTCACGGTGATCACCTCGCTGGTGGCCGATGTGGACGGTGAGTGTAGACGCCGCGCTGGCGGAACGACGCAGTTTGGATGTGGTTTATCTGCCCCGGGCGGCGGGGGTTTGCCTGCCCAGCCGAGACGAACGTCTGTTCGCCTCGGTACAATCGGAGATCAGTGCCGTCCGCGAATGAGATCGTCGTCACAGGGGCCCGCGAGCACAATCTGAAGAACGTCTCGCTGAGCCTGCCGCGTGACGCCCTTGTGGTGATAACGGGCCTGTCGGGGTCGGGTAAGTCGTCGCTGGCGTTCGACACGATCTACGCCGAGGGGCAGCGCCGTTACGTCGAGTCGCTGTCGGCCTACGCGCGCCAGTTCCTCGGCCAGATGGACAAGCCCGACGTCGATTCGATCGAAGGTCTGTCGCCGGCGATCTCGATCGACCAGAAGACGACGTCGCGCAACCCGCGCTCGACGGTCGGGACGGTCACCGAGATCTACGACTACCTGCGGCTGCTGTGGGCGCGGATCGGCGTGCCGCACTGTCACGTCTGCGGCGCCCGGATCGCCGGGCAGTCGATCGAGCAGATCACCGACCAGGTGCTGGAGCTGGCGGAGGGGACGCGCTTCATGGTGCTGGCGCCCGTGGTGCGCGGACGCAAGGGGGAGTACGGAAAGCTGCTGGAGGAGCTGCGGGCGGAGGGGTTCGCGCGGGTGCTCGTGGACGGCGAGCTGCGCGGGCTCGAGGATGAGATCACGCTCGAGAAGCAGGTCAAGCACGAGATCGCCGTGGTCGTGGACCGCCTCGTGATGCGACCCGACGTGCGCAAGCGGCTGGTCGACTCGATCGAGACGGCCGCCGCGCTCGCCGAGGGGATCGTCTCGGTGACGATGGTGGAGCGCGACGGTGGGCTGGGGGAGACGCTCACCTTCTCGGAGAAGTTCGCCTGCCTGAAGTGCGGCACCTCGATGCCCGAGCTCGAGCCGCGGATCTTCTCGTTCAACGCGCCCCAGGGCGCCTGCCAGCGCTGCACCGGCCTCGGGTCGCAGCTGGAGATCGACCCCGACCTGGTCGTGCCCGACCCCGAGCTGTCGATCGGACAGGGTGCGCTCGCGCCGTGGGCGGGGAGCAGCTCCAGCTACTACGACCAGATGACGACCGCCCTGGCGGAGCGTTACGGCGTCGATCTCGAGGCGCCGTGGCGCACGCTCAGCGAAGCACAGCGCCAGGTCTTCCTCTACGGCACGGACGAGGAGCGGATCGAGGTTCGCTACCGCAACCGCTACGGGCGCGAGCGTGCCTACGCGGCCCGCTTCGAGGGAATCGTCCACAACCTCGAACGTCGCTACCGCGAGACCGATTCCGACCTGGCGCGCGAAAAGATCGAGGAGTACATGAGCGTCCGGCCGTGCCCGGACTGCCACGGCGCCCGGCTGCGGCCGGAGTCGCTCGCGGTGCTGGTCGCCGGGACGCCGATCAACGAGTTCTGCGCGCTGTCGGCGCGCGGCGCGCTGGCCTGGATCGAGAACGTGCAGCTGAGCGACACCGAGCGCCACATCGCGCGACTGATCGTGCGCGAGATCGGCGAGCGCCTGCGCTTTCTCGAGAACGTCGGGATCGGCTACCTCTCGATGGACCGTGCGGCCGCGACGCTGTCGGGCGGCGAGGCGCAGCGGATCCGCCTCGCGACGCAGATCGGCTCGGCGCTGGTCGGCGTGCTGTACGTGCTGGATGAGCCCTCGATCGGATTGCACCAGCGCGACAACGCGAAGCTCGTCGCGACGCTCGAGCGCCTGCGCGACCTCGGCAACACGGTGCTCGTGGTCGAGCACGACGAGCAGACGATGCG
>CAZABN010000191.1:0-2501 GCA_964483345.1 uncultured Solirubrobacteraceae bacterium
CGGCGTGCTGTTCCTCGCCAGCGACGAGTCCACCTACGTCAACGCGACGACCTTCCTGATCGACGGCGGCCTCACCGGCGCCTACACGACGCCGCTGTAGGCTGCAGCTGGTGAGCACACCGTTTCAGCTGCGCCAGCGGCCGGCCGGACGCCGCGCGAGGGTCTAGCGGTTTGGTCGATGCCGTCGTCGTCGGCGCCGGCCCGAACGGGCTCGCCGCCGCGATCGAGCTTGCGCGAAGCGGCCGCTCGGTCCACCTGATCGAGGGCTCGGAGCGGATCGGCGGCGGCACGCGCACGGCGGAGCTGACGCTGCCCGGCTTTCACCACGACGTCTGCTCGGCGGTGCACCCGCTCGCCCTCGGCTCGCCGTTCCTGCGCACGCTTCCGCTCCGCGAGCACGGGCTCGAACTGCTGCAGCCCCCGGTCCAGGCCGCCCACCCGCTCGACGACGGCACCGCGGTCCTGCTGCAGCGCTCGCTGGACGAAACCGCGGAGGCGCTCGGCGCCGACGCGCGCGCCTACCGCGCGCTGGTTGGCCACTTCGCGCGCGAGTGGGACCGCCTCGCCGAGTTCGTGCTCGCGCCGGCGACCCGGCCGCCGCGCTCGCCGCTGCTCGCGGCGCGCTTCGGCGCGCTCGGCGCCACGCCCGCCGAGCTGTGCGCGCGAACCGTCTTTCGCACGCCGGCGGCGCGCGCTCTGCTGGGCGGCATGGCCGCGCACTCGATGCGCCCGCTCAGCGCGCCCGGCACGACCGCGTTCGCGCTCGTCCTGCTCGCGCTCGGGCACGCCTGCGGCTGGCCGGTCGCGCGCGGCGGCTCCGAGCGGATCGCCGTGGCGATGCGCGCCGAGCTCGAGGCGCTCGGCGGCACGCTCGAATGCGACCGCCCGATCGCCTCGCTCCACGAGCTCCCGCCCTCGCGCGCCGTGCTGTTCGACGTCACGCCGCGCCAGCTGCTCGCGATCGCGGGCGAGGCGCTGCCGGCGCGCTACCGGGCGGCGCTCGCGCGCTACCGCTACGGCCCCGGCGTCTTCAAGGTCGACTACGCGCTGTCGGGGCCGGTGCCCTGGACGGCGCCCGCCGCCCGCGAGGCAGGGACCGTCCACCTCGCCGGGCCGCTGCGGGACATCGCCGCCTCCGAGCGGGCGGTCGCACGCGGCGAGACGGCGCCGCGCCCCTATGTCCTCGCCGCGCAGCAGTCGCTGATCGACGGCTCGCGCGCGCCCGCCGGGTCGCACACGCTGTGGGCGTACTGCCACGTGCCGAACGGCTCGAACGTCGACATGACGCAGGCGATCGAGCGTCAGATCGAGCGCTTCGCGCCCGGCTTCGGCGACCTCGTGCTCGCCCGCGCCACCCGCGACCCGGCGGCGCTAGAGGCGGAGAACCCCAACTGCGTCGGCGGCGACATCGGCGGCGGGCTCGCGAGCCTCTGGCAGGTGCTGGCGCGCCCGACGCTGCGCGCCAACCCCTACACGACGCCGAACCCGAGGCTGCTGCTCTGCTCGTCCTCGACCCCGCCCGGCGGCGGTGTGCACGGGATGTGCGGCTTCCACGCCGCGCGGGCGGCGCTGCGCGGACCGCTACGCTCCAGCGCATGAGCGAGCAGCCCGGGCCGCACACCTATCCGGGGACCGCGGTCGACGTGGTCTGGGACGGGCGGCTGTGCATCCATGTCGGCGAGTGCACGCGCGCCCGCGGCGAGCTGTTCGAGAGCGGCCGCAAGCCGTGGTGCGACCCCGACCGCGCCGAGGCCGACGCGGTCGCCGCGGTGATCGAGCGCTGCCCGAGCGGCGCGCTCAGCTACACCCGCGCCGACGGCGGGCCGGCGGAGGCGACGCCCGCCGTCAACACGATCGTCGTCGCCGGCAACGGCCCGCTCTACGCGCGCGGCGAGCTTGCGATCGAAGGCGCGCCCGCCGACGCCCCCGGCCTGCGCACACGCGCGGCGCTCTGCCGCTGCGGGCGCTCCGCGAACAAGCCGTTCTGCGACAACAGCCACGAGGGCGCCGAGTTCCGCGACCGCGGCCCGATCGGCGACGTCGGCGAGCCGCTCGAAGCCCACGGCGGGGCGCTCAGGATCACCCCGAAGCCGAACGGGCCGCTGCTCGTCGAGGGCAACCTGACGCTGACCACCGGCCACGGGCTCGCCACCTGGACCGGCACGCGGGTGGCGCTCTGCCGCTGCGGCGAATCGGCGAACAAGCCGTTCTGCGACGGGACGCACGCGCTCGTCGGCTTCAGGACCGACGGCGGCTGAGCCGCCCGGCGCCGGGCCGCACGGCGGTCACCGCGGCCGGCTTGCAATGATGGGTGGCAGGCCCGCTGCGGGGACGATCCCGACGAAAGTCGGGCCCTGAAAGGAAAGAGGCGAAATGGCGGCGAGTGCGGCGGGCGCGGGCGGCACCTCTCGCCGGCGCGCGATCGCGGCCTCCCTCGACCGCGGGCAGTGGCGGACCGTCGGTCTGATGGCGGCGGTTGTCGTTTCGCTGCATGTGGCGGG
>CAZABN010000192.1:0-2440 GCA_964483345.1 uncultured Solirubrobacteraceae bacterium
GCGTCCGAGGCAGCTCAGGGCAGGAGAGGCAGCTTCCGGATGCGGATCCGGTCCGGCTCGATCACGGCAACGCTGCCGGTCTGGAGCTCGGCGGCGAGCGTCTCGAGGTTGCCGAGAAGCAGGGCGACCTGCTCAACTGGCCGGCGCTGAGTGCCACGGCGAAACAGGACAACCGACGGCGAGGGCGAGCGCCCGCCAGCCAGAAGCGTCCCGAAGTCGGTATCGGCCGAGACCAGCACGCGCTCCTCGGCGGCCGCTCGATCGAAGACGACGGCATCCTCCGCGGCCTGCAAGCCGTAGTCGCGAACATGAACGGCGTCGTGGCCGGCCGCCGTCAGTTGCTCGGCAACCAGCGGCGACAGCGCGTTGTCGATCAGGAACTTCAACCGGCCGCGGCAAGCGGCAACTCGCGCTCGCGCACCGCCTCGGCCGCGTACCGCAAAGCCTCGACCAGATCGCCAGCCTCCAGATCAGGGAACGCCTCAAGGATCTCCGCCTCCGTCATCCCGTCAGCAAGCATCCCCACGACCGTCGCGACCGGGATCCGCAACCCGCGGATGCACGGCGCGCCACCCATCTGCGCCGGATCCACCGTGATACGCGTAAAAGTCATCGCCATCAGCGTACCTCGACAAGAGGACTTTCCGAAGCGCGTCCGGCGGACACGCCGCGACGGTCCTCGCCAGACCCGAACGCGGAGCCGTCCGCGCTGTCGCGTTCACGCGGAAGGAGTCGCGCTATCGCACGGCAATCGTCGCGCGATACGGCGACGGCGGGCGGTTCGCTCGCTTCCACGGGCCAGTCAACGACGCCGATAGCGTCGCGGTGCCCGCGTGCAGCGCACGGAACGCGAACACCTGCTCTTCGCCCTCCATCGTCATCACCGTCGTGGAGCAGAGCCGAACATGGGCAAGTACCCGCGAGTTTGACGATACGGGAGGCATCCAGGGAAACCCGGCCGCGCTGCTCGGCCAGCCCATCGCGGGCAGCGCCTCGACCGCGTAGACGATGGTGCCAGCCTTCACAATGACCCTGTCTCCAGACTCCGCGTACGGCGAAAACGCGCGCTTGTCGAGGCGCATGCATCCGGACTTGACGACCTTGCTCGTACCTCCGCACCCCGCGGCCGCAAGCGCCGAAGTCAGGACAACCACGGCGACACCCGCGAGGAGCCGGACCCTCATCAGACAACGATCGCAGCTCCTTGTGATGGCCGAGTCGCACGCTCCTGCTTCGCGCGCGAAGCGCAGCGCGGAACACCGCCATTCGCGCGCGACTGCTCCGCCCAAGCCGGACCCGCCGTCACTAGTCGCCGGGTTATCGGGAGTGAGCTGGAGTGCGCATACGCGTGGTCACACCTCGGCCCAAGCGCGAGACCTCACGTACCATCGGGCGCGTGTCAGCAGTTCTGATCACCGGCGTGAGCCGCAGCCGCGGAATCGCTGCGGCGGTGGCCGACCGGTTGCGCGGCGATGGGTGGAACGTCGTCACGGCCGGATGGACTCCGTATGACACCGAGAACCACACCGGGAACGATGAGCAGACGCAGACCGACTTCCAGTGCGACCTCGGCGATCCATCCGAGCCGCTACGGCTGATCGAGGCCGCAGAGAAGAAGGTCGGGCCACTCTCCGCGCTGGTCATCGCCCACACCTACGACCCTGGGGGTGGCCTCCTCGAGATGACTCCGGAGTCGATCGACCGGCACATGGCGATCAATGTGCGCGGCTCGCTCCTCCTCATGCGAGCGTTCGCCGAGCGGATCACCGACCCCTCCAGGCCGCGCCGTATCGTGATCTTCACGAGCGGGCCGCCGCAAAACGGCGCGATCGCCTACGCGGCCAGCAAGGGCGCGCTGGAATGGATCACCTACTCCGCCGCCACCGAGCTCGGGTCCCGTGGTGTAACCGTGAATGCCATCAACCCCGGTCCCAACCAGACCGGATGGATGACACCGGAGATCGAACAGGCAGCGGCGGAACGAACTCCACTGGGGCGTGCCGGGCGCCCCACGGATGCTGCCGCGCTCGTGTCGTTCCTCCTCTCCGAAGACGCGGCCTTCATCAACGGCCAGGTGATCACCTCCGACGGCGGGCACCGGATCGCCGAAGGCTCCTGGCCCCGTTGAAGGCTCGGATCCACCCAGCCAAAACCACTTAGACGGTCGGCTCAGAGCGAGCCGGTACAGCGCAGGTCGGCGTCGAGCGGCCCGATCCGATACTGGGCGAGGGTCGGCGCCACGCCGGTGAAGCCACCGCTCGTGCAGTTCTGCCGCGCCTGCGAGAGCGTCGCGTCGGTTCCGGCCACCCAGTCGGGCAGGCTACCGTTGAAGGCCGTCGGTGTTGTCTGCGCCGTCAACCCCGTGATCTCCCTCCACTGGGCGCTGGTGGAATAGATCCCGATCGGTCCGGTCGCCCCGGCGTTGTGCAGGCCGGCGATG
>CAZABN010000193.1:0-2416 GCA_964483345.1 uncultured Solirubrobacteraceae bacterium
ACCTTGCCGATGTCGTGCAGCAGGAACGCGCACTCGAGCTCGGACTCGTCCGCGATCTCCAGCCCGCTCGCGGCGGCGAGCTCGATTCCGTACGCGGTGACGCGATCGCCGTGATGCGCGGTGTAGGCGTCGCGCGCCTCGACGGCGCCGGCCAGCGCGCGGACGGTCGCCATGTAGCTCTCGCTCAGCTCCCGCGCGCGCTGGCGCTCGCGGCGCGAGGTGGCCCGCAGGTCGGCGGCGTAGCGGTCGAGCTGGCGCTCCTTGGCGGCGTTCTCCGTGCGCTGGTGCTCGAGCTCGGCGCGCAGCGCCGCGAGCTCGGAGTCGTCGTCCGTTTCCGCCGCGGGCAGGTCGATCTGTGCCATCGACGCAGCCTATCGACCGGACCGGTCACGCCAGGGGCGCCGGCGGCGGATGACGGGCGGCTTGCAAGCCGGGCGCGGGCACGCGCGGCGGGGGGCGCCGGCGGCGGGCCGCTCAGGCCGGCGGGGGCGCCGGCGGGCGGGCGCCGGCGGGCGGCCGCTCGGGCCGGCGCGCGGACGCCCGCGCCGGCGCCCGCGCCGTAGGATGGCCTGGCCCATCGTGCTCGACACAGTTCTCCTCGCCCTGGCCGCGTCGCTCTGCTGGGGCACCGCGGACTTCACCGCCGGCCTGAAGGCGCGCACGGTGCCGTTGGCGACGGTGCTGACGGTGGCGCAGGGGATCGGCCTGGTGCTCGCGGTGCCGGTCGTGCTGGCGAGCGGGCGGGCCTTCCCCGCCGCCGGGCCCGCGCTGGCCTCGATCGGCGCCGGCGTCGCGGTGATCGTCGGCCTGGCCTGCTTCTACCGCGCGCTGGCGGCCGGGACGATGAGCGTCGTCGCGCCGGTCGCCGCGACCGGCGTCGCGATACCGGTGCTCGCAGGGGTGCTCGGCGGCAACCACCTCGCGGCGGCCCAGGTGATCGGCATGGTCGCCGCGGTCGCCGGTGTGGCACTCGCCTCGCGCCATCCCAGCCTCGCCACGACGGCCGCCGGCCGCCGCCGCCATCGCGACTCGATCGTCCTTGCCGTGGTCGCCGCCGCCGCCTTCGGCGCCTACTTCCTGTTCGCGCACATCGGCACCCGCGGCGGCGTCGCCTGGCTGCTGCTGCTCGCGAACGTCACGGGCCTGCTCGGCGTGCTCGCCGCGCGCGTCGTGATCCGCGCGCGACCGCATCTCCCCGGTAGCGGCGACCTGGGCCTGCTCGCGCTCGCCGGTGTGCTCGAGTTCGCGGCCACGGGGCTCTACGGGCTCGCCAACCGCCACGGGCAGCTCAGCGTCGTCGCCGTCGCCGGATCGCTCTATCCGGTGGCGACCGTGCTGCTTGCGCGCGCCTTCCTGCGCGAGCGACTCGTTCGTGCCCAGGCGTTCGGCGTTGGCCTGGCGCTCGTCGGCGTCGCGCTGATCTCGGCATGATGTGCCGGCGCAGCGAAACATTTCGCGCCGCGCGGGGTCATAGTGGAAGGCAATCGGGGGGAGAGGCCGGAAAGCACATGCGACCAGCCAGACTGACAGCTGTCCTCACCACGGCCGCGGTGCTCGCCGGCGCGGCTGTCGCCGCTCCGGCTGCGCTGGCCTCGCCCGGCGAGACCGTGTTCTTCGAGGCGCCTCGCGATCTGGTCGGAGTGTCGCCGGCGACGCAGGCGAAGACGATCGCGGAGCTGCAGTCGCTCGGCGTGCACGCCGTGCGGATCGTGCTCTACTGGGGGGAGGTCGCACCCGACCCCCGGCACAAGCAGCGGCCGAAGTTCACGCAGAGCAACCCCGCCGCCTACAACTGGGGCGCCTACGACCAGCTGATCGACGCCGTCACCGCGCTGCATTGGACGGTGCTGCTGACCGTCAGCGGCGGCTTCGGCACGGTGCCGCGCTGGGCCACGCCGCATGGCGAGGACCAGTACAGCTACCCGAACGCGAGCGACTACGGGCAGTTCATGGAGGCGGTCGGCAAGCACTACGGGAAGCGGGTGAAGCTCTACTCGATCTGGAATGAGCCCAACCAGCCGCAGTACCTGCGACCGCAGTACGTGAACGGCAAGCTCGTCTCGCCCGGCATCTACCGTGGCCTGTTCCTCGCCGGCTACCGGGGTCTGAAGGCATCGGGCAACTTCACCGGCATGCGCGTGCTGATGGGCGAGACCTCGCCCGTCGGCGTGCAGGCGGCCGGCATCCCGGCGCCCCTCGCCTTCCTGCGGGGCGTGCTCTGCCTGAACTCGAACTACCAGCCGATCGGGCACTGCTCGGAGCTGCCGGCCTACGGCTACGCGCAGCATCCGTATGCCGAGGGACCCGGGCCGTTCTGGGTCCCGCCGCTCGACCCCCACCACGACGACGTCACGATCGGCACGATCGGGCGGCTCGTCACGGCGCTCGACCGCGCCGCCGCGGTCGGCGCGATCCG
>CAZABN010000194.1:0-2389 GCA_964483345.1 uncultured Solirubrobacteraceae bacterium
TGATGGTGACCGACATCCACGAGCGCCACGCGCGGATGTGCGAGCAGGGCGTCGTCTTCCGCAACCCGCCGGTGGCGATCACCACGGGCGCCAACGAGGGCGGCTTCGCCTGCTACTTCCACGACCCCGACGGGATCACGCTCGAGCTGCTGCAGCCGTCACCGGCGCGCCAGCGGGCGCTGGGGATCGCTTGATCGGCCGCGTCGATCAGCTCTGCTTCCTGGTCGAGGACATCGACCGCGGCGTCGCCGAATACTCGGAGCTGTTCCCGGCGACACACTGGCGCGGCTACCGCTACGCCCCCGACACCGTGCCGGCGCTCGGCTACCGCGGCGATCCCGGACGCTTCGCCTTCTGGGTGGCGCTGTCGGACACCGACCCGCAGATCGAGCTGATCCAGTCGCTGCAGGGTCCCAGCATCTACACCGAATGGATCGAGCAGCGCGGCCTCGGCTTTCACCACATCGGCACCTTCACCGAGACGATCGACGCCGACGTCGCGGCGCTCGAGGCGCGCGGAATGAGCGTCAGCCAATGGGGCCGGGGCTACGGCCTCGACGGCGACGGCGGCTTCGCCTACCTCGACTCGCTCGAGCAGATCGGCGTCGTGCTCGAACTGATCGAGATCCCCAAGCGCCGGCGCACGCCGGACCGCGAATGGGACGTGTCCCGTCAGGGACCCCCCGGCCCGTAAGGGCCGCCTAAAAATCGTTCTTTCCGCTGCGCGCGGCAGGCGCGGGGCGCGATAGTTCGCGGCGCTATTCTTCCGCGAAGGCGTCAGCGAGCGTGGGTCGGGCGTCCCCTGTGAGATCGAGATGCCCAATGGACGGAAACCGTTGACGACGCGCAGCAAGGATGCAGCGAAGCCGCGCTCGCCCGCGCGCCAGCCGCTGGTCGGGCGCGTGACGATCCGCGACGTCGCCGAGCAGGCCGCCGTCTCGCTCGGCACCGCCTCCAACGTGCTCAACCGCCCCGACCGCGTCGCCCCCGAGACGCGCGAGCGGGTGCTCGAGGTGATCGAGCGGCTCGGCTTCGTGCGCAGCTCCGCCGCCCACCAGATGCGAAGCGGCACCAGCCAGTGCTTCGGCGCGGTCGTGCTCGACGCGGCCAACCCGTTCGCGACCGAGACGGTGCGCGGCCTCGAGGACGTCGTGCACGAACACGGCTGCGCCGTCTACGTGTGCTCGACCGACGGCTCGGCCGACCGCGAGGCGCGCTACCTGCGGCTGCTCGAGGAACAGCGCGTGCAGGGGATCCTGATCACGCCGGCCTCGCGCAACATCCACCACCTGCAGAAGCTGCGTGACCGCGGCACGCTCGTCGTGCTGCTCGACCGCCGCAGCGCCGACGGCGACCTCTGCTCGGTGTCGGTCGACCACGCCCACGGCGGCGAACTGGCGGCGCGCCACCTGTTCGAGCTGGGGCACCGGCGGATCGCGTTCATCAACGGTCCGCTGCACCTCTCGCAGTGCTCGGAGCGCCGCCGCGGCGGGCGACGGGCGGCGCGTGAGGCGGGCCTCGACCCGGACGCCAGCATCGTCGAATACACGATCGACCCGATCACCTCGCTCGAACAGGCCGAACGCCACGTCGACGCGCTGCTCGCGATCGACGACCGCCCCACCGCCGTCGTCTGCGTCAACGACCAGATCGCCTTCACGGTGCTGCGGGCGCTCGCCCAGCGGCGTGTGCGCGTGCCGCGCGACATCAGCGTCGTCGGCTACGACGACGTCGAGTTCGCGGCGATGCTGACGCCGGCGCTGACCTCGATCCGCCAGCCCAAGTACGAGGTCGGGCGCGCCGCCGCGGAGCTGCTGCTCGCCGAGACGCTCGACCCCAACCACCGCCACGGCGACATCCGCTTCGAGCCGGAGCTGATCGAGCGGCAGTCGACGACGGCGCGCTCGAGGCTGAACCGCTACAGCCCGGCCGGCGACTGAGCGGGGCGAGCCGGGCGCGGTGGGAGCTGAGCGGGAGCGGGTCGCGGGCTTCGGTCAGGCGGCTGACGGGCTATCGGCGGCGACGCCGTGGTACACGTGGGGGCCGTACGTGAGCGAGCGTGCCTGGGGGACGGTGCGCGAGGACTACAGCGCCGACGGCAAGCCGTGGGAGTACCTGCCGCACGAGCACGCGCGCTCGCAGGCCTTCCGCTGGAGCGAGGATGGGCTCGCCGGGATCTGCGACGTCCACCAGCGGCTGTGCCTCGGGCTCGCGCTGTGGAACGGGCGCGACCGGATGCTCAAGGAGCGGATCTTCGGACTGAACGGCGACGAGGGCAACCACGGCGAGGACGCCAAGGAGTACTGGTGGTACCTCGACGCGCTGCCGAGCCACGCCTGGCTGCGCTGGCGCTACCACTACCCGCAGGCGGCGTTCCCCTACGACGACC
>CAZABN010000195.1:0-2363 GCA_964483345.1 uncultured Solirubrobacteraceae bacterium
GACCAGTTGGCGATGTAGAGGTAGTCGATCTTGACCATCTCGTCGAGCGGGATGCGGGCGGCGCCGAGGGTCTGCCAGCGCCCGGTGATGCCGGGCGTGAGGTGCAGGCGGTGGCGGTCGAAGCCGGTGACGCGGCTGTCCTCGTCGATCACGAGCGGACGCGGTCCGACGAGGCTCATGTCGCCTGCGAGCACGTTGAAGAGCTGCGGCAGCTCGTCGAGGCCGGTGCGGCGCAGCACCCTGCCGACACGGGTGATGCGGGGATCGGCCTCGATCTTGAACAGGCCGTCGGCCTCGTTGTGCTCGCGCAGCGATTCCTTGAGCGCATCGGCGCCGTCGATCATGCTGCGGAACTTGAGCATCCGAAACGGCGTTCCGTCGCGCCCGACGCGTGTCTGGCGAAACAGCAGCGGGCCGCGCGAGTCGAGCTTGACGGCGATCGCGATCAGCGCCATCAGCGGCGCGGCGAGCAGCAGGCTGATCGTTGCTCCGGCCAGGTCGAAGGTTCGCTTGAGCATCTGCGATGAGTGGCTGAGACCGAAGCGCGGCACGCCCATCAGCACGAGGCCGCCGACATCGTCGAAGACGACCGAGCCGCCGACGGCAGCGAGCATGCTCGGCAGCAGGCTGACCTGCAGGCCGGTCGCGTTGGCGGCGCGCACGATCCCGAGCGACGCCGCCGGACCGACCGCGTCGGTGTCGATCACGATCCGGTGGACGCAGTCGTTCTCGGCGATGTGGCGCAGCCTGGCGGGGTCGCTGGCGATCTCCTCGGCGTTGACCACGCCGACCAGGCTCACGCGCGGGTATTCCGCGAACTTGGCCTGCAGCTGTCCGAACACGCCGTGGCGTCCGACCAGCAGGCAGCGCTCGATCGGAGAGATCCGCCTCGCGAGCTCCCTGGCGCTGGCGCGGCCGGCGACGAGGCCCAGGATCAGCAAGAGCCAGAGCGCCAGCAGGTCACGCGTGCCCGGCGCACCGATCACCAGGTAGTGGCGCGCGATCCAGAACAGCAGCGCGCCCATCGCGGCGAGGTTGACGAGGCGAGGAAGCTCGTTGAGCGTGGAGTGCTCGATCACCAGCTCGTCCTTGTCGTAGAGGCCGCCGACCTTCGCGGCGAGCACGATCAGCGGCGCGACGATCAGGTAGAGCGGGCGCAGCCCGTAGCCACCCGCCGCGTCGAACGCGACCAACACGGCGAGCAGCGCGACGATGGCGTCAGCGCTGGCGAGCAGGCGGCGGTAGATCCGCTCGCGGCGACGCACGTCGCGCACGGCCTGCGAGTCGGCGTCGACGGCGACGTGGCGCGGCGCCCATTGGTGGCGGCGGCGCTCGACGAGATCGCCGAGCGGATCCGTGGCGGGTGCCGCGGGCAGGGCGTACGCGCCGTCGGCGGCTGTGGCCGCCTGTAGTGCGCGCTCCATGCGCGGGAACGGCGTGCGAGGGGCGCGGGGCTCGTCGCTCACGGCCTCCTCACTCGCGGCCTCGAGCGGGACGGCAGCCAGGTCGGCTCGGCGACGGCGCCGCGGCGGGCGGGTCATGGTCGGGTCGGACCGCTTGTCCTCAAAATCGAGAATCGTTCTCACGTCTTTTCGTCGGTGCCGCGCTTACCGCGGCTCTGCCACCACAGTCGTCCTATGTCCCCGGCGGATTGCCGCTCTACCCAAAATTGCCTCGGGTGTCCCGCAATTTGCGAGTCCCCTGCTGCAATCGGCGGCCCATCCTAACGCGATGCAAGCGCACTGGCTGCGCCATGTGTACAAGAATCACATCGAAGCGCTGTCCGCCCTCAGGCGGCGGGCGCTTCTGCTGACGATGGTGGCAGTCGAGCGGGTGTTGCGTGAGGGGAACGAATCGGCGGTCTGCCGCTGATTTTCACCCAAATGGACTGCCCCAAAACTACCCAGTGGGTAGGTAGGAAATTACCCCGCGAGGTGGGCTATCCGAAATTCAGCCGGCGCGGCGCGAGGGCGTCAGGACGCCAGGACCGGCAGCTCGAGCGCGTTCTTGCCGAGCGCGTCCTCGCTGCCGGCGAGCGGGTATTCGCCGGTAAAGCAGGCGTCGCAGTGGCGTTCGCGGGCGCCGCTTACGGCCTCGTAGACGCCCTCCAGGGAGAGGTAGGCGAGCGAATCGCAGTGCAGCTCGGCGGCGATCTCCTCGACGCTTCGCCCGTGGGCGATCATCTCCTCGCGGGTCGACATGTCGATCCCGTAGTGGCAGGGGTGCTTGATCGGCGGCGCGGTGATGCGCAGGTGGATCTCGGCGGCGCCGGCATCGCGCAGCATCCGCACGATCTGCCGCGTCGTGTTGCCGCGCACGATCGAGTCGTCGACGACGACCAGGCGCTTGCCGGCGACGACCTC
>CAZABN010000196.1:0-2319 GCA_964483345.1 uncultured Solirubrobacteraceae bacterium
CGATCGACCCGGCGCCGCGCCTCGCGCAGGCGCTCGGCTTCGACGAGCTGAGCGGTGAGCCGCGCCGCGTGCCGGGGACGGGCGAGCTGTGGGCGATGCGCCTGGACCCCAAGCGCACGCTCGATGAGCTGATCGCGAGCCTCGCCCCGAACGACGCGGCGCGCGAGCGGGCGCTCTCGAACCGCATCTACCGCGAGCTCTCCGGCGCGGTCGCCGGCTCGCAGGAGTTCAGCGCCGTCGCCAAGCTCTACGAACTCGACCGCGACGGCAACTTCGACGCGATCGTGCTGGACACGCCGCCGTCGCGCAACGCGCTCGACTTTCTCGACGCGCCGGCGCGCCTGACGCACTTCTTCGAGGGCCGCGCCCTGCGCCTGCTGCTCGCTCAGGGCAACTTCGCGACGCGCGCGGCGAGCCGTGCCGGGGCTCCGCTGATGGGAGTTTTAGGGCGCCTGACCGGCGCCGGAGTCCTGCGTGAGATCACCGCCTTCTTCGCTGCCATCGCCGGCATGGTCGACGCGCTCGCCGCGCGGGCCGCCGCCGTTCAGGCGCTGCTGCGCGACCCGGCCACGAACTTCGTGCTGGTCACCTCGCCCAGGCGCGAGGCGGTCGACGAGGCGATCGCCTTCGCCGCCGAGCTGCGCCGCGGCAACCATGCGCTCGCCGCGCTCGTCGTCAACCGCATCCACCCGCTCGAGGCGCTGACCGCCGACCCGGCGGCGCTCGGGGCGCTGCTCGGCCCACGCCTGGCCGCCCTGGTGCTGGCGGAGTGCCGCGAGCTGGAGCTGCTGGGCGCCGCGGACCTGGCCGCCCTGGCGCGGCTGCGCGAGGCGTTTGGCGAGCTCGAGCCGGTGCTGATCCCCGAGCTGGGCGTCGAGATCGAAGACCTCGACGGTCTCGCGCAGATCGGGCGCTACCTCGGGCGATCCACGAACGGGACCTCGCCCTCGGCGGCGCAGTAGTCGTCCTCGAGCGGCTCGAACCAGTCGTCGCTTCGCGGCTGGGTCGCGGCGGGCCGGCGCAGCGTGCGCGACTCGCCGGGCCGCAGCGTCGGCTCGTCCTCGCCGTCGTCGTCGTCGATCAGCAGCGAGTCCGCAAGCTCGACCAGCTCGGCGCTGAGGTGCCCGCAGATGACGTCTCGCAGGAGCGCCCGCAGGTGGCTCTCGATCTCCTCCGCGAGCTTCTGAGCGTGCTCGCCGACGCTCACCCCCGCGATCAGCGAGCGTTCGAGTGAGATCGCGTGCGCGACGCGCTCGGTCGCGGCGATGCGCTCCGCCGGCTCCGCGCAGAGCGCGGCGATCCGCCCCGCGAGGCGACCGCTGCGCGGTCCCTCCGGCTCGAGCAGCGCCCGCAGCGCCAGCAGGTTGTCGGTCAGCGCGCGCAGCGGGTCGCCGCGCTCGGCCGCCAGTTCGAAGCGCTCCAGCGCCCACGCCAGCTCGCCCTCCACCGGGCGTCGCCGCGCGACGAGGTTGGCGAACGCACGCAGCTCGTCCTCCTGGTCGGGCGCGATCACGACCGTGCCCTCGCAGCTTCCGCCGCCGGGGATCGGCAGCGGGCGCCAGGTGGAGCGCTGCGCGCGCACCCAGGCGAGTGGCGCCAGCGAGATGCCCGGCGCGTAGAGGCGCAGCGCCGTCTGCAGGTCGCGCAGGCGTTCGAGCGCCTCGCCGATCGCCCCCGCATGCTCGCCGGGGACGAGCGCGACGACGGTGCGCGGGCCGACGCCGGGGCGAGCGTCGTCGCGGCGCCAGAGCGGATCGGGCGGCAGCACGTCCAGTCGCGCGAGCGGCGCGAGCATCATCCCCTCGGCCAGCGTGATCTCCGCCGACTCGCAGCCGATCCCGCGCAGCAGCGCGAGCACGGCGATCTCGCCGGTCTGCGCGTTCGTCCCCGCCGCCAGCTCGCGGTAGGCCGGCTCGAAGCGCTCCGGCGACAGCTCGAAGTCCTCCCCCGCGCCCGCGAACACGCGACGCGTGAAGCAGCGCAGCGCGTCCTGCTCGATCGGCGCCCCGACGCGGTGCTCCTCGGCGTAGGTGTCGATGTAGGTCTCGAGCCCGTCGAGGCCGGCCAGCGCCAGCTGGGCGTCGCGCATCTGCGGCAGCGCCAGCAGGCTCGTCCAGTGGCTCTCGACGAACTCGGCGCTCAGCGGCGCATAGCAGTAGAGCCCGGGGCGCGAGCCGCGCGCGCCCTCCTCCACGACCTCGAAGCCGAGCTCGTCGCCTCCCGCGACTGCACCGGCGAGCGTCGCGCTCGCCGCGACGGCGAACGCGTGCAACGAGGCGTGGAGCTGGCGCGACTGCATGGGGGGCGATTCGTCCGCGC
>CAZABN010000197.1:0-2295 GCA_964483345.1 uncultured Solirubrobacteraceae bacterium
CCCAACCGGATCGGCCAGGGGATCGAGTTCGACTACTGCTGCGTGCACGCGGCGATGACGGTCCGCGAGCTCGGGCGCGACGCGGTGATGATCAACTGCAACCCGGAGACCGTCTCGACCGATTACGACACCTCCGACCGGCTGTACTTCGAGCCGCTCACGCTCGACGACGTGCTTGCCGTGATCGAGCTGGAGGCGCCGGAGGGCGTGATCGTCCAGTTCGGCGGGCAGACGCCGCTGCGCCTGGCGGCCGGGCTCGAGCGCGCCGGCGTTCGCCTGCTGGGGACCAGCGTCGACGCGATCGACACCGCCGAGGACCGCGGCCGCTTCGGCGGGCTGCTCGCGCGGCTCGGCTACCAGGCGCCGCCCTACGCGACCGCCAACACCGTGCAGGAGGCGCTCGCCGCCGGCGCCGAGGTCGGCTTCCCGCTGCTGGTGCGCCCGAGCTATGTGCTCGGTGGGCGCGCGATGGAGATCGTCTACTCGCAGGAGGATCTCGCCGGCTACCTCGAGCGGGCGCAGACCGGGGCGGACGGGCGCGCGATCTTCCTCGACCACTTCCTCGAGAACGCGATCGAGGTCGACGTCGACGCGCTCTGCGACGGCAGCGAGGTCACGATCGGGGGGATCATGCAGCACGTCGAGGAGGCCGGCATCCACTCCGGCGACTCCGCGTGCGTGCTGCCGCCGCACTCGCTGGGCGAGGAGATGCTCGAGCGCATCCGCGAGCAGACGCGGGGGATCGCGCTCGGCCTGGGCGTGGTCGGGCTGCTGAACGTGCAGTTCGCGGTCGTCTCGGCCGGCGCTCGCCCCGGCGCCGAGCTGTACGTGATCGAGGCCAACCCGCGCGCGTCGCGGACCGTCCCGTTCGTCTCGAAGGCGGTCGGCGTCCCGCTCGCCAAGCTGGCCTGCCGGCTGATGCTGGGCGAGTCGATCGCCTCGCTGGGCCTGCCGCGTGACCTGATGCGCACCGGCTACGTCGCCGTCAAGGAGGCGGTGCTGCCGTTCAACCGCTTCTTCGGCGCCGACTCGCTGCTGGGGCCGGAGATGCGCTCGACCGGCGAGGTGATGGGGATCGCGACCGACTTTCCGACGGCCTTCGCCAAGGCCGAGGCCGCCGCCGGATCGGCGCTGCCCGACGGCGGCACCGTCTTCATCACCGTGACCGACAGTGACAAGGCGGCCGGGGCGGGCCTCGCCGCGCAGCTGCACGATCTCGGCTTTCGGATCGTCGCGACGGCCGGCACCGCGCAGGCGATCGAGCGGATGGGGATCCCGGTGCGGACCCTGCGCAAGGTCGCCGACGGCTCACCGCACGTCGTGGACGCGATCTCGGGCGGCGAGGTCGACCTCGTGATCAACACGCCGACCGGCTCGGGTGCGCGCTCGGACGGCTGGGAGATCCGCCGCGCCGCGGTTGCGCGGGGCATCCCGTGCATCACCACGCTCTCCGGCGGGCAGGCCGCCGCGCGGGCGATCCGGGCCGCGCGCGCCGGCGTGGCGGCGGTGACCTCGCTGCAGGAGTGGCACTCGCGGTGAGCGCTCCCTTCGGTCGCCGCCAGCTCGAGTTGCGCACGCGAGGCGAGCTGGGCCCCTACGTCGTGCTCGGGGCGATCGACGAGCGCGCGCATGCCGAGCCCGGGCAGTTCTACATGCTGGCGACGGCGGAGCGCTGGGGTGGCGGCGACGGCGAGCGGCCCTACCTCGCACGGGCGATCTCGGTGATGCGAGCGGGGGAGGACGGCCACGTCGAGTTCCTGCTCGAGGACGTCGGTCCCGGCACCCGGCGGCTGTGCGAGACGGGCGTCGGCGAGGAGCTGCTGCTGGTTGGTCCGCTCGGGCACGGCTTCAGCGAACCGGCGACGCCGGCGCTGCTGGTCGGTGGCGGGATCGGCATCGCGCCGCTCGTGGCTGTCCAGGAGGCCTGGGGCGGACGCGCGCTGCTCGGCTTCCGAGACGCGGCGCACGCGAGCGGGGCGCGGCTCTTCGACGAGCCGCTCGTCGCCACCGACGACGGCTCGAGCGGTCACCATGGCCGCGTCACCGAGCTGCTGGAGGCCGAGCTGGCAGAGCGCCCTCGCCCCATCTACGCCTGCGGACCGCCCGCCATGCTGAGCGAGGTCAGACGCCTGGCCGCGGCCCACGGCGTCGCGGCGCAGCTGGCGCTGGAAGCGCCGATGGCGTGCGGCTTCGGCGCCTGCTACGGCTGTGTCGTCGCGACGCTCGACGGCTACCGGCGGGTCTGCGTCGACGGCCCGGTGTTCGACGCGGCGGTGCTCGCGTGATCGAGTTCTG
>CAZABN010000198.1:0-2289 GCA_964483345.1 uncultured Solirubrobacteraceae bacterium
GCTCGAAGAGGTGCGCGCCGACCTTGCGCTTGACGCGCTGCAGCGCGTTGTCGACCGTCTTGGTGTCGCAGTCCAGACGCCCGCCGATCTCCTCGTAGGAGCGTCCGTCGAGGTAGAGCGCGAGCACGCTCGACTCGAGCTGCGAGAGGCTCGTCGAGAGGCAGCCGACCAGCGAGCGCAGCTCCTCGGAGGAGATCGCCTGCTTGGCCGGGTCGTTCACCGACGGCGACGCGATCATGTCCTCGAGCACCGGCGCATCCTCGTCGGCGCCGGCTCCGGCGGGCGACGAGAACGACACGTAGTGGTTGAGCGGGGTGTGCTTGTTGCGCGTGGCCGTTTTGACCGCGGTGATGATCTGGCGGGTGATGCACAGCTCGGCGAAGTTGCGGAAGCTCGACTCGCGGTCGGTGCGGTAGTCGCGGATCGCCTTGTAGAGGCCGATCAGGCCTTCCTGGATCAGGTCCTCGCTGTCGCCGCCGGCGAGGAAGTACGACGAGGCCTTGAGCCGCACGAACCCCTTGTAGCGCGCGAGCAGCCGCGCGTATGCCGTGGGATCGCCGGACTTCGCGAGCGCGATGAGAAAGCCATCCTCAACCTGAGGTTGAGAGTAAGACTGTCTGGAGACTTGAGCCACGAGCTGTTCCCTTGTTCGTGCCTTGTGACAGGCAGGATTGCTCAGTGGCGCACTCCTCCCCTGGCGCCGACTGCGGATATGAGAAAGGTCTGAACCTGAGGTTTAGCCTTTATGTATCCCGGCACGTTAACCGCAGTTATGGAGTCCTGTCAAGGGCTCCGCGCCGATGCAACACCTCGTACAGCACCGCGCCGGCCGCGGCATTGACGTTCAGGGACGCGATCCGGCCCCGCAGCGGCAGCGTGACGAGCGCGTCGCAGCTCTCCGCGACGCGGCGTCTGAGCCCTCGCCCCTCACCGCCAAAGACGATCACGACGCCGCCGCTGTAGTCCGGCTCGGTGTAGTCGGTGGCCGTCGCCGCGGCCACCGTGCCGTAGCTCCAGCAGCCGGCACGCCGGGCCGCGAGCAGGAAGTCGGCGAGGTTTCGCGCGCGTGCGATCCGCAGATGCTCGACCGCGCCCGCCGAGGCGCGGCAGACCGCCGGCGTGATCTCGGCCGCGCGCCGCTCGCAGATCACGACGCCGCTGCAGCCGACGCACTCCGCGGTGCGCGCGATCGCGCCGAGGTTCTGGGGATCCTGGATCTCGTCGAGCGCGACGATCAGCGGCGCCGGCGCCGCCAGCAGTTCGTCGGTGGAGACGTACGGGTAGCCGGCGAGCTCCACGCAGACACCCTGATGCTCGCGCGAGCCGCAGGCACGCTCGATCTCCTCGGCCGAGCTGATCCGCGGCCGCCGGCTCGTCAGCCACGGCTCGCGCGCAAGCGCCTCGGTCGCGAGCAGCTCGCCGGCCGTCCCCGCTCGCCGCCCGCGCAGCGCCTCCCTGACCGCGTTGCGCCCGTAGACGATCATCCGAGCGGCGCCAGATCGAAGCCGTCGGGGGTGTCGCGCACCGACCAGCCGGCCGCCGCGATCTCCCCCCGCAGCCGATCGGCGCCCTCGAAGTCGCCATCCGCCCGAGCGCGCAGGCGTTCGCCGGCGAGCGCCACCACCTCCGCCGGGGCGCCGGCCAGCTCGAGCAGGTTCTCCAGCCCGAGCACGCCGAGCATCTCGCGCAGGTCGCGGTCGCCGAGCGCCACGTCGCTGCGGTTGGCCTCGCGGATCCACTCCCACATCGCCGCCAGCGCGCTGGGGGTGTTGAAGTCGTCGGCCAGCGCGGCGAAGAATCGATCGCGCAGCCCCCGCAGCGCCGGCGGGGAGTCGCCCGCCACCAGCGCGCGCGCGGCGTCGCGGATCCGCGCCACACCGGCCTTGGCGCTGTCGAGCTGCTCGGGGCCGTAGGCGATCGGCTGGCGGTAGTGGCCGCCGGCGAGGTAGAGGATCACCGCGTCGCGCCCGTGGCTGTCGAGCACCTCGTGCAGGGGCGAGATGTTGCCCACCGACTTGGACATCTTCTCGCCGTCGGTGCTCGCGAGCATGCCGTTGTGCATCCAGCGGCGCGCCAGCTCCGCCCCGCGCGCGCAGCGTGTCTGCGCAGCCTCGTTCTCGTGGTGGGGGAACAGCAGATCCAGCCCGCCGCCGTGAATGTCGAAGCCGACGCCGAGCAGGCCCTCCGCCATCGCTGAGCACTCGATGTGCCAGCCGGGCCGCCCCCGCCCCCACGGCGCGTCCCAGGCGCTGTCCTCGCCCGGCTTCTGCGCCTTCCACAGCGCGAAGT
>CAZABN010000199.1:0-2264 GCA_964483345.1 uncultured Solirubrobacteraceae bacterium
AGTGCCTCGAGTGGCAGCGCCGCCGGGGCGCGCTCGACTTCGAGATCGACGGCGTGGTGGTGAAGGTTGCGGACTTCGAGCTGCAGCGCCGCCTCGGCGCCGTCGGTCGCGACCCGCGCTGGGCGGTGGCCTGGAAGTTCCCGCCGACGACCGCGAAGACACGGCTGATCGCGGTGCATTGGAACGTCGGCAAGTTCGGCGACCTGCATCCCTTCGCCGAGCTCGAACCGGTGCGGGTCGGTGGCGTCACGGTTCGCATGGCGACGCTGCACAACGAGGAGGACCTTGCGCGCAAGGATCTGCGCGAAGGCGACGAGGTGATCGTGCTGCGCGCCGGCGACGTGATCCCCCAGGTCGTTTCGCCGGCACCGCATGCGCTTGAGAACCCCGACCGGCGCCCACCTGTGCAGGTGCCCTCTCGCTGCCCGATCTGCGCGACGCCGACCGTCAAGCCCGACGGCGCGGTTTTCACCCACTGCCCCAACCGGGAGTGCGCGGGCCGCCAGTGGCAGCTGCTGCGCCACTTCGTCTCGCGCGGCGCGATGGACATCGACGGCCTCGGCGAGAAGCAGGTGGGGGTGCTGCTCGAGCGCGGGCTGGTGCGGGGCGCCGCCGACCTCTACGAGCTGCGCGAGGAGCAGCTGCTCGAGCTCGACGGCTTCGGCGCGATCTCCGCTCAGCGCCTGATCGCGGCGATCGACGCCTCACGCCGGCGGCCGTTCGCGCGCGTGCTGTTCGCGATCGGCGTCGAGGAGGTCGGCGAGGTCACCGCCCGCAACCTGGCGGCGCAGTTTCGCAACATCGACGCCCTGCTCGAGGCCTCCCCGGAGCAGATCGAGCAGACCCCCGGCGTCGGGCCGAAGATGGCCGCGACGATCGCCGAGCAGCTCGCGCAGCCGGCGGAGCGCGAGCTGATCGCGCGCCTGCGGGCCGCCGGCCTGCGCTTCGAGGAGGAGGGCCCCCCACCTGGCGAGGGCCCGCTCGCCGGGCTGACCTTCGTGTTGACGGGCACGCTGCCGACGCTCACGCGCGAGGCCGCGACGGAGCGGATCCAGGCCGCCGGCGGCCGTGTCGCGAGCTCCGTTTCGAAGAAGACCGACCACGTCGTGGCCGGCGACGCGGCCGGCTCGAAGCTGGAGAAGGCGGAGCGGCTCGGCGTCAGCGTGATCGACGAAGCCGGCCTGCTGCGGCTGCTGGGAGCTTGAGCTTCGCCAGCGCGATCGTCATCGTGTCCTGCGCCGCCTGCGCGGCGACGACGTTGACGTGGTTCATCAGGAACGCGAAGGCGAGCGTCCCGTTGCACCATCCCGCCAGATCCGAGGCGTCGCTGAGCGTGCCGGTCTTGGCCATGCAGTGACCGGACGCGGCGGTGTGGGGCATCCGCAGCGCGAGCGTGCCGCTCTCGCTGACAACCGGCAGCGCCGCGCGCAGCGCCGCGCCGACGGCCTGAAGCGTCGCGGTCCCGCCCGGGCTCAGGTCGCGCAGCAGCGTGACCACGTCGACCGGGCTCGTGCGATCGGCGCGCGAGAGCCCGGAGCCGTCGGCGATCGCCGGCGTCAGGTGCAACCCGGCGAGGAACTGCTGCACGACAGCCGCGCCGGCCGCCGTCGTTCCGCCCGCGCCGAAGCGGGCGCCGAGCGCCTTCAGCAGCATCTCCGCAAAGAAGTCGTCCGACGGCAGCGCCGTGAGCTTGACGAGCGTCGTCATCGGCGGCGAGGGGACGCTCAGCAGCAGCTTCGCGGCGAACAGGGGCGCGATTCCGGCGTGCGAGCGGCCGGTGACGACGACGCCGTCGTGGCGCAGCGTCCCCGCCAGCATGAACGCGGCGTAGGCCGCCGGTGAGCCGAGCGCCCCGCTTTCGCCGCGGTTGAAGGCCAGCGCGCTGAGCGATCCCACCAGGTTCGGGTCGACCGCGTACTTGGTCGACGGACCTCCGCGGCGACTGTCGAAGTAGGACTCGTCGCCGATGATCGACCCCTTCACCTTGCGCAGACCCGTCGCGGCGACCAGCAGCTTGGCGACTGTCTGGACGCTGGTGCCGGCGCCGTAGTTGGTGTGGATGAACGCGGCGCTGCCGAAGGTCGGATCGCCGCCACCGCGCAGGTAGAGGTTGCCGACGAACAGCCCGCCGGGCTCGAGCTTGCCCACGCCGAAGACGTCTGTCTGGAGCGTTCCGTTCAGCCCGAAGCGCTCGAGCGCGGTGGACAGCGTGTAGAGCTTCTCGACCGACGCCGGGTTGCGCGGCACCGAGCCGTCGTCGTCGA
>CAZABN010000200.1:0-2252 GCA_964483345.1 uncultured Solirubrobacteraceae bacterium
GCGGCGATCGACTTGCGCGCGCGGCGCACGCTCGGGCGCTGCCCGGCGATCGTCGCGAGCTGCTCGGTGGCGGCCTCGAGCACCTTCGAGTCCTGCTTGGCGTCGCCGACGCCCATGTTCAGGGTGATCTTGCGGATCACCGGCGCCTGCATCGGCGTCGTGTATTGGAAGCGCTCGATCAACGCCGGGCGGATCTCCTCCTCGTAGCGGCTCTTCAGCCGCGAGCGCTGTGCGGTCGGCGCCATCAGTCGATCCTCGCCTTGGAGCGGCGTGCGATGCGGAACGCCTTGCCGTCGACGCGCTCGACGCCGACACGCGTCGGACGCTTGTCCTTGGGGTCGATCAGCGCGACGTTGGAGACGTGGATCGGGCCTGGACGCTCGATCACGCCGCCGACCGTCTGCGCCCGCTGCGAGCCGGGCACCTGGCGCGGACGCTCGTGGCGCTTGATCATGTTCAGGCCCTCGATGTAGACGCGCTCCTTGACGGGGTCCACGCGTGTCACCTTGCCGGTCTTGCCGCGATCCTTGCCGCTGATCACGATCACCGTGTCGTCGCGACGGATCTTCATCAGAGCACCTCCGGGGCGAGCGAGACGATCTTCATGAAGTTGCGGTCGCGCAGCTCACGCGCGACGGGCCCGAAGATGCGGGTGCCGCGCGGGTTGTTCGCGTCGTCGATGATCACCGCGGCGTTCTCGTCGAAGGCGATGTAGGTGCCGTCGGCGCGGCCGAAGGACTTCTTCGTCCGCACGACGACCGCGGTCACGACCTCGCCCTTCTTGACGGTGCCCTGCGGGGTGGCCTGCTTGACCGTCGCGGTGATCACGTCCCCCACGCGGGCGTAGCGGCGGCGCGAGCCGCCCTTCACGCGGATGCAGAGGATCTCGCGCGCGCCGGTGTTGTCGGCGACCTTCAGACGTGTCTCGTTCTGGATCACTTCGCGCGCTCCAGGACCTCGAGCAGCCGCCAGCGCTTGGTCGCCGACAGCGGACGCGTCTCGACGACCCGCACCAGATCACCCTCATGGGCTTCGTTGTGCTCGTCGTGGGCGTGCAGCGTCTTGGAGCTGCGCACGATCTTCTTGTAGCGCCGGTGGCGACGCGAGGTGTCGACGCGCACCGTGATCGTCTTCGCCGCCTTGTCGGAGACGACGATCCCCTGGCGGTCGCGCGGGCGGCCGACCGCATGCTCGACGGCGACGGGCGGCGCGGCGGCGCTCGCGGGCTTGGCCGCGCGGGACTTCGCGCGCCCGTGGCGGCGGGCCGTTGCGTTCTTTGCCCGCAGCGCGTCGCGCTCGGCCTGGCGATCCTCGGGGCTGAGCGGACCGCGCGTGGCCGGCTCCTTCGCCGCGCGCTTGAGCCGCCGGCGCTCCTTCGGCGCGACCACGGCGACCGGCTCCGGCTTGGGCGGCGCGGCGGGCGCGGCGCCGGCGCCGGCGCCGGCGTCGCCCTCAGCGTCAGCCTCAGCGTCGGCGTCAGCGTCGGCCTCAAGCGTGGGCTCGGGCGCAGCCTCAGCCTCGGGCTCGGGCGCGGGCTCGGGCTCGACGGCCTCAGCCTCGGCCTCGGCCGCGACCTCGGCCTCGGGCTCGGGTGCGGGCTCGAGGGCCTCAGCCTCGGCGTCCGCCTCCGGCGCAGCCTCGGCCTCGCCGTCAGCCACAACCGCGTCCTCGGCAACGCTCGGCTCCGTGCCCACGTCGTCAACCGTCGTCGTGGCGGCGTCAGCCGCCACGACCTCCGGCTCCTCGGCGGGCTGCGCCGCCTTCGGCTCTTTCTTGTCCGCCATGTTCAGCTCTCCGCTTCGGCGCCGGCGGCGCGCGCAGCGCGCTGGCCGACGATTGTCAGTGCTCGTGCCAGCTCGCGCTTGCCGGCGCGCAGTCCGGCGGTGTTCTCCAGCTCGCCGGTCGCGTGCTGGAAGCGCAGGCCGAAGAGGTCGCGGCGGGTGCTGGCGATGTGCTCGGCGAGCTCGCGGTCGGACATGTCGCGCAGATCCTTGGCAGCCGTCATCGCCGTCAGTCCTCCCGCCGCACGAACTTGCTCTTGACCGGCAGCTTGTGACCGGCGAGGCGCATCGCGTCGCGTGCCAGCGTCTCCGAGACGCCGGCCAGCTCGAACATCACGCGTCCGGGCTTGACGACGGCGACCCAGCCCTCGGGCGAGCCCTTGCCGGAGCCCATGCGCGTCTCCGCCGGCTTCTTCGTCACCGGCTTGTCGGGGAAGACGTTGATCCAGACCTTGCCGCCGCGGCGGATCT
>CAZABN010000201.1:0-2191 GCA_964483345.1 uncultured Solirubrobacteraceae bacterium
CTCGATCAGGCGGTCGATGAGGAGCGCCTGACGCCGGCGCAGGAGCGGCGGATCCTCGAGCGGCTGCGCTCGAGCCCGGCGCGCGCGTTGCGCGGCACGGTCGGGGCGCGGATGTCGCGCGCGCTGCCCTCGGCGTAGGCGCCGCGCGGAAAGCGGGCGCGCGACGTCGCCGGCGGGCGGGTCGCGCGCGTCGGCGCGCGCTGTCGCCAGCGGCGTCGGCGGCTCCGGCTCTGCCGGCGATGCGCGGTGCGTATGCTGAGCGCATGAGCTTTCTCGCCGATCTCTTCAAGGACAAGACCCGCATGATCACGCCCGACCGCGCGCTGCCCGGCCGCGAGCGGGAGATGCCCGTTCCCGAGCGCCACTTCGTGCTCGGCACGCCGCTTCGGCCCCCCTTCCCGGACGGCTTTCAGACTGCGGTCGTCGCGATGGGCTGCTTCTGGGGCGCCGAGCGCGTGTTCTGGCAGGCCCCCGGCGTGTACACGACGGCGGTCGGCTACGCGGGCGGCTTCACGCCCAACCCGACCTACGAGGAGGTCTGCTCGGGATCGACCGGACACACCGAGGCGGTGCTGGTCGCCTTCGACCCGGCGCTGACGAGCTACGAGGAGATCCTGCGCCTGTTCTGGGAGAACCACAACCCGACCCAGGGCATGCGCCAGGGCAACGACGTCGGCACGCAGTACCGCTCGGCGATCTATTTCAGCGACCCCGCGCAGCAGGCCGTCGCGGAGCGCACCCGCGACGCCTACGCGGCGCAGCTGGCGGCCGCCGGGCACGGCGAGATCACGACCGAGATCGCGCCGGCCGGGCCGTTCTATTACGCCGAGGACTACCACCAGCAGTACCTGGCGAAGAACCCGAACGGCTACTGCGGGCTCGGCGGTACCGGGGTCAGCTGTCCGGTCGGGATCGCGGCGACGCCAAGCTAGGTGGGTTTTTGGTGGGGGCGCGCGTCGCGTGTTCGCATCGCTCTTGAGCGCGCGCGCGTTCGAGGATCGCGCCGCCGTCGCGGTGTAGCCACACGGTAGGGTCAGGAGTCGGATGACGACGACGCTCGAATCGAGCCGCCCGGCGATCTCCGCGGTCGGGCTGGTCAAGAACTTCGGCAAGACGCGCGCGCTCGACGGCTTCGACCTCGAGGTCGCGGCCGGCACCGTGTTCGGGCTGCTCGGGCCCAACGGCGCCGGCAAGACGACGGCGGTGCGGATCTTCACGACGCTGCTCGAGCCGGACAGCGGCCACGCCGAGGTGGCCGGCCTCGACTGCGTGCGCGACGCCCACCGGCTGCGGACGCAGATCGGCCTGGCCGGCCAGTACGCGGCGGTCGACGAGCTGCTGACCGGCCGGGAGAACCTCGAGATGGTCGGGCGCCTCTACCGGTTGACCCGCGCACGCGCGCGGGAGCGGGCGATCGAGCTGCTCGAGCAGTTCGGGCTCGCCGACGCCGCCAACCGCACCGCCCGCACCTACTCGGGCGGGATGCGCCGCCGCCTCGACCTCGCCGCGTCGCTGATCGTCACACCACCCGTCCTCTTCCTCGACGAGCCCACGACCGGTCTCGATCCCCGCAGCCGCCTGTCGATGTGGGACCTGATCGAGAAGCTGCGCGACGGCGGCACGACGCTGCTTCTGACGACGCAGTACCTCGAGGAGGCCGACTTCCTCGCCGACCGCATCGCCGTGATCGACCATGGGCGCACGATCGCGGTCGGCACGGCGGACGAGCTGAAGCGCCAGGTCGGCGGCGAGCGGATCGAGCTGACGCTCGCGCGCGGCTCGGACCTCGACGCCGCCGCGGCGGCGCTCGTCCCGCACGTCGACGGCTCGGTGCGGATCGAGGCGGAAACGCGCCGGCTCTCCGCGGCCGCCGAGGGCGGCGCGCGCCGACTCGCCGATGTGGTGCGCGACTTCGACGCCGGGGGGATCTCGATCGAGGATCTGGCGGTTCGCCGCCCGACGCTCGACGACGTCTTCCTGACCTTGACCGGCCACGGCGCCGAGGAGACCGGCGAGGCGGAGGAGGCGGCATGAACACGGACGTGCAGAGGCACGGCTGGCTCTACTGGCAGCTCTCCGACGCGATCGTGCTGACCGAGCGCGCGCTTCGCCACATCCCCCGCAACCCGGAGCTCCTGATCTTCTCGACGATCCAGCCGGTGATGTTCGTGCTGCTGTTCCGCTACGTCTT
>CAZABN010000202.1:0-2178 GCA_964483345.1 uncultured Solirubrobacteraceae bacterium
GGGGCGATCGCGCGCTTCGCGCCGATCATGACCGAGGTGATCGAGTTCGCCCGCGAGGGCGGCTACGTGATGGGGATCTGCAACGGCTTCCAGGTCTGCTGCGAAGCGGGCCTGCTGCCGGGCGCGCTGCTGACCAACATCGAGCGCCGCTTCGTCTGTCGCCAGGTGACGCTCGAGCTGGTCAACGCCTCCACGCCGTTCACCGCCGCGCTGGCGCCCGGCGCCCGCCTCTCGATCCCGGTCAAGCACACCACCGGGCGCTACTACGCACCGCCGGCGATGCTGGCGGCCCTGCACGACGCCGGCCAGGTCGTGCTGCGCTACGCACCCGGGCAGAACCCAAACGGCTCGCTCGACGACATCGCCGGCGTGATCAACGAGCGCGGCAACGTGTTCGGCCTGATGCCCCACCCCGAGCACGCCGTCGACGCGTTGACCGGCTCGAGCGACGGGCTCGCGCTGTTCAGCTCGCTCGTGGCGGCGGGCGCGCCCGCATGACGGCGGCCGCGACCGCTGGTGTGCAGCGGGCGATCGCGCTCGGCCTCACCGCGGGCGAGTACGAGCTGATCGTCGCGCGGCTGGGCCGCGAGCCGAGCGAGGTCGAGCTCGCGATGTTCTCGCTGCTGTGGTCGGAGCACTGCTCCTACAAGCACTCCAAGCCGCTGCTGCGGACGCTCCCCACCGACGGTCCGCGGCTCGTGCTCGGGCCGGGCGAGAACGCCGGCGCCGTCGATGTCGGCGGCGGCCTCTCCGTCGCCTTCAAGGTCGAGTCTCACAACCACCCGAGCGCGGTCGAGCCCTTCCAGGGCGCCGCGACCGGCGTCGGCGGCATCCTGCGCGACATCTTCGCGGTCGGCGCGCGCCCGATCGCGATCCTCGACTCGCTGCGCTTCGGCGAGCCGACCAGCGAGCGCTCGCGCTACCTGCTCGAGCGCTCGGTCGCGGGGATCGGCCACTACGGCAACTCGATCGGCGTCCCGACGGTCGGCGGCGAGCTCTACTTCGAGGCCCCCTACGAGCAGAACTGCCTGATCAACGCGATGTGCGTCGGGCTGATCGAGACCAGCCGGCTGATCCGCTCCGCCGCCTCGGGCGCCGGCAACCTGCTCGTGCTGTTCGGCGCCGCGACCGGCCGCGACGGGATCGGCGGCGCCTCGGTGCTCGCCTCGGCGGAGCTCGGTGAGGGCGACGCGGCGAAGCGCCCGAGCGTGCAGATCGGCGATCCGTTCGCCGAGAAGAAGCTGATGGAGTGCTCGCTCGACCTCCTCGAACGCGGGCTGCTCGTCGCGCTGCAGGACCTCGGCGCCGCCGGCCTGACCTCGGCGGCCTGCGAGATGGCGAGCAAGGGCGCCGTCGGCATCGACATCGACGTCGCCCGCGTGCCGCTGCGCGAGGCCGACATGGAGCCGTTCGAGATCATGGTGTCGGAGTCCCAGGAGCGGATGCTCTGCGTGATCGAGCCCGCCGCGCTTGACGCCGTCGTCGCCGTCTGCGAGCACTGGGAGACCGCGGTCGCGACGATCGGCGAGGTCACCGACGGCGGGCTCGTGCGCGTCTTCGACGCCGGCCGCCTGGTCGGCGAGATGCCGGTCAGCGCGCTGGTCGACGACTGCCCGGTCTACGAGCTCGACCCGCAGCCACCGGCGCAGCCGCTCTACCCGCCGCCGGTGCGCGCGATCGCCTCCGAGGACCCCGGCGAGGCACTGCTCGCGCTGCTGCGCTGCCCCAACCTCGCCGACCGCCGTCCGCTGTTTGAGCAGTACGACTCGATCGTGCAGTCACGCACGGTCCGCCGCCCCGGCCAGGCCGACGCGGCGGTGCTGGCGCTGCCGGAGCGTGACGGGTGCATCCCCGGGATCGCGATCGCGATCGACGGAAACGGCCGCCGCGTCGCCGCCGACCCCTACCGCGGCACGATCGAGGCGGTGCTCGAATGCGCCGCGAACCTCGCCTGCGTCGGGGCTGAGCCGCTCGGGCTGACCAACTGCCTGAACTTCGGCAACCCCGAGAAGCCCCACGTCGCCTGGCAGCTGTGCGAAAGCGTCCGCGGCCTGGGCGACGCCTGCCGCGCGCTCTCCATCCCGGTCGTCGGCGGCAACGTCTCGCTCTACAACGAGGGCGCCGACGGCCCGATCTACCCGACGCCGGTCGTCGGCCTGGTCGGCGAGCTGCCCGACG
>CAZABN010000203.1:0-2153 GCA_964483345.1 uncultured Solirubrobacteraceae bacterium
ATCCTGATCTCGGGCGTGTTCTTCGACGTCAAGCACGTGCCGAGCTTCCTGCGCGTGATCGCCCAGGCCCTGCCGCTCGACCACCTGATCATCGGCATCTCGGGCGGCCTGGTCGCGCACCACGGCGGCCTGTCGAGCCATCTGACGGCGCTCGGCGTGCTCGGGATCTGGACGCTCGTCGGCGTCGTGCTGGCCGTGCGCGGCTTCTCCTGGGAGGCGCGGCGCGACTGACCCGCCGCAGGCGAGTTCGCGCGCCGGGTACGAGGTGCTCATCGTGCGCCGCCGGGCGCACGACGACGTCTACACGACGATCCGCAGAGCCAGGTCGTGCGAGCAGCCGCACTCGAGCAGGCGCCGAACCTGGGCGGGTTCGACGCACTGCCCCTCGACGCGCGTCGCCGCGAGCATCAGCGCCTGGGTGGTGTCGAAGCCGAGCTCGACGAAGGCCTGCGCCCTCGCCTGCTCATTCGTCGTCGCGGTCGGTGCAGTGGGCATCGCATCCACCTCTCGTCGGAGACAACACCGCCAAGATCAGAGCAGCGCGACCGGACGGATAGGGTTCGCGTGGCGATGCGCGCGAACGAGTCAGCCGAACAGGTCCGCTGGGACCTGACGGACCTGATCGACGGGGCAGGCGAGGAGGGCGTCGAGGCGCTGCTCGACACCGCGCTGGCGCGCGCCGGCGAGTTCGCGGCGCGCTACCGCGGCGCGCTCGCGACGATCGACGGCGAGGGCCTGGTCGCGGCGATGCTCGCGCTGGCCGAGATCTACGACCTGCTCGGACGCGCCGACTCCTACGCCTCGCTCGACTTCTCGACCGACACGACCGACCCGGCGCGCGGGGCGCTCGTCGCACGCGTCCAGGAGCGCTCGACCACGCTCGCGACCACGCTGATGTTCTTCGAGCTCGAGTGGGCTGCGCTCAGCGACGAGCGCGTCGATCAGCTGCTCGGCCACGACGGCCTTGACTTCTGCCGCCACCACCTGCGGACCGCGCGCCGCTACCGCCCGCATCTGCTGAGCGAGCCGGAGGAGCTGATCCTGACCGAGAAGTCGCTCAGCGGCGCCGGCGCCTGGACGCGGCTGTTCGGCGAGCTGACCTCCGCGATCGAGGTCGAGCTGGAGGAGACGGTGCCGCTGGATGTCGCGCTTGCGCGGCTCGTGTCGCCATCGCGCGACGTGCGCCGCGAGAGCGCGCAGGCCGTCACCCGCGCGCTCGAACCGGGCCTGCGCACGCGGGCCTTCGTGTTCAACACGCTGCTCGTGGACAAGGCGACAGACGACCGTCTGCGCCACTACCAGCACTGGCTGGCGGCGCGCAACCTCGCCAACGAGGCCAGCGACGAGTCGGTCGCGGCGCTGATCTCCGCGGTCACCGGGCGCTACGAGCTGGCGCGGCGCTGGTACCGGCTGAAGGCGTCGCTGCTCGGCCTCGACAGGCTCGCCGACTACGACCGGGTGGCGCCGCTGGCCGGCGACGAGCTGGCGGTCGACTGGCCGGCCGCGCGTGAGCTCGTGCTCGACGCCTACGCCTCCTTCTCACCGACCCTCGGCGAACTGGTGGAGCGCTTCTTCGCCCGGCGCTGGATCGACGCCCCGGCGCTGCACGGCAAGCAGGGTGGAGCCTTCTGCGCCTACACGGTGCCGTCGGTGCATCCCTACGTGCTGCTCAACTTCACCGGCCGCCGCCGTGACGTGCTGATTCTCGCGCACGAGCTCGGGCACGGCGTCCACGCCGCGCTCGCCTCGCAGCAGGGGATCTTCCATCAGGCGACGCCGCTGACGCTCGCCGAGACGGCCTCGGTGTTCGGCGAGGCGCTGACCTTCGGGCGGCTGCTGGAGGCCTCGCCGACGCCGGCGGCGCGCCTGGCACTGCTCGCCGAGGACATCGAGGGCGCGATCGCCACGGTCTTTCGCCAGGTCACGATGAATATCTTCGAACGGCTCGTGCACACCGAACGGCGCGAGCGCGGCGAGCTGTCGGTCGAGCGCTTCGGTGAGCTGTGGCGGCAGACCCAGGAGGAGTTCCTCGGCGACTCCGTCGAGATCACCGACGGCTACAGGAGCTGGTGGTCCTACATCCCCCATTTCATCAACACGCCGGGCTACGTGTACGCCTACGCCTACGGCCAGCTGCTCGCGCTGTCGGTCTA
>CAZABN010000204.1:0-2145 GCA_964483345.1 uncultured Solirubrobacteraceae bacterium
GCTGTGAACGACGACGACGGTCCGTCGCTGCTCTTGATGATCGGCGCCGTCGCCCTCACGGTGGCGCTCGTGATCCTCGTGTTCGTCGGGATCGGCTACCTGTTCGGCCGTCTGTTCCTCTAGCTACACTCGCGAAAAGGTGCCTGCAACGCTTGCATATTTCGGAATCCAGAACGATGGCGTCAACCTCGCCATCAACCTGCTGATCCTGTTCCTGGTGATCATCTGGCTGGCGATGATCTACTGGACGCGAACCGACGCCAAGCGGCGGATCGCGGATCCCGTGCTGGTCCTCTGCGCGACCGCGGCGGCGCTGTTCCCGTTCATCGGCACGATCGTCTACATGATCGTGCGCCCGCCGGAGTATCTGGACGACGTCCGCGAGCGCGAGCTGGAGATGCAGGCCTCGGAGGCGCGGCTCGCGCAGCTCTCCTACTACGCCTGCCAGCACTGCGGGCACGAGGTCGAGAAGGACTTCGTGATCTGCCCGAGCTGCCACAGCCGCCTGCGTGACCCGTGCCCGAACTGCCAGCGCCCGCTCGAGATGACGTGGAGCGTGTGCCCCTACTGCGAGGCCTCGGTGGTCGCCGGACTGCATCCGCCGCGCCGGCGGCGCGAGGCGCTCGCGAGCGACGTGCCGCCCGGCACATAGGCTTTGCGCGCCGCGCCGTCAACCACCCGATAGAGGAGCCCGATGGAACGCACGCTCGTTCTCGCCAAGCCGGATGCCTACTCACGTCGTCTGAGCGGCGAGATCCTCGCGCGCTTCGAGCGCAAGGGCCTCGTGCCGGTCGCGCTGCGCGTGCTGACGATGACCCGCGAGCTGGCCGAGCGCCACTACGCCGAGCATCTCGCCAAGCCGTTCTTCGGCGAGCTGGCCGACTTCATCACCTCGGGCCCGCTGGTCGCGATGGTCCTCGAGGGGCCGTCGGCGATCGCCGCCGCGCGCCAGGTGATCGGCGCGACCAACCCGCTCGAGGCGGCGCCCGGCTCGATCCGCGGCGATCTGGCGATCGCCACCGGCGAGAACCTGGTGCACGGCTCGGATGGGCCGGAGTCGGCTGCGCGAGAGATCGCGATCTTCTTCCCCGAGCTCTAGTGGGCCCCACTGCGGGGTCCACTCCACAATGGCCGTTGAGACCGACCGGCTCGTGCTGGCCTCGCGGTCACCGCAGCGGCGGGCGCTGCTCGAGGCGCTGGGCGTGCGGTTCGTCGTGCGGCCCCCGGCCTTCGAGGAGCGCGAGGCGGGCGACGCCGAGCAGGTCGCGCGCCACAACGCCCTGGGCAAGGCGCTCGCCGTCGCCCGGGCGCCCGGCGAGGTGGTGCTCGGCGTGGACACCGTCGTCTCGCTCGGCGGCCGGCTGTGGGGCAAGCCCGAGGACCGGGCGCAGGCGCGCGAGACGCTGCTCGCGCTCTCCGGCGCGACGCACACCGTGCTCAGCGCGATCGTGCTGGTGGGGCTCGAGCCGGAGCCCCGCACGGCGAGCGCGTCGACGCAGGTCAGCTTTCGCGCGCTCGATGAGCCGACGATCGATTGGTACCTGCGCGGCGAGGAGTGGCGCGATCGCGCGGGCGGCTACGCGATCCAGGGCGCCGGCGCCGCGCTGGTCGCCTCGATCGCCGGCGACTGGACGAACGTGGTCGGCCTGCCGGTCGGCACGCTGCTGGCGGCGCACCCCGCGCTGCTGACGGCGCGCAACAATCGTTTCACGGCGCAAAATCAGGCTGAATTGCAGCGCTAACGCCGCTCGTCGCGGCCGCCAACGGACCCGGGCGCGGCCCGGTGTCCGCTACACTGCGCTCACTCCAAGGCGGGGGCCTCCTCCGTTCAGCCGTCCCCCGCAGACCGGAGGGCAGGCGGCGCGGCGCGGCCGCTCCGATCCACGTCTTGCGACTGCCTCCAAATGGGTTTCTTCAGCTACATGACCGGGTTCGGCGGCCGCGATATGGCCGTCGATCTCGGCACGGCGAACACGCTCGTCTACGTTCGCGGGCGCGGCATCGTGCTGTCCGAGCCGAGCGTGGTCGCGATCGACTCGCGCACCGGTGAGGTGCACGCCGTCGGCATCGAGGCCAAGCGCATGCTCGGTCGCACGCCCGGCACGATCTCGGCGATCCGGCCGCTCAAGGACGGCGTGATCGCCG
>CAZABN010000205.1:0-2120 GCA_964483345.1 uncultured Solirubrobacteraceae bacterium
TCCCCTGCGACATCGTCAGGTTGCCCTGGGGGTCCATGTCGACGCAGAGCACGCGATGGCCCTCCTCTGCGAAGGCCGCGGCGAGGTTGAGTGTCGTCGTGGTCTTGGCGACGCCGCCCTTCTGGTTGGCGAACGCGATTACCTTGGCCTTCTTAGAAGCCATGTCGATGCTCCGTGTGCGCGCGAGGACGCAGCGTCCGCGACGATCCGCCGCGGAGGCAGCTGCGTGTGGAGTGCTGAGATGGGCTCACGGGATGGCTCCAGCGTCGAGGGCGGACCTACTCGCCGCGTTATTCGCAGGCGCTGACAGGAATCCTTCATGCAGCTCCGCCAGGGGCCGCCAGTTCGGGCCGAACATTTCTGGGTGGTCCACTAGGTTGTGGACCACGACCCAGCGATCCGAGAAGAGAACCGAGCAAGCCGGCCGAGGGCTGCTGGATCGGCGATTGGTATTCCTGCTCGGCAAGGGCGGGGTCGGGCGCTCCACGCTCGCGGCGGCGCTCGGGCTGCTCGCCTCCCGCCAGGGCCGCCGCGCGATCGTGGTCGAGGTCAGCGGCCGCGGCGACGTCCCGCGGCTGTTCGGCGCGAGCGCGCGAAGCGGCGTCGAGAGCGAGGTTGCGCCGGGACTCTGGACGCTCGACGTCGATCCGCGCCAGGCGCTCGCGGAGTACCTGCACGACCAGCTCCCGCTGCGGATGCTCGCCGACGTGATCGGCTCGAGCACGACCTTCGGGATCGTCGCCGCGGCGACCCCGGGCCTGCGCGAGATGCTGACGATCGGAAAGATCTGGGAGCTGTCGCAGCCGGAGCGGAAGGTGCACGGGGCGGACCCCTACGACGTCGTCGTCGTCGATGCCCCGGCCACCGGGCACGGGCTGGCGCTGCTGAACGCGCCGCGCACATTCGCGAGCGCCGCCGCGGTCGGGCCGATCGCCCGCCAGGGGCGGCGCATCGCCGCCACGCTGCGCGACCGCAAGCTGACCGCGCTGGCCGCGGTCGCGACACCCGAGCGGGCGGCTGTGGAGGAGCTGATCGGGCTGCGCGACGCGCTCGGCGGCTCGCTCGACGCGGAGCTCCTCAACGGCGTGGCGGCGGCGCGCTTCACGGACGCGGATGTGGCCGCGCTGCGCGACGCCCACGCGCTGGCGGCGCCGGCGCCGGCGACCCGTCACGCGCTGGCGGCCGCGATCGCGGCGGACGCGCGGTTTCGCGCCCAGCGGCTGCAGTGCGCGAGGCTGCACGCGCCGGTTGAGCTGCCCTTCCTCGGCGGCGGCGAGTTTGGCGTGGGCGAGCTGGAGACGCTGGCCGAGCACCTGGTGGTGGCGGCGTGAGCGCGCCGGAGCCCGCGGCGCTCGGCGGGCGGCTGTGCATCTGCGTCGGCGCCGGCGGCGTCGGCAAGACGACGGTCGCAGCCGCGATCGCCCGCCTGCGCGCCTCGGCCGGCGAACGTGTCGCGGTCGTCACGATCGACCCGGCGCCGCGCCTCGCGCAGGCGCTCGGCTTCGACGAGCTGAGCGGCGAGCCGCAGCTGGTTCCCGGGGCCGGCGAGCTGTGGGCGATGCGCCTTGACCCCAAGCGCACGCTCGACGAGCTGATCGCGAGCCTCGCGCCGAACGAGCAGGTGCGGGAGCGGGCGCTGTCCAACCGGATCTACCGCGAGCTGTCGGGCGCGGTCGCCGGCTCGCAGGAGTTCAGCGCCGTCGCGAAGCTCTACGAGCTCGACCGCGACGGCAGCTTCGACGCGATCGTGCTCGACACCCCGCCGTCGCGCAACGCGCTTGACTTCCTGGAGGCGCCGGCGCGCCTTACGCGCTTCTTCGAGGGGCGCGCGCTGCGTCTGCTGCTGGCCCAGGGCGGCCTTGCGACGCGTGCGGCTAGCCGGGCGGGCGCACCGCTGCTCGGCGTGCTCGGACGCCTTACGGGCACCGGGGTGCTGCGCGAGATCACCGCCTTCTTCACGGCGATCGCAGGAATGGTCGATGCGCTCGCGGCGCGTGCGGCGGCCGTGCAGGCGCTGCTGGGCGACCCGGCCACGGGCTTCGTGCTGGTCAGCTCGCCCCGGCGCGAGGCGCTCGAGGAGGCGATCGCGTTCGCGGCCGAGCTGCGGCGGGCGAAGCTCA
>CAZABN010000206.1:0-2113 GCA_964483345.1 uncultured Solirubrobacteraceae bacterium
CGGGTGATTCGGCTGAGCAGCTCGACGCCCTTGCGCGAGCGCACGAAGCAGATCGTCCGCGCTCCCGCGGCGACCAGTCCGGCGAGCAGCTCTGCCCCCTCGGCGAGCGCGGAGCGGCGCACGCCGAGCACCTCGTCGGTCACCGGCGGGTTCCAGATCGCGATCCGCCGGCCGGCCGAGGGGGAGCCGTCCTCGTCGATAAGCGTCACGTCCTCGAGCCCGGTCAGACGCTCCGCCAGCTCGAGCGGGTTGGCAATCGTCGCCGAGGCGAGGAGGATCCGCGGCGCGGTGCCGTAGGCGGCGGCGATCCGGCGCAGCCGCCGCAGCACGTTCGCGACGTGCGATCCGAACACGCCGCGGTAGATGTGCGCCTCGTCGACGACGACGACGGCCAAATTGGAGAACAGCGCCGCCCAGCTGTCGTGGTGGGGCAGGATGCCGAGATGGAGCATGTCGGGGTTGGTGAGGATCAGGTTGGCCTTCCGGCGCAGCTCGCCGCGTGATTCCCTCGGCGTGTCACCGTCGTAGATCGCGGGGCGGATCCGCTCGTGCAACCCGAGCGCGCTGATCGCCCGCGCCTGGTCCTGGGCCAGGGCCTTTGTCGGGTAGAGGTAGAGCGCCCGCGCCTTCGGGTCACGCAGCAGCGTGTCGAGCGCGGGCAGGTTGAAGCACAGGGATTTCCCGGACGCCGTGCCCGTGGTCACGATCGTCGGGCCCAGCCACGCCGCCTCGAGCGCCTGCGCCTGATGGCTGTAGAGGCGCTCGATCCCGTTCGCCGCCAGCCCCGCGCGGAGCCGCGGGTGAAGCTCCCCCGGGAGCGGCGCGAAACGGGAGTCGCGCGCGTACTCGAAGGCCTCGCCGACGAGTCGCCGATCGCCCCGCGCAACCTCCAGCAGCGCCGTCCAGGGCTCGATCTCGCGGGTCATCGCGGCCGCCTTGCTCACGCCTTGCCATAGTAGGGGCGGATGCCGTTCGACTCCCCGGTCCACTGGCAGCAAGCCCGCAGCTTCCACCATTCCCGTTACGACGAGGCGCTGCTGGCGGGGCGCGAGTGCAGCGTGTCGGTCTGCCTGCCGGCGCGCGACTGCGCGAGCACGGTCGGGCCGATCGTCGAGCTGCTCGCCGGTCTGCTTGAGCGTGGCGCGATCGACCAGCTCGTCGTGATCGACGGCGGTTCGCGCGACGACACCGCCGCGATCGCCGCCGACGCCGGCGCGAGCGTGTTCGCTGAGTCCGCCCTGATGCCCGCCTACGGGCCGGTGGCGGGCAAGGGCGACGCGATGTGGCGCTCGCTCAGCGTGCTGGACGGCGAGCTCGTCTGCTTCCTGGACGCCGACGTACTCGAGTTTCCCGCGCACTACGCGATCGGCCTGCTCGGCCCGCTGCTCGAGTTCGACGAGGTCGAGTTCGTCAAGGCCTTCTACCGTCGCCCGTTTCGCCAGGGCGACGTCTCGCTCGCCGACGGCGGCGGCCGCGTCAACCACCTGCTTGCGCGGCCCGCGCTCGCGATCCTCTACCCGGCGCTCGCCGGCGTGCGCCAGCCGCTCGCGGGGGAGGTCGCGGCGAGGCGCTCGCTGCTCGAGCGGATCCCGTTCGCGACCGGTTACGGCGTCGAGATCGCGATGCTGCTCGACGTGCTCGAGCAGGTCGGCCTCGACGGGATGGCCCAGGTCGACCTCGACACCCATCTGAACAGCCACCAGCCGCTGCTGGAGTTGACGGGGATGGCCTACAGCGTGCTGGCGACCCTCGCGCAGCGGCTGGCGCGCGAGGGGCGGCTGCTCGAGCTGGACCCCTCGCCGCTGCTGGGCGACGATCCGGCGCTCCGGCCCCCGGCGCCGCGGCAGGAGCGCCCGCCGATGGTCAGCGCGCGGTGAGCGGCGCGCTCTACGTCGATCTCGACGGCACGCTGCTGGGCGCCGGCGCCTCGCTGATCCACGACGGCGACGGCGGCGTCTCGCTGCTCGGCGTGCGGGCGATCGAGGCCTGCCTGCGTTCCTCCGTCGAGGTCGTGCTGATGAGCGGGCGCCGCCGCGCCCAGGTGGCCGAGGACGCGCGGCTGCTCGGCCAGAGCGCCTTCATCTACGAGGCCGGCTGCGTGCTCGAGCTCGAC
>CAZABN010000207.1:0-2051 GCA_964483345.1 uncultured Solirubrobacteraceae bacterium
GGCGCGCGCGAGGTGCTCGACCCGACGCGCGGCTGAGCGGCGGGCGCGCGCGAGGCGCCGCCGACCGGGGCTCGCCGCCGCCGCGACGGCCCCCGGTCGTGGCGCTTCGCCGCTCACTTGAGCCTGACCACCACCGTCTCGCTGTAGCCGGAGACATGCGCGCCCTCGACGGGCAGCACCAGCGCGCGGAAGAAGCCGCCGCGGTGGATGTGGATCGTCGAGGAGAAGCCGACCGTGCCGTTGCTGACGACGGCCACCGCGACCGTGCCGCCGACGACCTTCCAGCTCGTGCCGATCAGCCGCTCGAAGGCGATCCGCGCGGACGGTTCACCCGGCGCGATCATGCCGGAGAAATGCACCGTGGGGTGCCGCTTCGTGCCCGTGGCCCGGGCGTTCAGCACGACGCTCACCGAGTCCTCGACGGCGACCGTGGCGGAGATCGTCGTGCCGGAGACGACCCGGTACTCGGTGTTCAGCGCCAACCCCAGCTCGTTGAAGACGAAGGTGCCGTCGGACAGCGTCAGCTCGGCGTTGCCGACGTTCGCGAAGCCCGTCGTGTAGGGGAACTGGCTCTGCTGCAGCTGCACGGGCGCGTTGGCGTTGCCGGTGCCCGAGAGCGTCCCCTCGATCGTGACGGGGCCGCCGAAGACGACCGGGTTCGGCGCCGCCGTGATCGCCAGCGAGAGCGGGATCTTCGCGGTCGTGAAGGTCTTGTCATGCCCCGGCGTGATGGTCGTGGCGTTCGTCGCGACGATCCGGTAGTGGTAGCCGGTGAACGCCGTCAGCCCCGAGATCGAGATCGAGACCGGCACCGTGGTCGTTCCGGCGGGCAGGGCGGTCGGCGCCGACTGCAGGCCGTAGTTGTCGGTCGTGCCGTACTGGAAGTAGACCTCGGTGGGCTCGCCGCCCGGGTTGACCGTCCCGGTGAGGGTCGCCGACTGGTATGTGATCGCGCCGGCGGTGCCGGTGGTCGCCGTCGGCGCGGCGGCCAGTGCCGGCGCGGCGAACAGCGCGCATGATCCCGCGACGGCGAGCGCGGCGAGGGCGAGCCGGCGACGGCTGCCGGTGCGGGCCCCCCCGCACACACGTTCCTGCGTTTCCAGCTCACCAGCTTTCATCCCCATCACTTCTCCTCCGCTCTGGCGGACCGCCAGGTTCGACGATCCAGGACTACCCTGGTCCGTAGAGATTCAGACACACCCGACTCAAAGGAGTTGCGGCATGTTCGTTTTCAAAGCCGGCGTCGTCGGGGCGGGCACGATGGGCGGGGAGATCGCCCAGCTGATCGCCGCCGCGGGGATCCCGGTCGTGATCCGCGATGTGGAACAGCGCTACGTCGACGTCGGCCTGGCGAAGGCGCGGCAGCTGACCGCCGACCGGGTCGACTCGCTGGTCGCCGGCGCGCGGCTCACACGCGAGCAGGGGGACGCCCAGCTCGCCGGCACGCTCGCGCTGATCAGCGGCACCACCTCGTATGACGGCTTCGGCGACGTCGACCTCGTGATCGAGGCGGTGCCCGAGCGGCTCGAGCTGAAGCTCGACGTCTTCGCCGAGCTTGACGCCGCCACCCCGGGCCATGCGATCCTCGCCTCGAACACCTCGGCGCTCTCGATCAGCGAGCTGGCCGCCGCGACCACGCGCCCCGAGCGCGTGCTGGGCTTCCACTTCTTCTACCCGGCCTCGGTGATGCGCCTGGTCGAGATCGTCGAGGGCATCGAGACCTCGCCGGAATCGATCGCCGTCGCCGCGAGCTTCGCCGCGCAGATCCGCAAGACCCCGATCCGCTGCGCCGATGTGCCCGGCTTCGTCGTCAATCGCGTGCTGCTCTCCGCGGTCAGCGAGCTGTGGCTCGTGCAGGAGCAGCTGGGCCTCGACATCGCCGCGCTCGACGGCGCCGTCGCCGGCGCGAAGGCCGCGCCGATCGGCCCGTTCGTGCTGGCGGACATGCTCGGACTCGACACCGTGCTGCACGTCGCCGAGCATCTGCACGAGGCTCTCGGCGAGCGCTTCCACGTCCACGCCGGGATGCGCGAGCTGGTCGCGAAGGGCGA
>CAZABN010000208.1:0-2032 GCA_964483345.1 uncultured Solirubrobacteraceae bacterium
GCGATGGCGTCGTGGGCCGGCGGGTACGGCGACTTCGTGATGCGGCCGGACCTCGACACGCTGCGGCTGATCCCCTGGCAGGAGGCGACCGCTCTCTGCATCGCCGATGTCGTCTGGCACGACGGCTCAGACGTCGTCGCCTCGCCACGCCAGGTGCTGCGCCGCCAGCTCGCGCGGCTCGCCGAGCGTGGCTGGGGCGCCGCCGCCGGCACCGAGCTCGAGTTCATGCTCTTCCGCGACAGCTACGAGGAGGCGTTCCACAAGGGCTACCAGGCGCTCGAGCCGGCCAACCTGTTCAACAGCGACTACTCGCTGCTCGCGACCGCGCGGGTCGAGCCGCTGATCCGCCGGATCCGCAACAGCATGGAGGGCGCCGGCATGCCGGTCGAGGACTCCAAGGGCGAGTGCAACTTCGGCCAGCACGAGATCAACTTCCACTACGCCGACGCGCTGAGCACGGCCGACCGTCACGTGATCTACAAGAACGGCGCGAAGGAGATCGCCGCCGAGATGGGGATGGCGATCACCTACATGGCGAAGTACGACCAGCGCGAGGGCAACTCGTGCCACATCCACTTCTCGCTGACCGACAGGGACGGCCCGCTGTTCGCGCGCGACAGGGCCACCTTCGAGCACTTCCTCGCCGGCCAGCTCGCGGCGCTTCGCGAGCTGACGCTGCTGCTGGCGCCGAACGTCAACTCCTACAAGCGCTACGCCGCCGGCTCGTTCGCGCCGACGGCGATCGCCTGGGGTCACGACAACCGCACCTGCGCGCTGCGCGTCGTCGGTCACGGTGGCGGGCTGCGCTTCGAGAACCGCGCCGGCGGCGCGGACCTGAACCCCTACATGGCGCTGTCGGCGCTGATCGCAGCCGGCCTGCACGGCGTCGAGCACGAGCTCGAACTCGGGCCGGTGTTCGAGGGCGACGCCTACAACGCCCCGGAGCTGCCGCGGCTGCCGACCTCGCTCGCGGCAGCGCGCGAGCTGTTCGCGAACTCCCAGGTCGCGCACGACGCCTTCGGTGAGGAGGTCGTCGCGCACTACGTCAACGCCGCCGACGTCGAGCTTGCGGCGTTCGGGAAGGCGGTCACCGATTGGGAGCGCTTCCGGGGCTTCGAGCGGCTGTGACGGTCGCTCCACCGGTCAGCGAGGACACGGTCTTCGCGCCGGTTCGCTCGCAGACCGCGTTCGAGGAGACGGTCGAGCGGCTCGGCACGGCGATCAAGCTCGGGCTGCTCGCGCCGGGCACCCGGCTGCCGGCCGAGCGCGAGCTGTGCCGCAAGCTCGGCATCGCGCGCTCGACGCTGCGCCAGGCGCTGCTCGCGCTCGGCCAGACGGGCCAGCTGCAGGCGACCCGGGGGCGGCGCGGCGGAACGTTCGTCGCCGACCCCCAACCGCCCACCGAGCTGCCCACCGAGGAGCTGCTCGCCCAGTGGCAGGAGGTCTGCGACTCGCGGATGGCGCTGGAGGTCGGCGTCGCCGTGCTCGCCGCGCAGCGAGCCGACGGCGCGGCGCTCGACGCGCTGGCCGCGCTGGTGGACGAGATGGACCGCCAGATCGGCGAATACCCCAACTACCGGCTCGCCGACGTGCGCTTCCATGTCGCGCTGGCGGAGTGCACGGGCAGCTCGCGGCTGGTCGCGGCGATGACCGCCACGCAGGGCGAGATGACCGACCTGATCTCGCACATCTCGCATCCCGCGGCGGTGCTGCGGGCGTCGAACGAGCAGCACCAGCGGCTTCTTCGAGCGCTCAGGACCCACGACGGCGCGCGTGCCGCACGGATCATGAGCGAGCACGTCGAGGGCACCACGCACATCCTCGGAGGATTGCTACCCGCGCGGGGTTGACTCGGCCCCGTCGTGCCCCTACAGTACCGCGGCTAAGGACGGACCACCACACCATTTCCTTCGAGGGGAGAGACGAATGGCGACGTACGAAGGCCTTGGCGCAGACGAGAAGCGCCTCGCCGAGCTGGGCTACAAGCAGGAGCTGAATCGCGGCTGGAGCGGCTTCTCCAACTTCGCGATCT
>CAZABN010000209.1:0-2021 GCA_964483345.1 uncultured Solirubrobacteraceae bacterium
CGCTCCTCCTGCGCGCGCTCCTCCTGCGCGCGCTCCTCCTGCGCGCGCTCCTCCTCCGCGCCTCCGCGGCCAGCCGTCGCGGTCTGCTCCGCGTAGCCGCTCACGACTTGCCGCTGCGCAGCTCCCGCACGTTGTCGTGCGCGTCACCGCGTGCGGGCGCCGCGCCGCCGCCAACGTCCTCGCCCGCCCCGCGTGTCGCACCGTCACCGCGCAGGGCGAAGAGGTCGCGCAGCAGTTCGATGCTGCCATGCACCCGCTCGGCGTCAAGGCTTCGCAGGCGGATCGTCGGCTCGTGCAGCAGGCGGGCCACGACCGCTCGTGCGAGCGCCTCGACCCGCGCCAGATCGCGTGCCGACGCCGTCTCCCAGCGCCCCGCGTTCTCCTCGAGCACCCCGTTGACGATCTGCTCCCCGCGCTCGTGCAGTGCGCCGATCGTCGGGCGGACGTCCAGTTCACCCAGCCATTGCGCGAATCGCCCGATCTCCTGCCCGATGATCTCCTCGGCCGCCGGAACGTCGGCCTCGCGGGTGGACAGGTTGTGCGTGACGACCGCCTGCAGGTCGTCGATGTCGCGCAGCGTGACACCCTCCAGCTCCCCGCAGAGCGGGTCTATGTCACGCGGCACGGCCATGTCGATCAGCAGCAGCGGGCGGTGGTCGCGCGCGCGCATCACCAGCTCCAGCTCCTCGTGGCCGACGATCGGATGCGGCGAGGAGGTGGAGGCGAGCACGATGTCCGCGGCCTCGAGCGTCTCCGGCAGCCGGTCGAGCCCGACCACCGAGCCGCCGAAGCGCTCCGCGACCGAGCGTGCGCGATCGGCGTGGCGATTGGCGATGAAGATCGTCGAGACGCCACGCTCGGCGAGCGCCTGGGCGGTCAGCTCGCTGGTTTCGCCGGCGCCGATCACCACCACCGGGCGCCCCCCGAGCTCCCCGAGCAGCCGCTCGGCCAGCTCCACGGCGACCGACGAGAGGCTCACGTGGCGGCGCGCGATCGCGGTCTCCGCGCGTACGCGCCTGCCGGTCTGCAGCGCCGCGCCGAACAGCCGGTTCGACAGCGGCCCGCTGGTGCCGGTCTCGCGCGCGCTTTCGTGAGCACGCCTCACCTGGCCCTGGATCTCGTGCTCGCCCACGATCATCGACTCGAGGCCGGCGGTCACGCGGAACAGGTGGCGCGCCGCGTCGCAGTTGCGCAGCGTGTAGGTCGCCTGCGCCAGCTCGTCAACGGGGATCTCGGCGTGTGCGGCCAGCCGCGCGAGCAGCGTGTGCTCGGCGGCGGCGCCCGCGTCCTCGACCACGACGTAGAGCTCCGTCCGGTTGCAGGTCGAGATCGCGACCGCCTCGGTGATCGTCGGCTCGCTGCAGAGCGCGGTGACGAAACGCGCGCCCTGGCGCTCGGTCAGCGCGACGCGCTCGCGCAGCGCGACCGGCGCGATGCGGTGGGAGATCCCGAGCAGCAGAAGCTCGGTCACGGCGCGTCCGGCTCTTCGCCGCTCGCGCGCCGGCGCGCCGCCAGTTCCGTCAGCTCGCCGAGCTCGCGTTCGATCCGGCTGAGCTTGCCGGCCATGATCGCGAGGTAGATCAGGATCAGCGCGAAGAACGCCGTGTAGGCCGCCGTGACGTATGGCACCGCCTGGTGCAGCGGGATCTCGAGCAGCGCGATCATCGGCTCGCGCCCACGCCCGGGGTCCCGCCGGCCCGGCCGCCTTCGACGCTGACGCTGAGGGTCGGCACCGCGCTGCGGCGCGGCAGTGCATCGTCCTCGTCACCGGCGAGCAGGCGCCGCAGCGCCCGCAGCTGCGCGCTGGCGTGTTTGGAGGTCATCTCGTAGCGCCACAGCGTGATCCACAACAGCGCGATGCTGATCAGCGAAAGGTAGAAGACGACCTGGAAGCGCCCCGGCAAATTCGCGCTGATGTCGCCGAGCACGCGCGGATGCAGATAGGCGGTTGACAGGCGCACGATCACGAAGTTGATCGGCACGAAGGCGCCGGCGGTGATCGCGAACACCGAGGCGTAGCG
>CAZABN010000210.1:0-1965 GCA_964483345.1 uncultured Solirubrobacteraceae bacterium
GCGCCCCGCCGAGCCAGGCCTGCGCACGCCCGATGCGCCCGCCGCGCTGGAGGTAGTCGAGCGTGTCGACGCAGAACCAGATCGCCAGCTGCGCGCGCGCCTCACGCGCGCGGGCCAGCACCGCGTCGACGTCGGCGCCGGAGCGGGCCGCCGCGGCCGCCGCCATCACCACGCAGCCAAGGCCGCCGGCGGCGGTTTGGCCATCCATGACCTCGATGCGACCGCCCGGCTGGCGCTCGTCGAGCAGCGCCTTCGCCGCCGCGGCGGCGCCGACGGTGCCCGAGATGCCGCCCGCGAGGTGGATCGAGACGATGTCGTTGCCGGCGGCGAGCAGCGGCTCATAGGCCGCGAGGAAGTCGCCGATCGACGGCTGCGAGGTGGTCGGCAGCTCGACCGCCTCGCGCAGCCGCGCGTAGAAGGCGTCGTAGTCGGTGATCTCGCTCTCGCGGCGTGTGCTCTCCCCGTCGCGGACGTAGAGGCTCACCTCGTGCACCCCGGCCGCGGCGATCAGCTCGCGCGTCGTGTAGTGCGTCGAGTCGGTGACGATCACGACCGGCCGCATGCGGCGCGGACACTACTCCCGGCGCGCGCTCGCCCCCCGGTTCAGGACAGCCGGTTCTCGATCTGCAGCGTCGCGCCGTCGGCCGCCGCGGGCTCGGAGTACTCGGCCGCGGACTCGGCGTGCAGCAGCGTCGCCAGCTCGCCGGTCTCGAACATCTCCGTGACGATGTCGCATCCGCCGACCAGCTCGCCGCCGACGAAGAGCTGCGGGATCGTCGGCCACTGCGAGAGTGCGCTGAGCTCCTGGCGGATGCGCGGATCCGGGAGCACGTCGACGGCGGCGAAGCGCGTGTCGAGCGCCTGCAGGATGCCGACGGTGCGAGCCGAGAAGCCGCACGCGGGGGCATCCGGCGAGCCCTTCATGAACAGGATGACGTCGTTGCTCGCGATCGCATCGGCGATCGCCTGGCGGATCGGGTTGTCGTGCTGATCGGTCATGGGCTCCTCAGGGGCTGATCGTCGTCAGGGAAAGGGCGTGGATCGGACCGCCGATCTCGTCGCCGAAGACCTCGTACACAAGCCGGTGCTGCTGAACTCGCGAAAGCCCGGCGAAGGCGTCCGCCACGACCGTGGCGCGGAAGTGATCGCCGCCGCCGGTCCAGTCGTCGACCTCCGCCTTCGCCCCCGGGATCGCGGCCTCGATGCGGGCCTTGATGGCGGCTGCGTCAGGCATCTGGAGAGAAGTCTAAAGCACGCGCCCGGGTCGCTATACTTTTAGAAGCAATGATCTCGATGACGGACAAGGGTGCCGAGAAGGCACGCGAGTATCTCGAAGCACAGGGCGCCGACGTCTCGGTCGCAGGCCTGCGGGTCGGCGTTCGCGGCGGCGGCTGCTCGGGCTTCCAGTACATGCTCGCCTTCGACGAGCAGCGCGACGACGACAAGGTCTTCGAGAGCCACGGCATGAAGCTGCTGGTCGAGCCCGCCGCCTTCGAGTACGTCGACGGCTCGCAGATCGACTACGTGGACGCGCTCACCGGCGCCGGCTTCAAGGTGGAGAACCCGAACGTCGTCGCGGCATGCGGCTGCGGCAGCTCGTTCCGCGTCGCCGGCCAGGAGTCCTGCTCGCCCGTTTAGGGCACGGATCGCGGCTTCCGCCGCGTCCGTGGTAGGGACTTCGCCCGCTCAGCGCGGCGGCGCGGTGAGGCTGTCGGTGATCGCACGCGCGACGATTGCCTGCTCGCTCGTGACGGTTCCCACGGGCAGCTTCAGAACCGGCGCCTCGGCCGCTTGTGACGGGGCGCGCCGGTGCAATCGGCCGCAGCCGGCGGGAGGCGGTCGCCTGGGGCTCGGGCTAACCGCCCTTGCGGGCTTTCCAGATCTCCTCGCACGGCCACTGCCGCGCCCACTCGAGGGTCGGCGTCGGGTAGCGCGTGGTCGACCCCTCCGGGGGACGCACCTCGA
>CAZABN010000211.1:0-1827 GCA_964483345.1 uncultured Solirubrobacteraceae bacterium
CGCGGGCGAACTCGATCACCTCGGTCATGATCGGCGCGAAGCGCGCGATCGCCCCGGCGCGCAGGTAGTCGCCGTAGGAGAAGCCGCCGGGGATCACCACCACGTCGACGCCCGCGAGGTCGTGGTCGGCGTGCCACAGCGCGACCGCCTCACCCACCCGGGCGCAGGCCTGGCGGGCATCGACGTCGTCGCAGCTCCCCGGGAACGAGATGACGCCGAACTTCATCCGCCGTCGCGCTCGACGAGCACCTCGTAGTCCTCGATCAGCGGGTTCGCGAGCAGCCGCTCGCACATCTCCGGAAGGCGCGCCGGGTCGGCGACCTCGAGCTCGATCAGGCGCCCGACGCGGACCTCGCTGACGCCCTCGAAGCCGAGCGCCGGCAGCGCGCGCGCGACCGCGGCTCCCTGGGGATCGAGGATCCCGGCCTTGGGACGCACCAGCACGCGTGCCTTCACTGCCCCCATCCTAGTCGCCACCGCGGCCGATGCGGCATGGCGCCGCTACGCGCTCGCTCAGGCGGGCGCGCCGGAGCGGCGGAGCCACGCGTCGAAGGGCTCGCCGACGATCCGCTCGTAGGCGTCGCGGTAGCGCTCGCGCGTGCCCTGCACGACCTCGTCGGGGATCGCCGGCGCGGGCGGTGAGCGGTCCCAGCCGCTCGCGGTCGCCCAGTCGCGCACCGGCTGCTTGTCGAAGCTCGGCTGCGCGCGGCCCGGCTCGTAGCCGTCGGCGGGCCAGAAGCGCGAGGAGTCGGGGGTCAGCACCTCGTCGCCCAGCACCAGCGTGCCGTCGGGCGCGAGGCCGAACTCGAACTTCGTGTCGGCGAGGATGATCCCGCGCTCGCGGGCGTGCTCGGCGGCGGCGCGGTAGACGGCGATCGAGGCCTCGCGCACCCGATCGGCGAGCTCGCGGTCGCCGAGTGCGCGCACGACGCCCTCGAAGTCGATGTTCTCGTCGTGGTCGCCGATCTCCGCCTTCGTCGCCGGCGTGAAGAGCGGCTCCGGCAGCTCTTCGGACTCGCGCAGCCCGCCCGGCAGCGCGATCCCGCAGACGGCGCCGCTGCGCTGATAGTCGTTCCAGCCCGAGCCGGAGAGGTAGCCGCGGACCACGCACTCGACGGGCAGCATCTCGAGGCGGTGGACGACCAGCGCGCGCCCGCGCACCGGGTCGGGGACGCCGTCGGTTGCGGAGATCAGGTGGTTGGGGACGATCCCGCTCGTCAGCTCGAACCAGAACACCGACATGCCGGTCAGCACCTGGCCCTTGCCGGGGATCGGCGTCGGGTGCACGGCGTCGAAGGTCGAGATCCGGTCGGAGGCGACCATCAGGATCCGCTCGTCGCCGAGGTCGTAGATGTCGCGGACCTTGCCGGCGCCGAGCAGGGGGAGATCGAGCGAGTCCAACACTTACCGAAATCTAATCGGAGAAGCGGTTGGCGTGCGCGGGGGTGCTCTAGGGTTGCGGCGTCATGATCGTGGCCAGCGCCATCTCGACCTTCCAGGCGATCGTGCTCGGTGTCCTGCAGGGCGTCACCGAGCTCTTCCCGATCTCGAGCCTCGGCCACACGGTGCTCTTCCCGACGCTGTTCGGCTGGCACGACATCGTCGCCTGGCAGTCCGAGCCGGAGTCGCCGTGGCTGGCGTTCGTCGTGATGCTGCACGTCGGCAGCGCGGTCGGCCTCCTGATCTACTTCTGGCGCGACTGGATCGCGATCATCCGCGCGTTCTTCCACACGCTGGCCACGCGGCGGATCGAGACACCGACCGAGCGGCTCGCCTGGCTGATCGTGACGGCGACGATCCCGGTCGGCATCCTCGGCCTGCTGCTCG
>CAZABN010000212.1:0-1817 GCA_964483345.1 uncultured Solirubrobacteraceae bacterium
GGCGAGCTTGGTCAGGTTGCGCCCGAACTGGTCGAGCAGCTTCGAGGACTTCTTGGCGTCCGCGACGCCGGCTGCGCCGGCGACGCCGGTCGGTCCGCCGCGGCGGCCGCTGGGGCCGGAGAGCATGCGGATCACTTCGTTGCGGATCTTTTCGGAGTCGGCGTCGAAGTCGAGCAGGATGCGCGCGGCGACGCCCTCGTTCTCGCGCACCAGGCCGAGCAGGATGTGTTCGGTGCCGATGTAGTTGTGGCCGAGGCTCAGCGCTTCGCGCAGCGCGAGCTCGAGCACCTTCTTGGCGCGTGGCGTGAACGGGATCTGGCCGGAGGTGACCTCCTCGCCGGAGCCGACGATCCGCACGACCTGGCCGCGCACACGCTCGACGGTGATGTCGAGGCTTTCCAGCACCCGCGCGGCGAGACCCTCCTCCTCGCGCAGCAGCCCGAGCAGGATGTGCTCGGTGCCGATGTAGTTGTGCTTGAGCGTCCGCGCCTCCTCCTGCGCGAGAACGACCACCTGCCTGGCTCGCTCTGTGAATCGCTCGAACATCTCGCGTGCGTCCTTCCTGCTTGCATCTCGGTGGTGCGGTCCGGACTCGATCCCCGCCCCCTGCGGGGACGCCGATGCATCGGGTTGCTCATCTCTTCGGCCGCGGATGCCGAACGGTTGAGCCCTGTACCCAGATCAGCGCACATCCAGTCTACCAATCGTTCCGGGCACGCCCTCCGGTTGTGGACGCCGCTTCCCGCAGCTTGGACACGATCGCGCCGGCGGGGGCGCTACGGATCGCGCATCACGGGGAACAGGACCACCTCGCGGATCGAGTCGCGGCCCAGCAGGAGCATCACCAGCCGGTCGATTCCGAGGCCGACGCCGCCGGTCGGCGGCATGCCCTGCTCGAGCGCGGTGAGGAAGGCCTCGTCGAACGGCTGCGCCTCCTCGTCGCCGGCGGCGGCCGCCTCGCGCTGCTCGACGAAGCGTGCGCGCTGCTCGTCGGGATCGTTGAGCTCGCTGAACGCGTTCGCGATCTCGATGCCGCCCGCGTAGGCCTCCCAGCGCTCGACGAGGCCCGCCTGCGTGCGGTGGTTCTTGGCGAACGGCGACAGCTCGACGGGGTAGTCGAAGACGAAGGTCGGGGCCTGGAGCGTCGGCTCGAGGTGGTGGGAGAGCAGATCGTCGACGAGCACGGCCCAGGTTCGCCCCTCGACCTCGAGCGCGAGGCCGCGCTCGGCGATCGCGGCGACCAGCTCCTCCCTGCTGCGTGCGGCGGCGATGTCGATGCCGGTCTGCTCGAGCACGCCCTCGCGCAGCGTGATCCGCCGCCAGGGCGGCGAGAAGTCGATCGCGGGCCGCTCGACGGTCGCCGCGGCGGCGCTGACGACGGCCTCGAGGCGGGCCGCCGCATCCTCGTAGTCGGCGTAGGCCTCGTACCACTCGAGCATCGTGAACTCCGGGTTGTGCTTCGGCGAGACCCCCTCGTTGCGGAAGTCCTTGCCGAGCTCGTAGACGCGTTCGAGCCCGCCGACGATCGCCCGCTTGAGGTAGAGCTCGGTCGCGACCCGCAGGTAGAGGTCGCGGTCGAGCGCGTTGTGATGCGTCGTGAACGGCCGTGCGTGACCGCCGCCGTAGAGCGGCTGCAGGACCGGCGTCTCGACCTCGACGAAGCCGTCGTCGTCGAGCGCTCGCCGCACCGCGCTGATGATTCGCGCGCGCGCGGCGAACAGCTCGCGGGTGTCCTCGTTGGCGAGCAGGTCCAGCTCACGGCGGCGAAAGCGCGTCTCGACGTCGCTCAGGCCGTGATGCTTGTCGGGCGGCGGGCG
>CAZABN010000213.1:0-1811 GCA_964483345.1 uncultured Solirubrobacteraceae bacterium
GAGCAGGCGATCGTCTGCTGCTGGACCGGCACCGGCGCGGCGATCGCCGCCAACAAGGTCGCCGGCGTGCGCGCGGCGCTGTGTGCGGACGCCGTCACGGCCGCCGGAGCGCGCCGCTGGAACGACGCGAACGTCCTCGCGCTCAGCCTGCGCGCCGTGGGCGAGGGGGTGCTCGGCGAGATCCTCGATGCCTGGTTCGCGACGGAGCCCAGCGCGGAGGAGGGCGACCGCGCCAACGTCGAGCACGTCGGCGAACTGGACGAGGTCCACGATCGACCGCGGTAGCGGTCGCATAGAAAGCAGTTTCAGGCCCTGATCAGGGCGAGCACCTCGTCGCGGCGGCGCTCCATGTCCGCGTGCGAGACGAGCGACTCGAGGCACAGGCGCAGCAGCGGCTCGGTGTTCGACGGGCGCACGTTGAAGTGCCAGTCGTCGTAGTCGATCGAGATCCCGTCGAGGGTGTCCTGGCGGGCGTCGGCGTAGTGCTCGCTGATCGCCGCCATCCGCCCGTCGGGATCGGCGACCGCGCTGTTGATCTCGCCTGAGATGAAATAGCGCTCGCGGAACGGCGCCAGCAGCTCCGAGAGGGGACGGCGCTCGCGCGCGCAGAGCTCCAGCATCAGCAGCGCGGGGATCGTGCCCGAGTCGGCGCAGTAGAAGTCGTGGAAGTAGTAGTGGCCGGAGACCTCGCCGCCGAACAGCGAGCCCTCGTCGCGCATCCGCCGCTTGAAGAAGGCGTGACCGACGCGGTTGCGGAAGGCGCGCCCGCCCGCGGCCGCCACGGTGTCGGCCACCGCGCGGCTGGCGCGCAGGTCGTAGAGGATCGCGGCGCCCGGGTGGGTGCGCAGCAGCGAGCCGGCGAGCAGCGCGGTGATGAAGTCGCCGGCGACGAACTCGCCGGTCTCGTCGATGAAGAAGCAGCGGTCGGCGTCGCCGTCGAAGGCGATCGCGAGATCGGCGCCGCTTTCGCGCACGGCGGCGATCACGAGCTCGCGGTTCTCGGGCAGCAGCGGGTTCGGCTCGTGGCCGGGGAAGTTGCCGTCCGGGGTCCAGTAGGTCGGGACGAGATCGAGGTCGAGGCGCTCGAGGATCGGGCCGACCGTCGGGCCGGCCATGCCGTTGCCGCCGTCGAGCACGACCTTCAGGCCGCTGATCGCGGCGGGGTCGACGAAGGCGGTCGCGGCGGCGCGGAACTGCTCGCCCCAGTCGACGCTCTCGACGCTGCCACCGCCCGGCGCCGGCGGCAGGCCGGCCTCGATCAGCGCGCGGACATCGCCGATGCCGGTGTCGCCGGAGAGCGCCATCGCGCCCTCGCGGATCAGCTTCGCACCGGTGTAGGGCTTCGGATTGTGCGAGGCGGTGCAGATCAACCCGCCGTCGAGCTCGCGGGAGCCGATCAGGAAGTAGACGACCTCGGTCGCGACCTGCCCCGCGTCCAGCACATGCGCCCCCTCGGCGACCAGCCCGGCGCGGTAGCGGGCGTGCAGCTCGGGCGCCGTCAGGCGCATGTCGTGGCCCAGCGCGACCCGCAGGCCGGCGGTCGGCTTGCCGGCCAGGCCGCCGAGCACGCGCGCGAACGCGCGCCCGATCTGCTCGGCCAGGTCGCCGTCGATCTGCGAGCCGTACAGGCCGCGGATGTCGTAGGCCTTGAAGATGTCCGGGTCGAGCGCCACCGCGCCGCATGCTATGCGCCGGGGCGCTCGCGCGTGAGGCCGGCGGCGAGGCGGCGGGTGCCTGACGGTGGCCGCCCGGCGAGACGGTGGTCCCGAGACGGTGGCCGCGCGGCGAGACGGTGGTCCCGAGACGGTGGC
>CAZABN010000214.1:0-1794 GCA_964483345.1 uncultured Solirubrobacteraceae bacterium
GAGCAGCTCGCGCTCCCCGACGAGATCTACGGCAAGGCGAACCCGAAGAGCTCGACCGGTCGCCTCGACGTCTTCACGCGCGTCATCACCGACGGGCACAACCGCTTCGACGAAATCAGGCCCGGCTACCACGGGCAGCTCTACCTGGAGGTCGTGCCGCGCTCGTTCGCGGTCAAGGTCAGCGAGCTGCTCAGCCTCAACCAGCTGCGGCTCGCGACCGGTCCGGCGCGGGTGAGCGATGCGGAGCTGCCCGGCGTGCACGCCGCCACCCCGCTGCTCTACGACGGGGAACGCCCGCTCGACGCCGGCGAGCTGGCGATCTCGGACGGGCTGTTCCTCAGCGTCGATCTGACGGCGCGCCGGCGCAAGCCCGTCGGCTACCGCGCGAAGAAGAACAGCCGGCGCGTCGACCTCGCGGAGATCGGGCGCTACGACTGGCGCGAGTTCTGGGAACCCGTGTACGCCGAGCGCGGCGACCGGCTCGTGCTGGAACCCGAGGTCTTCTACCTGCTGCTGTCGGCCGAAGGGGTCTGCGTGCCGCCTGACTACGCCGCCGAGATGATGGCCTACGACCCCACCGCGGGCGAACTGCGCACCCACTACGCGGGCTTCTTCGACCCCGGCTTCGGCTTCGATGCGGCGGGACAGCGCTTCGGGTCGCAGGCCGCGCTGGAGGTGCGCGCGCGCGACGTGCCGTTCATGGTCGAGCACCGCCAGCCGATCTGCAAGCTCGCGTTCGAGCGGATGATCGAGGAGCCGGACACGCTCTACGGCGACGACGCCGGCTCGCACTACCAGGGGCAGGAGACGATGCTGAGCAAGCACTTCACGGCGGCGCGGGGGCGCGGTGGCGAGGCGGGTGGCGGGGCCGGCGGCGGTGGGGTCGAGGCCGCGGGGATCGTGCCGCTGTTCGAGTAGGGGTGCTCGCCGGGGCCGGGGGTGTGGCGCGGCCGCGGTGCCGGGTGTGGCGCGTTGCTCGGGGCGGTCCGTGCGGTCGTGGCCGCGGGTGTCTGCGGTGCGGATCCGGCGCCCCGAAGATGTCGTGACGGCTGGCGCTTCGGGGAGTACCGTAGCGGCGACCGTAGCGGCCACAACGAGGAAAGGAACGCAGGATGGGCACCAACGGCGTGATCGACCTGATCGCCGCGATCGTCGCAATGGGAGCGCTCGTCTGGCTCGCGCATTGGGGTGAGCCAACTCCGAAGCGGAAGTAACGTCGCGACAGTGCCGTGCTGCGGCTCGCCGAACCAGGTTTCGTGCAGGGCGGCGTGCGTGGGAAGGGATGGCGGAGTTCTGGGCCATCCCTTTCTGCCGTTTGGGCGGTGCGGGCGGTTGCCGGGCGGCGGGGGTGGTGCGGCGCGGGTGGGGCCGCGCGGGTGGTGCCGCGCGCGCGGCTCAGGCGATCGCGTCGAGGCGCGCGACCAGCTCGCCGGCGTGGCGGGTGAGCGCGGCGTAGTCGAAGATCGCGTCGAGGTCGAGGCCGCTCGTGCGCGGGTCGCCGGCGAGCAGCTCGCGCAGCGGCGTGCGCGTCGCCCACGCGTTCTGGGCGTGCTCCTGGGTGATCCGGTAGGCCTCGTCGCGCTGCAGGCCGCTCGCCACCAGCGCGAGCAGGACGGGCTGGGAGAAGAGCGCGCCGTGCGTCAGCTCGAGGTTCTCGCGCATCCGCTGCGGGTCGACGTCGAGGCCGCGGATCACCCGGATCGCGAGCTGCTGCATGTAGTCGAGGAGGATCGTCGAATCGGGCAGGATCACGCGCTCGGCGCCGGAGTGCGAGATGTCGCGCTCGTGCCAGAG
>CAZABN010000215.1:0-1769 GCA_964483345.1 uncultured Solirubrobacteraceae bacterium
GCCTCGCAGTTCTTCGTGCTGCTCGACCGCGCGCTCGGCTTCAACTTCTTCAACGCCGGACAGGGCGGCAACGTGCTGCTCTACCAGAACGTCTTCTGGTTCTACTCGCACCCGGCCGTCTACATCATGATGCTGCCCGGCTTCGGGATCATCAGCGAGGTGATCGCCGTGAAGGCGCGCAAGCCGATCTTCGGCTACCGCATGATGGCCTTCTCGCTGCTCGCGATCGTCGTGCTGGGCTTCACCGTTTGGGCCCACCACATGTTCACCTCCGGGATGCCGGCCTGGCTGCGCGACCCGATGATGATCACGACCGCGATCATCGCCGTGCCGACCGGCGTGAAGATCTTCTCCTGGCTCGCGACGCTCTGGCGAGGGGTCCTGCACATGGACACCGCGATGCTGTGGGCGATGGGCTTCATCACGATGTTCACGCTCGGCGGCATCTCCGGCGTGATGCTCGCGATGGTGCCGTTCGACCTGCACGTCAGCAAGACCTACTTCATCGTCGCGCACATCCACTACGTGCTGTTCGGCGGCTCGGTGTTCACGATCTTCGCCGGTGTCTACTACTGGTTCCCGAAGATGACCGGGCGGATGTATGACGAGCGCCTCGGCCGCTGGCACTTCTGGACGACGCTGATCTTCTTCAACCTGACCTTCGCGCCGATGCACATCATCGGGATCGAGGGGATGCCGCGGCGCGTCGCCGACTACGCGCTGCAGTTCGCGACCTGGAACCTGCTGATCTCCTTCGCGAGCTGGGCGCTCGGGCTCTCGACGCTGATCTTCGTCTACAACATGGTCGTCAGCTGGCGTGGCGGGCCGCGCGCGGTCGCCAACCCGTGGCGCGGGCTGACGCTCGAGTGGCAGGTCTCCTCGCCGCCGCCGATCTTCAACTTCGACTCGCTGCCGACGATCGTCGGCGGCCCCTACGAGTACGGCGTGCCGGGAGCGGTCCACGCCGTCTTCCGCGACGGCGCCGACGTGCCGACGCCGGCGAGCACGCTGGCGATGGCGGCCAAGGAATGAGCGCCGCGCGTTGACCGAGATCCTCGTCGTGGCCAATGAGACGCTGGGCGGTCGCCGCCTGCGCGAGCTGCTCGCGCAGAAGGCGAAGATCGAGCAGTCGCTGGCGATCCGCCTCGTGATCCCGCAGAGCCGCCCGCGGCGCGGCTCGGTGATCTACGTCCAGTCGGTGCGCGACGCCGCCCAGGTCCGCCTCGACCTCGCGCTCTCGGTGCTGCACGAGGGCGGCTTCGACGCGACCGGCGAGGTCGGCGACTCCGACCCGTTCCAGGCGACGATGGACGCGATCGGCGAGCGCAAGCCGGACGAGATCGTGATCTCGACGCTTCCCGCGACCGCCTCCGGCTGGCTGCGGCGCGACCTCGTCGAGCGTGTCGCCGAGGCGTCGGGGATCGCCGTGCAGCACGTGATCAGCGACCTCGAAGAGGACAGCCCGCCGCCCAACGACACCACGCTCGTGGTCGCCAACCGCACAGCGTCGAGTGCCGAGCTGACCGGCCATCTCGCCGAGTTAGCCCACGAGGGCGGCGACGAGCACCTGTTCATCGTCGTCGTGCCGGCGCTCGGGACCGACGGCCGCGCCGCCGCCGCGGCGCAGGAGCACCTGACCGAGGTACTCGACGGGCTGCGCGGCGGCGGCCTGCTGGTCGCCGGCCTGGTCGGCGACCCGGACCCCTTCACCGCGACGATGAACGCGCTGCAGTTCTTCCGCGTCAGCCGCGTCGTGATCTCGACGCTGC
>CAZABN010000216.1:0-1716 GCA_964483345.1 uncultured Solirubrobacteraceae bacterium
GGAGTCGAGCCGCGCCCGCGCACGCGCCGGGCCGCCGCCGAGCGCGACGAGGAAGATCCCGCCCCCGACCACCAGCCAGAACGCCAGCGCGAAGTAGAGCACGGGCCGCAACATATCCGATGCGCCCGATCGGTCGCGCGGCAGGCCGGCTCGGCGCGCGGCCGCCGGACATAGAAAAGGCCCTGAAGATCAGGGCCTTTTCCTTAGCGAGCCGGTAAGCCGGATTCTGTCGTGAGCAGCCATCCATCTGAGCGGCCTACCTGGACCTTGGCGGGCAACCTGCGAACGGTCCTGCTTGGCCTTGCATCGGGTGGGGTTTGCCTGGCCGCCGCGTCGCCGCGGCGCCGGTGCGCTCTTACCGCACCATTGCACCCTTACCGGCGCGCAGCTCACGTGTGGCCGCGCGCTTAGGCGGTGTATTTCTGTGGCACTTTCCCGCGGGTTTCCCCGGGTCGTTGTCAGCGACCACCCTGCCCTGTGATGTCCGGACTTTCCTCGAAGGCTGAACCTCCGCGGCTGCTTGGCCTGCGCTTCGACAGTAGCGCGTCGGCGAGGCGCGCGCCAGCGGCGCAAGCACGCCGGCCGCACCCGCACCGGCGGCGCGCCGAGTTGGCGGCCGGGCGGACGGACGGCGTTTGGCGCGTCGGGCGCCTACAACGAGCGCATCAAACCGACGACCTTGCCGAGCACGCGAACCTCCCGGCTGCGGATCGGCTCCATCTCGTCGTTCTCGGGCTGCAGGCGGACATGGTCGCTTTCGCGGAAGTACCGCTTGACGGTGGCGTCCTCGCCGACCAGCGCGACGACGATGTCGCCGTCCTGCGCCGAATCCTGCGGTCGCACGACGACCAGGTCGCCCTCGATGATACCGACGTTCCGCATCGACTCGCCGCGCACACGCAACAGATAGGCGCCGTCACGCCCGCCCGCCGCGGCCGGCACCGAGACGTAGTCCTCGATGTTCTCCTCGGCCAGCATCGGCTGGCCGGCGGCGACCGCACCCAGCAGCGGCAGTCCCTCCGGGCGAACCACCCTGCGCACCTCCTGCACGGCGCGGTCGAGCAGCTCGATCGCGCGCGGCTTCGACGGGTCCCGCTTCAGCAGGCCGAGCCGCTCGAGGTTGGCGAGGTGCTGGTGCACCGTCGAGGACGAGGCGAGACCAACCGCCTTGCCGATGTCTCGGACGGTCGGCGGGTAGCCGTGCCGCGCCGAGTAGCGCTTGATGAAGTCGAAGATCTCCTGCTGGCGCTTCGTCAGATCCATGCCGGCCTCCTTGTCGGGACAGCGCGCACACCGAACACGTGTTCGTAGACTAGCGCCCCGCGAGGACGGAATCAAGCGCCTATACTCGCCTCCGCTGCGCCTGTGGCGGAATTGGTAGACGCGCAAGGTTGAGGGCCTTGTGAGCGCTTAGCTCGTGGAGGTTCGAGTCCTCTCGGGCGCACTGGGAAAGCCCCGCCATGCGGGGCTTTTCTGTGTCTTGGCGCCGGATGGCGACTCGACGCACGCTACTCTCCGGGGGCCTATGAGATAGCGTGAACGTGAGCAACGATGCCCGGGCCTGAGCGTCTCAGGACCGCCAAGGACGGTGCGCCGATCACGGAAGATCTCGCCGACGAGCTCGCCCGGAGTAGCTGGCGGAGTAATGCCAGTGTCAATGCCGCCGTGTCATCGTGACTTGGCATCGGACCCTCGATCGCGCACGGTTCGGCTCTT
>CAZABN010000217.1:0-1703 GCA_964483345.1 uncultured Solirubrobacteraceae bacterium
GACTATTGTGCGCACGCGACGCACCCGGTCCGCTGGAGGGCGCGGCAATTGCGGGTCGTCGCTGCGAATGCCAGGCGAGCCGGTCGGCGGGCCTCCCGCGGGCCGTGACGGAGGACCGACGAGTGCGCACATGCATCGACCAGCAGGCGATGAGCTTCGACGAGATCGGCTTCACGTTCGCCGACCTGGTTCTCGCCGGGCTGTACGACGGGCTGTGGCTCGCCCTGATCGATGACCTCGGCGCGGGCCTCGCGGCGGCGCCCTCGGCGGAGCCGGAGCAGGTGCGCGCCGCGGCGCTCGACTACCGACGCGAACGCGGCCTGCTCGCGAGCGAGGACCTGCGCGGCTGGCTCGCCGCACGCGGGCTCGCCGCCGAGGATCTGGCGGCTCATCTGCGCCGTGTCGTCGCGCTCGGTGCCGCAGCGGAACGGCCGGCGGGTTCAGCAAGGCCGGCGGCCGAGGACGTGGCCGCCAGCCTGCGCGCCGACGCCGTGCTCGGAGGCACGCTGCGCCGCTGCGGTGAGCTGCTCGCCAACTGGGGTGGCGCGGCGCGCGCGCGCGGCACGCTGCTTGAGCTTCCGCACGCCCCGGCCGACGAGCTGCTCGCGCTCGCCCGCGCCGACGAGGTCAGCGCGCTCGACGCGATCGAGGCCGACGAGCTCGAGCGCAAGGCGGCGAGGATCGCCGCGTTGGCCGGCGAGTACGAGGCCTTCTGTGACGAGATCGCGAGCGAGGAGGCGATGGAGCGGATGCTCCGGCGCCACCGGCTCGACTGGCAGAGCTACCACTTCCGCGAGGCGACCTTCGCCCGGGAGCCGGCGGCGCGCGAGGCGGCGCTGTGTGTTCGCCAGGACGGGATGAGCCTCGAGGAGGCTGCGGGACTGGCGGGCGTGGGGGTGAGCGAGCAGACGAAGCGGCTCGACGAGGTTGAGAAGGAGATGAACGGGGTGCTGCTCGCGACCTCGCCGGGCGAGCTGGCCGGGCCGTACGCCGTCCACGAGAGCTTCGTACTGGTCGAGGTGCTCGAGCGCTCCCAGCCGGACCCCGGCGATCCGCAGGTGCTGGAACTGGCGCGGACGGAGCTTGTCGCCGACGCGCTCGAACGCCACCTCGTCGGCAAGGTGCGCTGGCATGTCGATGTCTGAGTCGACCGTGCCGGAGGTGCTCGAGGAGCTGCCGCTGCTCGGGATGCTCGACGCGGATCTGCGGGCGCTGGTGACGGCCTCGTTCGTGCGGATCTCCTTCGCCTTCGGCGAGTCGATCGTCAGCGAGGGCGACGCCCCCGACGGGTTCTACGTGCTGGCGGCGGGCGTGGCCCGGGTGCTGCGCCGCGGCGAGGACGGTCAGGAGGTGTCGCTCAACGTGCTGCGCCCCGGGGACGCCTTCGGCGAGGGCGGGATGCTCGACGGCTCGCCACGCAGCGCCACCGTGCGCGCGTCGAGCGACGTCGAGGTGCTGCGGCTCGACAAGCCGATCTTCGAGGCGCTCGTTCGGCTTCATCCACCCGTCCGCGAAGCCTTCGCGGCGGCGCCCGCGGCACGTCAGCTGAGTGACTTCCTACGCCTGCACTCGGCGTTCTCCAAGCTGCCAAGCAGCGCGATCATGCCGATGCTCGAGGCGCTCGAGCCGGTTGCCGTACCGGCCGGCAAGCGGGTCGTCAGCGAAGGCGATCCGGGCGGGCCGATGTACATCGTCAAGGACGG
>CAZABN010000218.1:0-1698 GCA_964483345.1 uncultured Solirubrobacteraceae bacterium
CGAAAGGAGGTCAGCGCGATGCGTGCAGTCGATGCCGTGATGGAGTGCCTTAAAGCCGAGGGCGTCGATGTCGTATTCGGCCTCCCGGGTGGCGCGAACCTGCCCACCTACGACGCGTTCTACGACGCCGGCATCCGCCACGTGCTGGTGCGCCACGAGGCCGGCGGCGGACACGCCGCCGAGGGCTACGCGAAGGCGACGGGCAAGGTCGGCGTCGCGCTCGCGACGTCGGGACCCGGCGCCACCAACCTGGTGACGCCGATCGCGGACGCGATGATGGACTCGGTGCCGGTCGTCTTCATCACCGGGCAGGTGCGCACCGAGCTGCTCGGGACCGACGGCTTCCAGGAGGCCGACACGCTCGGGATCACGATCCCGATCGTCAAGCACTCCTTCATGATCCAGCACCCGCTGGAGATCCCGCAGGTGATCCACGAGGCGTTCCACATCGCGCGCAGCGGGCGCCCCGGACCGGTGGTGATCGACATCCCGCAGGATCTCTCGCGGGCCGAGATCCCCTACGAGCCGGTGCTCGAGGTCTCGCTCCCGGGGTATCAGCCGACGATCGAGGGCAACCAGAAGCAGATCCGCCAGGCCGCGAATGCGCTCGCCAGCGCGCGCAGGCCCGTGATCTACGCCGGCGGCGGCGTGATCAACTCCAATGCCGCCGCCGAGCTGGTCGAGTTCGCGACCGCCGACCGCTTCCCGGTCACGTGCACGCTGATGGGGCTCGGCGCCTTTCCCGGTGACCACGAGCAGTGGCTCGGGATGCTCGGCATGCACGGCACGCGGACGGCGAACTATGCGATGGACGAGGCGGACCTGATCTGCGCCGTGGGCGCACGCTTCGACGACCGCATCACCGGCAAGCTGGCGGAGTTCGCGCCGCACGCCAAGTTCATTCACATCGACATCGACCCGGCGGAGATCTCGAAGAACGTGCCGGCGCACATCCCGATCGTCGGCGACGCGCGCAACATCCTGCGCAAGCTGGTGGTGGAGTACCGCGCGCTCGCGCCCGACCCGGCGAGGCTGCGGGACTGGTGGACGAAGATCGACGGCTGGCGCTCCGAGCATCCGCTGCGCTACGAGGACAGCACGGACTCGGAGATCAAGCCGCAGTACCTGATCCGCGCGCTCTACGAGGCGACCGACGGGCAGGCCGTGATCGTCTCCGACGTCGGGCAGCACCAGATGTGGGCGGCGCAGTACTACCACTTCACCCGGCCCCGCCAGTGGATCAACTCTGGTGGCCTCGGCACGATGGGCTTCGGCCTGCCCGCCGCGATGGGTGCGAAGGTCGGCACGCCCGACGACACGGTCTGCGTGATCGCCGGCGACGGGTCGATCCAGATGAACATCCAGGAGCTCGCGACCTGCGTGCAGGAGGAGATCGCGGTGAAGGTGTTCATCATGAACAACGGCTATCTCGGCATGGTGCGCCAGTGGCAGGAGCTGTTCTGGGACCACCGCTACAGCCACGTCGACATGGGCGAGCACCCGGACTTCGTCAAGCTCGCCGAGGCCTACGGGGCCACGGGCCTGCGCTTCACCGACAAGACCTCGCTGGTCGAGGACATCCGCGCGGCGATCGCCACGCCCGGTGTCGTCGTCGCGGACGTGCGCGTCACGCGCGAGGAGAACACCTACCCGATGATCGCGCCCGGCGCCGCCGCGCGCGACATGGTGGGGTGATCG
>CAZABN010000219.1:0-1674 GCA_964483345.1 uncultured Solirubrobacteraceae bacterium
GCGGCGACGACGCTCTCGGTCCAGTCGATCACCGCGGTGGGCTTGACGATGTGGCGGCGGAAGCCGAGCGCGGCGGGGTCGAGGCCGAGCGCGAGGCCGACGAGCTGCGGCAGGTGCAGCACCGGCATCTTCAGCTCGCGGCCGACCAGCGCCTCGGCGAGCGGCTGCTGGAGGTCGAGGTTGAGGTGGCACAGCGGGCACGGCGTGACGACGCAGTCGGCCTGCGCGTCGGCGGCGTCGCCGAGGTGGCGCCCGGCCTGACGCAGCGATGCCGTCTTGTTCATCGTGATGATCGGGAAGCCGCAGCACTTGTGCGAGCCGGCGTAGTCGATCACCGTGCCGCCGAGCGTGTCGATCACCTGCTCGAGATAGGTGTGACGCGGGTGGTCGTGGTCGATCCCCAGGCGCGCGGCCGGGCGCACGATGTAGCAGCCGTAGAACGGGCCGACGCGCAGGTTGGTGAGCGGGCGCTTCACCTTCTGGCGCAGCGTGTCGAGGCCGATCTCCTCGACCAGCAGCCAGAGGAAGTTCTTGTTCGTCACACCGGGCTCGTAGTGCAGGCCCTCCGAGGAGAGCGTGGAGTTGATCTGGGTGCGGTAGACGGCGCTCGCGTCGAGGCGCTCCTGGCACTCGGTCTGCGCGCCCTGGCAGGTCGAGCAGATGTTCATCATCAGCTCACCGTCGGTCTGCTGGGCCATCGCGAAGGTGCGCGCGTTCAGCGTGTCGGCGAGCTCCTGGTTGTGCTCGGAGATCACGCCGGCGCCGCAGCAGTTGGCGCGGTCCAGCTCGATCAGCTCGATGTCGAGCAGCGGCGCCACGGCCGCCATCGCTCCGTGCAGTTCCGGGGTGAAGCCGCGGCTCACGCAGCCGGGCCAGTATGCGACCTTCATGCCGTGGCCTCCGTCGCCGTCGGCTCGTTGTCCTCGTCGGTGCCGCTGACGTAGAGGTTCAGCTCGTAGCGCTCCGGCTTGCTCTCGATGCGGTCGAAGATCGCGCGCAGCTCCTTCGAGGCCTTGTGCGGGTGCAGCAGCGCCTTGGCGGGCGTGATCTTGCCGCGCAGCACGCCGCGCAGCGCGACGGGCAGCGAGGCGATCAGCTCCGGCACGGCGCGCGGGTTGAACTTGCCGCCATAGGAGTCGGGCAGCAGGTCGGCCTCGTGCAGCAGGCCGTTGCGGCGCACGTTGTTGACGAACGCGTGCTCGTGGCGGTAGCCGTTGTTGCGGTCCTCGATGTGGAAGTCGGAGCCGGCGATGCGGCGCAGGCGCATGATCTGCCCCATCGGGTTCACACCCTTCGGGCAGGCGTCCACGCACTTGAAGCAGTGCGTGCACGTGTAGAGCCCGTGCGGGTCCTCCGACAGCGCCGTGAGACGCTCGCGGTGCTCGGCGTCGCGCGGGTCGCCGACGAAGCGATAGGACTTGGCGAGCGCGGCCGGGCCGGTGAAGTCGGGGTCGACCTCCATCGCGAGGCAGTCCGAGACGCAGGCGCCGCACTGGATGCAGGCCATCGACTGGGTCACGTCGACCATCGCCTCGCGGTCGACGAGGTACTCGCGCTCCGGGACCGGCTCGCGCGCCAGAAGCCACGGCGTGACCGACTGGATCTTCTTCCAGTGGACCGCGTCCATGTCGACGATCAGGTCCTTGATCACCGGCATGTTGCCCATCGGCTCGA
>CAZABN010000220.1:0-1669 GCA_964483345.1 uncultured Solirubrobacteraceae bacterium
GCAGCTTGCGCATCCGCATGTGGATCGGCATCTGGCCGCCCTCGAAGCGCGAGCGATCCTTGGCGCCCGAACGCGAGCCGTAGCCCTTCTGGCCGCGGCCCGAGGTCTTGCCGGTGCCCGACCCCTCGCCGCGACCGACGCGCTTGCGCGGACGGCGGCTGCCCGGGGCGGGGCGCAGCGAATGCAGCCCGATCCACTGCTCGGGGGCGGGGGCCGCCGGCGGCTCCTCCGGCTCGACCGGACGTTTGGCGGCGGGGCTCACTTGCCCTCCGGCTCGGCGACGGAAACGAGATGGCGCACCGCGTGCAGCATTCCGCGCGCCTGCGGCGTGTCCTGCACGTCGACGCTGTGGCCGATCCGGCGCAGGCCGAGCGAGCGCAGCGTGTCGAGCTGGCGCTTGTTGGAGCCGTTGCGCGAACGGTGCTGGGTGACGCGCAGGACGCTCACGCGCTCGCCGCCTCGGGCTCGGGCGCGGGCGCCGCGGTGGCGGCGGCGGGTTCGGTCGTCACGTCGGCGGGCTCGCCGGCGGCGGGGAGCGTCTCGACCACCGGGATGCGCTTGTCGACGAGGCCGAGCACCTGGGCGACGCTCAGCCCGCGCAGCTTGGCGACCTCGGCGGGGGTCGAGAGCCCCTGCAGCCCCTCGACCGTGGCCTTCACCAGGTTGATCGGGTTCTGCGAGCCGAGGCTCTTGGAAAGAATGTCGTGGATCCCCGCGAGCTCGAGCACGGCGCGCACGCCGCCGCCGGCGATCACGCCGGTACCGGGGGCCGCGGGCTTGAGGAAGACGCGCCCGGCGCCGAAGCGGCCGGTTGTCTCGTGGGTGATCGTGGCGCCGTGCTTGGGCACGCGGAAGAGCGACTTCTTGGCCGCCTCGACGCCCTTCTGGATCGCGAGCGGGACCTCGTTGGCCTTGCCGTAGCCGACGCCCACGACGTCCTTCTCGTCGCCGACGACGACCAGCGCGGTGAACGAGAAACGACGCCCGCCCTTGACCACCTTGGCGACGCGGTTGATCTCGACGACACGCTCCTGGAGGTCCAGACCGGCGGCGCTGACTGTTCGATCGATTCGCATGGGGATCGGCAAGGGTAGCTCAGAACGACAGTCCGGCTTCCCGCGCTCCCTCCGCAAGCGCCTTGACCTGGCCGTGGTAGCGGTAGCCGCCGCGGTCGAAAACGGCGCTCGTGACGCCGGCTTCCTTGGCGCGCTCCGCCAGCAGCGCGCCGGCGCGCGTGGCGCGCTCGGCGGGCGCGAGCGCACGCAGCTGCGGCTCGGTCCAGTTGACCGCGACCAGCGTGTGCCCGGCGATGTCGTCGATCAGCTGTGCGGAGATGCCGCGGTTGGAGCGGAACACGGAGACGCGCGGGCGCTGCGCGGTGCCGGAGACCTTGGCGCGGACGCGCCGGCGGCGGCGCAGACGGCGGGCTTGCTTGGTGATCACGCTCATGCCCGCTTGCCCACCTTGCGCGCGACGACCTCGCCCTCGTAGCGGATGCCCTTGCCCTTGTAGGGCTCCGGCGGCCGCTGCTTGCGGATGTAGGCCGCCATCTCGCCGACCTGCTGCTTGGAGATGCCGCGCACGACGACGCGGGTGGGTGCGGGGACCTCGAACTCGATGCCCTCGGGGGCGACGACGTTGACCGGGTGCGAGTAGCCGAGCGCCAGCT
>CAZABN010000221.1:0-1649 GCA_964483345.1 uncultured Solirubrobacteraceae bacterium
CGTGCAAGGCCTCCGCGAACCCTCTTGATCCCTCTCGGAGGTCTTGCACATTTAAGGACCGCCTGGGGAGACGCCGGCAGGCGTTTGCGCTAGCCGCCACCGCGACGCGGTGCACGCCCGCCGGAGCGTGCCGGGCGGGCGAGCGCGAGAAACGCGTCGCGCACCGGCGAACCGCCGCCGGCTCGCCACGCGGCGGAGAGCTCGATCGTCGGCGTCGGCCCCGCGATCGGGCGAAACGCCACGCCACTGCGGTCGACCGTGCCGACCGAGGCGGGCACGAGCGAGACGCCGAAGCCCCCGGCGACCAGGCTGATGATCGTCTGCATCTCGGCGACCTCCAGCACATCCTCGGGCACGCCGCCGGCATCGACCATCGCCGAGGTCAGGCTCGCGAACAGGCCCGGCGAGTCGCGCCGTGCGAGGATCACGAAGGTCTCGCCCCGCAGGTCCTCGGCGCGCAGTCGCCGGCGCCCGGCGAGCGGGTGGCCGGCCGGCAGCGCCGCGACCAGGCGCTCGCGCTGGATCGTCATCAGCTCCAGCCGCGGGTCGATCTCCGATTGGGCGACCGGCCCGCGGATCACGCCGACGTCCAGCTCGCCGCCGATCAGGGCCTGCAGCTGGACGAGCGTCGGCAGCTCGCGCAGCACGAGGTCGACCTCGGGATGGGTGGCACGGAACTCGCGCAGGATGTCCGGCAGCGTCGGGCTGAACATGGCCGAGCCGACGAAGCCGACGGACAGCGTGCCGAGCGAGCCGCGGGCGATGTTTCGAGCGCGCTCGGCGGCCCGGTCGACCGCCGCCAGGATCGCACGCGTGTCGTCGCGAAAAACCTCGCCGGCGGCGGTCAGCGTGACTCTCCGGCGGTTGCGCTCGAGCAGCGTCACGCCAAGCTCGCGCTCCAGGGCGCGGATCTGCTGGCTGAGCGGCGGCTGCGAGATGTGCAGGCGCGTCGCCGCGCGGCGGAAGTGGAGTTCCTCGGCGACCGCGAGGAAGTAGCGAAGGTGGCGAAGCTCCATGCGCGCGAACCCTACGCCCGCCGGAGGGACGGATGCGCGAGAATCACCGCCGACCCCCGATGCCCGACCCCAACGCGCCCGCCACCCAGCTCACCTCCGCGCATGCCGACGCGATCGAGATCTTCGCCGAGGTGCTCGCCCAGAACGAGGAGGAGGGTCTCGCCGACGACTTCTACAGCCGCCTGTGCGAAGGGATCACGCGCTGCACCGCCCTGCGCCGCGTCGTGATCTTCCGCTACGACTCGACGCGCAGGCGGATCCTCGCCGCCGGCGCCTACGGCGTCGACCTCGAGCTCTTCCACGGCGACTTCTTCACGCTCGAGTCGGCGGCGCTCGCCCGCGAGGCGCTCGAGCAGGACCGCGTGCTCGAGATCGCGGAGGACCTCGAGAAGCAGCTGCCGGCCGAGTACGTCGAGCGACTCGCCGCAACCACCGTCGTCTGCTCGCCGATGTCGGCGCGCGGACGCTGGATGGGGGCGATCCTCGGCGACCGTGGCGGCGACGGTCCGCCGCTGACCGCGCCGGAGCGCGAGGTGCTGTGGATCCTCGGCAAGATGGCGGCGCTCGCGGCGATGGCACGCGCCGCGACGCGCCAGCACGAGCGCGCGGTCGCGCTGGAGCAGCGGATCGACC
>CAZABN010000222.1:0-1645 GCA_964483345.1 uncultured Solirubrobacteraceae bacterium
GGTCGCCATCGCGTCGGCATCCTACGCCGCGCGCAGCGTCCTCGAATCCTCGACGGATCCATCGATCGGGACATCGCCGGCGACGTTCACCATCGCCGTGAACACCTCGAGCGACGCGAACGCGATCGCCTCGATCAGCTGCTCGTCATCCCACCCGAGCTCGCGAGCCTCCTCGTGCAGGTGCATCGGGGGTCCGCCCTCCCCGTCGAGCACCGCCTTCAGATAGCGCATCAGCCCGGCCTGCTTGGGATCACCGGAATCAAACTCACGTGCCTTGGCGACCTCGTCGAGACCCAGGCCCGCAGAGCGCGCGGTCCGGCTGTGCAGCGCGATCCCAGGCGCCGAGCCGTACTGCTCGGCGACGGCGAGCGAGATCCGCTCGAGCGTCGAGCGGCCCAGCGTGCCGCGCTTGAGCTCGGCGCGAAAGCGGGCGTACCCGCGCAGCGCCGCCGGCGAGCCGGCGAGCACGCCAAGGAAGTTCGGCAGCTGGCCGCCCGTCGCGAGCGCGCCGCGGAGCACCGGCAGCGAGCCGTCGGGGGCGGTCAGGTCGTCGTGTATCTGGAACCTGCTCATCGTCGTCTTCATCGCATCACGACCTTCGTACTTTCCATCGCTTTACCTTCTGCTTATTGCTTTACCTTCTGCTTACAACTTACGATTGGTAAGGATACCTCACCGGCAGCATTTCGCAAGCCCTGTTTCACCAATCGTTATCAAGTGCGGCGTCGTCTCCAGATCGGATCACCACCGTTAGTTTCGACGGCCTACGGTCGGCGCCCTCCTGGAGCGCGAGAGTGGCCTACCCGCGGCCGTCTCCTTTCAAGCCACAACGCACGGGCGCCGGCACAGTTGCGGCGGGCGAGCTCAGGCGCCCGAGTGGTTCTTGCCGGCCCGCAGCCCGGGGCCCCAGCGCGGTGGTCAGCGTCCGGCGACAGCCGCCACGAACTCGGCGACGTCCCGGGCCTGCTGGCCGGTGTAGATGGAAGCCGGCATGTCGCCGTTGCCGCGTGCCCGCCCGAGCTCGATCGCGTTGAGGACGAAGCCGGGGTTGTTCACCACCGCGGCGTCGAGGTCGAGGTCCGGCCCGACGTGGCCGACGGCAGCCGCGGCGGCGAGCGTGTGGCAGGTCGCGCAGGAGTGGGCGAACAGCTCGCGGCCGGTTGCCTGGTCCGATGTGAGCGTGGTGCCGCCGGGACCCTGGCGTCCCTTGTCCTGCCCGTTCGCCACGGCAACGGCGATCGGCACGGCGAGCCCGAAGGCCAGCACGACGGCGAATCCGAGCAGGCGCATGCGGTTCGCGAGCGTGCTCTCGGAATGCAGCTGAGCCCGAGCGCGCCTTGGTCCGCCGGTCAGCGCGACCAGGAAGACGCCGCCCCCGACGAGGAGCCAGAACGCCAACACGAAGTAGAGCACGGGCCGCAACATATCCGATGGGCCCGATCGCTCGCGCGTACAACCGTGCCCGCGATCCGCCGCCCGCATAGAAAAGGCCCCGATGAACGGGGCCTTTTCCTTAGCTAGCCGATAAGCCGGATTCTGTCGTGAGCAGCCATCTATCTGAGCGGCCTACCTGGACCTCGGCGGGCAGCCTGCAAACGGTCCTGCTTGGCCTTGCATCGGGTGGGGTTTGCCTGGCCGCCGCGTC
>CAZABN010000223.1:0-1632 GCA_964483345.1 uncultured Solirubrobacteraceae bacterium
GCAGCAGCTTGCCGTTGATCGACTTGAAGACCTGGCTCGCGTCGTAGGAGACGCCGCCCGGGCCGGTCACCTTCGCCTCCAAACCGGCCGGCGCGCCGGCGTGTACGACCCTCTTGATCAGCGTCACGTCGTTGTCGAGCAGCTTGGTCGAGCCGTGCAGACGCAGGTAGAGATCGAGCAGCGCGGCTTCGCCGTCGCGGGAGCGAATCGGTCCGACCGCGGGGACGGTGTCATGTGGCAGGCGCTCGGCGAGCGTCCGCTTGTCGGCCACGATTGCCTCCAGGTCGGCCTTGGTCAGCCGGCCCGCGCGGGCGAACACCACGACCGTACCGGTGATCTCGGCGCCACCGCTGGCCCGGTTGATCGCGTCCAGGGCGCGCACCGACTCCGCGTCGCCCGGCAGGTAGGAGGTGGTGTCGTTCTTCTGCGCGCTCTGGAAGCGCCCGGCGACCGAGCCGGCCGCCACCGCGACGATCAGCCAGATTGCCGCGATGACCCACTTTGCGCGGCGGCGGCTGGCGAGCTCAAAGATGCGTCCCATGCGGCGCTGAGGATATGCAAGCCGCGCCCGGCGAGAACCGGCCGGCAGGGGTTCGGCCACCGCGGCACGTCGCGACTCCGCGAGCAAATACTCTGGAGCGAGGATGAGTGAGCACGTCTACGACCACGCCGAGATCGAGCCCCGCTGGCAGGCGGTCTGGGAGTCCGAGCGGACGTGGGAGGTGCCCAACCACGGCGGCGCCCCCACCACCTATGTGCTGGAGATGCTGCCCTACCCCAGCGGGGAACCGCACATCGGGCACCTCAAGTGCTACTCGGTCGGTGATGCGATCGCCCATTTCCGCCGCCGCCAGGGCCGCCAGGTGCTTCACCCGATGGGCTATGACGCGTTTGGGCTGCCGGCCGAGAACCATGCGATCAACACCGGCGTACATCCGAGCCATTCGACGGCCGAGTCGATCGCGTCGTTCCAGCAGCAGTTCCGCGAGTGGGGCATCTCGATCGACTGGTCGCGCGAGTTCGGCACGCACGAGCCGCGCTACTACCGCTGGACGCAGTGGATCTTCCTGGTGCTGCTGAAGGCGGGTCTCGCGTACCGCAAGGAGGCGGCCGTCAACTGGTGTCCACACGACGCCACCGTGCTCGCCAACGAACAGGTGATCGACGGCCACTGCGAGCGCTGCGGCGCACAGGTCGAGCTGCGCCAGCTCGAGCAGTGGTTCCTGCGCATCACCGACTACGCGCAGCGACTGCTCGACGACCTCGAGACGATCGAGTGGCCCGAGCACGTCAAGACGATGCAGCGCAACTGGATCGGCCGCTCCGAGGGCGCCGAGGTGATCTTCCGCTGCGAGGAGCTCGGCATCGACTACCCGGTCTTCACCACGCGCCCGGACACGCTGTTCGGCGCGACCTTCTTCGCGATGGCGCCCGAGCATCCCGACGTGGCGTTGCTCGCCGCCGGCACCGAGCACGAGGCCGCGGTGCGCGACTACATCTCGCGGGTGCTCGCCGCCCCCGGTCAGGACCGCGGCGCGGCCGGCAAGCAGAAGACCGGCGTGCCGCTGGGGCGGACAGTCCGCAACCCGGTCAACGGTGAGGAGATCCCGATGTTCGTCGCCGACTACGTGC
>CAZABN010000224.1:0-1628 GCA_964483345.1 uncultured Solirubrobacteraceae bacterium
AGCGTGCTGCTGCGGTCGGCAAACGTCGTGCCACCGCCCTCGCCGGCGCGCGCACTCTCGCCCCCGTGCGCGACGGCACCCCGGCGCGCACCCTCACCCTCGCCCTCACCCACCGGCCTGCGCGCCGCCGGCTCGGATGGCGGCCGCTGCGCGGGCTCCGATGGCGGTTCCGCAACCGGCGCCGGCGCCGGTTGCGGCTGCTCCACGGCGCTCGGGGCGTGGCGCGGGCGCCGCGGCTTTGGCACGAGGAGGTCTCCGAGCTCAGCGAACCGCCCCTCGACGGGGCCCGCGCCGCTTCGCGTGCCGTCGCCTCGGTCGCCGAGCGCCCGCACCTGTTCGGCGAGCTGCGCGACCTGCGCGCGCAGGTCGGAGGCGGCCCCGTCGACCGCCTCGGGCATCGCCGGTTCGCCGGCCGGCTCGCCGCCGGCCTTCTTCGGGTGTGGGTGTGATTTGGGCATGGTTGTTCCCTGTGCGAACGTACACCAAGCCGGAGGCATCTGACTAGGCAGTTTTCCCCCGCGTATGCTTGGGTTTCATGGGCCGCAACTCTCGTCTACGGCGCCGTGAGGCTCTCAAGCATCCCTCCGGGACGGCCGACAGAGGTAGTGCATTGACCCAGACCGACGAGCACACGGATGTTCCCCAGCTCACGCCGCAGGATGTCAGCGCGCGCGTGGGTGAAATCCTCGGCACCGCCGAGCGCGAGGCGCGTGAGATTCTCGCCGTGGCGCGCGGTGAGGACGACTCGGATTCGTTCGCGGCCGCGCTGGACACGACGATCGACGACGTGGCCCGCGCGCTCGACCGCCTGAGCCTGCGTTTCGACGCTTTCGAGCTGGCCACGGCAGCACAGATCGAGGAGCTGGGGCGCGCGGTGCATGCCGCCGCCGGCGCCGCACCGTCGGCCGTCTCGCCGTCGCCGCCACCCGCTTTCGACACGGGTCTGACGGCGGCTGCGGCGACGCCCGAACGCGAGGCGACCCCCGAGTTGGCGGCCGCCCGCGTGCGTGCGATCGATCTCGCCCTCGCCGGCCATTCGCGCGAGTCGATCGCCAACGAGCTGGCCGTCTCGATCGAGCGCTCCGAGGTCGACGCGCTGCTCGACCGCACCCTGCTCGGCTGAGCGACCGCCGCCCGCGAGGCCGTTGCGTTTGACCGCAGGCCGGGCTGTTAGGCTCTGCCGCGGTGAGCACGACCAGCCAGATGTTCGATGCCGCGCAGACGCGCGAGATCCTCGAGGAGCTCGACCGCAACGGCTTCGTGCACATCCCCGGTGTGCTCTCGGCGGACGAGGTCGCGGCGCTGCGCGAGGTCGTCGAGCCGCTCGCGCGCGAGCATTTCGATCCGCAGCAGGGCTTCACCCACGCCCTCGGCGCCGCCTACCTGCACCCGCGCCTGACCGACCTCGCCTGCGACCCGCGGCTGATGGGGGTGCTCGCGGGCGCGCTGACGCCGAACCTGCACATCTACCACTCGCACATCGATGTGCACCCGCCCGAGGAGGACAAGCCGAACGCCTGGCGCTGGCATGAGGACGGCGGCCGCCAGACCGCGGATCTCGACTACCGCGCCCGCCTCTCCGCGAAGCTCGGCTACTGGCTGAGCGACTGCGACGAGCCGGGCATGGG
>CAZABN010000225.1:0-1615 GCA_964483345.1 uncultured Solirubrobacteraceae bacterium
GATCTCGCCGTCGGGCGAGATGTGCAGCGAGGTGTTGTGGATGTGGCCGTCCGCCGTGCGCTCGGCGAAGGACCCGGCCACGAGCTCGAGCGCGAGCTCGCGCGCGCAGGCCCGCGCCCAGCTGATCGCCGGGCCGTCGAGCGCTTCGGCGCCGTCGCGCAGCTGCTCGCCGCTGCCGAGCAGCGGCCACTTCTCCGGCAGCACGACGAGCCGCGCGCCGCGCGATGCCGCTTCGCGCACCAGCCGGTCGGCGTTCGCGAGGTTCGCCGAACGGTCGGCGGTCGCGTTGAGCTGCACGGCGGCGACGCGCGCCACGCTCGACGGTTCGACGCGCCGCTGCGCCGCGACCGGCGCCTCGCTAGCCACCGACGCGCTCGCCCAGTCGTGCGTAGAGCGCGCGGATCTCCGCGAAGATCGCGTCGGCGACCTCCTGCTGGCGCTCGCGCGTGGCGTCCGGCTCGCGCTCGAAGCTCAGCGGCTCGCCGTACTGCACCCGCACCGAGGGGAAGCGCAGCCGCTTCCAGTTGCGGATCTTCGCCGAGCCGACGATCGCGATCGGCACGACCGGCGCGCCGCTGTCGAGCACGAGGCGCCCGATGCCGGGCTTGGCCTGCGCCTGCAGCTCGCCGGTGCGCGAGCGGCCGCCCTCCGGGTACATCGCCACCACGCCGCCGCCGTCGAGGATCGCCTCCGCCGTGATGAACGCCTCGTCGTCGCGGGCGCCGCGGCGCACCGGGAACACGCCCCCCTGCAGATAGACCCAGCGCGCCACCGGGGTGAAGAGCTGCGACTTGGCCATGAAGCGGACCTTGCGGCGGATGAAGATGCCGATCAGGAAGTGGTCCATGTAGGAGAAGTGGTTGGGGGCGAGGATCGCCGCGCCCGTTTCGGGCACGTTCTGCGCGCCGATCGCCCGCGCGCGCAGCAGTGTCCACGCGTACAGCGAGCTGAAGACGCGCACGAGGTCGTACACGAAGCTCGGCCCGCGACTGCGCGCCCGCGCGTGGAAGCGGTCGAAGTACTCCTTCGGGCGCGGGTCGGTGTAGACCTGCGGCCTCAAGCTCGAGAGCTTCTCGCTCACCCCGCAGAGCTTATCCGGGCCTGTCGGGGGCGGGAGCTATTGTGCTGGCACGATGGCCGATGTCCCAGCTCACATCACCGGCGTCGTGTGGAAGATCGAATGCGCCGTCGGGGATCAGATCGCCGAAGGCGCGGTGGTGGTGGTGCTGGAGTCGATGAAGATGGAGATGCCGGTCGAGTCCGAGGAGGCCGGCGTCGTCACCGAGATCCGCTGCGAGGAGGGCCAGGCCGTCCACGAGGGCGACACGCTGGTCGTGCTCGGGTAGGGTGCAGCGTCGGCGATGCCCCCGTTGATCACGCCAGAAGAGGCGCTCGCGCTCGGCGAGCTGAGCCTTCACACCGAGATCGAGGCGCTGATCGAGCGCGCGTGGCAGGCGCGCGTGGAGCGCTTCGGCGACTCGACCGACATGTGCTCGCTGGTCAACGCCAAGTCCGGCGGCTGCGCCGAGGACTGCGGCTTCTGCGCCCAGTCGCGCTACGCCGACGCCGACACGCCGATGCACGCGATGATGGAGCCCGAGCAGATGCTCGAGCA
>CAZABN010000226.1:0-1605 GCA_964483345.1 uncultured Solirubrobacteraceae bacterium
GTGCATGCACCGATCGCCGGGAGGTCGCATGCGACCTCCCGCGGGTGGGTGCATGCACCCACCCGTCCCCAAAGGTGGATATACCTCCCTCATGCCCAGCTCCGCGGAGGAACCACCGCAGCGCGCGCCCGCGGAGGAGGAGCCGACCGAGCGCTACGGGCCGCTGATCGTGCGGCGGACCGTCAAGGAGGACGGGCGCGCGCTGATCCGCTTCGATCGCGCCGACGAGCCTCCGCGCTCGTGAGCCTGCGGCGCTACAACGAGCTGCGCGGCGAGGAGGTCGTCTACGCCGTCGACCGCCAGGACCGGACGTTCCTGCCGCCCGAGGACCACTGCCCGCTCGATCCGACGAGGCCCGGCGGAGCGCCGACCGAGATCCCGTTCCCGGAATTCCAGATCGTCGTCTTCGACAACCTCTTCCCGAGCTTCGAGGCGCCGGCGGGCGCGGCCGAGGTCGTCGTCTACACCGACGACCATCGCGGCTCCTTCGCCGGCCTCGAGCCCGCGCGCGCGGAGGCGCTGATGTGGGTGTGGCGCCAGCGCTACGAGGAGCTGGGGGCGCGCCCCGACGTGCGCTACGTGATGATCTTCGAGAACCGCGGCGTCGAGGTCGGCACGACGCTGCACCACCCGCACGGCCAGATCTACGCCTTCCCGCTGCTGCCGCCGGTCCCCGCGCTCGAGCTGGCCGCCGACGAGCGGCTCGGCGGCTGCGCCACCTGCACGCTGGCGACGCGCGAGCTGGCGGACGGCGAGCGCGTCGTGCACGTCGACGACGACATCGTCGCCTACGTGCCGTTCGCCGCGCGCTGGCCCTACGAGTGCCACGTCGTGATGCGCGAGCACCGGCCGAGCCTCGTGCAGTGCACGCCACGCGAGCTGGCGTCGCTGGCGAGCGCGCTGCAGGCCGTCACGCGCGGCTTCGACCGTGTGTTCGACCGGCCGTTCCCCTACGTGATGGTGGTGCACCAGGCGCCGACCGACGGCGAGCTCGCCGGCCACCTGCACGTCGAGTTCTACCCGCCGCTGCGAACCGCCACCAAGCTCAAGTACCTCGCGGGCTGCGAACAGGGCGCCGGCACCTTCATCATGGACGTGCTGCCGGAGGACTCGGCGGCCAGGCTGCGGGAGGCGATCGGCTGATGGCGATGATGCCCGGCCACGTCGCGGCCTTCGCGCCGGGGCGCGTCAACCTGATCGGCGAGCACACCGACTACAACGACGGGCTCGCGCTGCCGTTCGCGATCGACGCCGGCGTCCGCGTCGACGCCACCGCGACCGGTGACCAGACGATCCACGCCCACGCCGTCGACCTCGACGCGACCGACACCTACATGCTCGGCGGCGAGTCGCCGTCGCCCGGCGGCTGGCGCGCCTTCGTGCGCGGCGCGACCGCCGAGCTGGCCGCGGCCGGGCTGCCGCTGCGCGGCGCGAGCCTCGAGATCGAGGGCACGATCGCGCGCGGCGCCGGGCTCTCCTCGTCCGCGGCGCTCGAGGTCGCGCTCTGCCTCGCCCTTTTGGCGCTCGCCGACGCCGACGTCGTGCCGCCCTGGCCGCTCGCGCGGATCTGCTCGCGCGTCGAGAACGAGTGGGTCGGCGCGAACA
>CAZABN010000227.1:0-1577 GCA_964483345.1 uncultured Solirubrobacteraceae bacterium
AGCACGCGCATCGCCTTCAGGCCGAGGCTCAGCTTCTCGCGCCCGTCGCTCGAGCCGACATCCAGACCGCAGAGCTCGCGCACGCGTTCGAGCCGGTAGCGAATCGTGTGGCGGTGCGTGAACAGGCGCTGGGCGGTGCCGGCGACGTTCCCGTCGGCCTCGAGGAAGGCCTCGACCGTCGCCACGAGGTCGGTGGCGTACTGCTCGTCGTAGGCGACGAGCGGCTCGACCGTCTCGGCGTAGAAGCGCTGCAGCTCCGCCGGGTTCTCGCTCATCGCGCTGAGCAGCAGGCGGTAGGCCCCGGTTTCCTCGAATGCGAGCACGCGATGCTCCTGATCACCCTCGGCCACGTTCGCCGCGAGCAGCGCCTCGTCGGCTGCGCGTGCCAGCTCCAGTGCGTCGGCGACGGGCCGGCTGCGCCCGATCACGAACACGAAGCCGCCCATCCCCGCCTCGAGGTCGCGCAGGACTCCCTCGGCGGCGCGCCTGGCCGCCGCCTCGTCGGCTCCGGGGAGCAGCACGACCACCTCGGCGCCGGCGTCCAGCTCGCGGTCCGAGAGCACGGCGACCGCGCTCGGCACCGCCGCGCGAGCCGCCCGCGCGGCGATCGCGCGCAGGCGTGAGCGCCAGCCCTCCTGGGCCGGCGCCTGCGGGTGGGCGTGGGCGATCAGCACCGAGGCTCCCCGTTCGAGGTCGCGCAGCCCAACCTCACGCGCAGCGGCCAGCACCTCCTCGCGCCCGGTGATCTCGCGCGCGAGCACGGCGGCGACGAACACCGCGGCGGCCTCCTCCGACGCCAGCTCAGGCGCGCGCACCCGCTCCACCTCCGAGGCGATCAGCGTGCTCACCAGCCGCATCAGGCCGGGGTTCGGCGTCCCGCGCGGGCGCACACGCAGGCGCCCGACCTCGACGTCGGCCACGCGCAGCTCGATCGCGACGATTCCCTCGGCCTCCCCGAGCAGCGAGCGCTCATCCGCCGGCGAGCGGGCCGCGACCGCGAGCGCCTGCCCGCTTCGATCGAGCACGACCACACTCGCGTCAAGCGCGCGCGCCGCGGCGCGCACGACCGTCGGCAAGCCCGCGCCCGACTCGACCGCCGCGGTGATCTCGTCGAGGGCCGCGAGGTCCAATGCGCCCGAGATCGCCGGGTCGCTATCCGTAGCGACCCCAGATCCAGACCACTGCGCCGGCTCCGAGCAGGCCGATCCCCATCATCGCCGCAAGGACGTAGAACGAGAGCACCAGCGCGACCAGCCGCTGCCATCCCTGCCTGTAGGCGCCGACGGCGGGCACCAGGATCAGGCCGATGAACGCGCCGGCGCCGGCCAGCCCGCAGACGCCGGCCACGAGGTAGGTGATGTCGATCCTGCTCACGGCTGCAGCGGATTGTCGCTTAAGCAGCCGTCGCAATACCCCTCGCCCACGTCTGGCGGCGGCGGATCAGCGCGGATCGGCGCTCAGCCGGCCCCCGCCGCGGCGCCGGGAAAGGGACGCGCGGCACGTGCGTCGACGCCGGCGGCACGCAGGCTCGCGGCCGCGGCCGCGGCCGCGAGCGGATCGTCGAACAGGCCGATCGC
>CAZABN010000228.1:0-1562 GCA_964483345.1 uncultured Solirubrobacteraceae bacterium
GAAACCAGGGCGCGGCGACCACTTCGTCGCGAAGCGGTAGTGGACGCCGTGGCTGGGGTGGCGTCTCAGCAGTGCTGTAAATAGCGCTGGTGCCGTCGAGGCGACGGCGTAGGTTCCCTCATGTCCTGCAAGACGATGAAGGAGGCCTACGCCGTGAGACGTACCGTACCGCCGTCGGCGGAGATAGAAGCCCAGATTGACCGGCTGCTTGATGTGGGGGTCGGTGAGAGCCCCAGGGAGTCGTTGTCGGAGCTCGCGAAGCTCGGTGCCCGGCTGATCATTCAGCGGGCTGTGGAGGACGAGTTCGAAGCGTGGCTCGGCCGGACTCGTTATGAGCGCCGGCCGGAGTATCAGCGCGGGCTGCGGAACTATGAGAGCGGGTTGCGCAACGGGTTTCGCCCGCGCCGGGTGCAGACCGGCGAGGGCGAGCTGCAGATCGAGATTCCGCAGGTTCGTGAGGCGGCGGAGACGTTCGCGTCGAAGCTGTTCCCAAGGACACCGAAGCTGTTGCGGACCGAGCCATTGAAGGCGCTGGTGATCGGCGCGTTCGTCCGGGGCCTGTCGATGCGTGATGTCGAATCGCTGTGCGAGCAGGCCGGCCTCGGCAAGTTGTCGAAGTCGACGGCGTCAAGGATGTGCGAGGAGCTCAAAGAGCGCTTCGCAGCGTTTAAGCAGCGCAGCCTCTACGAGGTCCGGCTGGTCGCGCTGTTTCTCGACGCGACGTTCATCGCGGTGCGCCCGAGCGGCCCGAAGGAGGGCGTGCTGGTCGCCTGGGGCTTCACCGAACAGGGCGAGCGGGTGCTGCTCTCGGTGATGCTTGGGATGCGCGAGTCCTACGAGGACTGGCAGGCCCTCGGCCGCGACCTGATCGCCAGAGGACTTCCCGCACCGATGCTGGTCGTCGCTGACGGCGCGGGCGGTCTGACGAAGGCGATCGAGCACTGCTGGCCCGCCTCTGACCGTCAACGCTGCGCCGTGCACCGCGCCCGCAACCTCTACGCCAAGCTGCCCGAACGCGAACGCGAACGCGTCAAACACGCGTACTGGCAAGCGTTGGATGACGCGATCAACGAGCAGGACGCCAAACAGCGACTCCAAGCGCTTGTCGAGCAGCTCGACAAGGACGGCTTCACCGCCGCGTCGAAGTGCCTCGCCGACGACCTCGACGCGCTCGTCGTGCACCTGCGCTACCCGCCAAGGCACCGCCGGCGCTGGCGCAGCACGAACCTGCTCGAGCGCTCCCTCGGCGAAGTCAAACGGCGAACGAAAGTGATGGGCCGCTTCCCCGGCGAGGACAGCTGCCTGACCCTGGTCTGGGCCGTTCTCGATCTCCTCATCACTCACGAGACCAACGGCATCCGCTTCACCGAACTCGACCGCCAACGACTCAACCACGCCAGATACCACGAACCCGACGATTCGCTCCCCGAGGAGGTAGCCGCCGCCGCCTAAACTAAACCCCGGGAACCGAACCGCCGGCGAATTTACAGCAACAAAGAGACGCGACCGGCGTGACCGCGGCCCTGTCGCTTGTCGCGCGTTCCGACACTCTGGTGTCGAGC
>CAZABN010000229.1:0-1553 GCA_964483345.1 uncultured Solirubrobacteraceae bacterium
CGCTGCAGACCCGCGAGCAGCACATCCGCCGCGAGAAGGCGACCTCCAACATCTGCACGGCGCAGGCGCTCAACGCGCTCGCCGGCGTCGTCTACCTCTCCTGGCTCGGCCGCCACGGCCTGGTCGAGCTGGCCGAGCTGCTCGTGCGCCGCACCGCCTACGCCCGCGAGCAGCTGCTCGCGATCGACGGCGTCAGCGCCGTGCACGAGCAGCCGGTCGTGCGCGAATTCGCGGTCTCGCTCGGCCTGCCCGACGTGGCGAGCGTGCGCCGCGTGATCGGCCGCTGCGCCGCCGAGCGCGTGACCCCCGGCTACGCGCTCGGGCGCGACTACCCGGAGTACGCCGACGGCCTGCTCGTCGCGGTCACCGAGCAGCGCTCGCGCGGGGACATCGACCGGCTCGCCGACGTGCTCGCCCGCGCCCTGGCGGCCGAACGCGCCGCCGCCGCGACGGGGGGCGCATCGGCATGAGCCTCACGAACGAGACCGCGATGCAGCGCGACCGCGCGACGACGATCTTCGAGCGCGGCGCGCCCGGCCGCCGCGCCTTCCAGCCGCCGCCGCTCGACGTGCCGGAGCGCCCGCTCGACGAGCTGATCCCCGCGCGCCTGCGCCGCCGCGAGCCGGCGCGCCTGCCGGAGATCTCCGAGCCCGAGCTGGTGCGCCACTACGTGCGCCTCTCGCGCCGCAACTTCGACCTCGACTCCGGCTTCTACCCGCTCGGCTCCTGCACGATGAAGCACAACCCGCGCCTGCACGAACGCGTCGCGGCGCTGCCCGGCCACGCCCGGCTGCACCCGCTGACCGAGCCGGCGCGGGCACAGGGCGCGCTGACGCTGATGTGGAACCTCGAGCGCGCGCTGTCGGAGATCGCCGGCCTGCCGTACGTCTCGCTGCAGCCCTCCGCCGGCTCTCACGGCGAGCTGGCCGGGGTGCTGCTGACGCGCGCCTACCACGCCGATCGCGGCGAGCAGCACCGCCGCGTCGTGCTGACACCGGACACCGCCCACGGCACCAACCCGGCGACCGTGACGATGGCCGGCTACGAGGTCGTCAAGGTCGGCACCGACGCGCGCGGCGGCGTCGACATCGACGACCTGCGCGCCAAGGCCGACGGCGACGTCGCCTGCCTGATGCTGACCAACCCCAACACGCTCGGCCTGTTCGACACCAACATCGAGGAGATCGCGAGGATCGTCCACGGCGTCGGCGGCACCGTCTACTACGACGGCGCCAACCTGAACGCCGTGATGGGGATCTCCCGGCCCGGCGACATGGGCTTCGACATCGTCCACTTCAACCTGCACAAGTCGTTCACGCAACCCCACGGCGGCGGCGGCCCCGGCTCCGGCCCGATCGCGGTCTCCGCCGCGCTCGAGCCGTATCTGCCGCGGCCCGTGATCGTCCGCCAAGGCGGCGCCGAGGGCAACGGCTCGACCGTCGAGTTCGACCTCGACTACGAGCGGCCGAAGTCGATCGGGCGCCTGCGCGGCTTCCACGGCAACTACGGCTGCTTCGTGCGCGCCTACGCCTACATCTGCTCGCTCGGCGCGG
>CAZABN010000230.1:0-1552 GCA_964483345.1 uncultured Solirubrobacteraceae bacterium
GGTGTCGCGCGAAAGCCGGTCGTGATGCCGGGAACCGCATCCTCCTGCAGGCGGAAGGCCGGAACCCAGAAGGTGTGTATCACGTCGACCGAATGGATCCTGAAGCTCACCGGCCGGTTGTCCGGCAGGTACAGCTGCAGCGCGACGATCGGCTTGCCCTGGGCGTCGTGGTAGCCCGGGTAGCTGAAGCGCCACTCCCATTGCTGGCCGGTCACGCCGATCGTGATCTCATTCGGCTGCTTGATGGCGATGTCGTGCAGCACGATCGCCGCGTAGACGACGAGTGCGGCGATCAGCGCCGCCGGCAGCGCCGTCCAGATCACCTCCAGCTGCGTGTTGCCGTGGATCGGCGGGCCGTCGAGGCGCTCCTCGCCGGGCCGCATCCGCCACTGGTGGGCTGAGAACAGCACGACGGTCGTGACGAGCACGAAGATCGGCACCGTCACGATGATCAGCACGTAGTAGAGCGTGTCGATCGTGTGCGCCTGCGTGGCCGCCGCCGGCGGGAACCACGGGATCAGGAACCCCAGCCCGATGCCGAGCGCCGCCGCGACGACGCCGAGGGCCACGACGCGAACCACCAGCGTCCGACTGACCGGGGGTCGGTGGGATGTCGAGCCGCGCGTCTCCTCCATCGCGTCGGGCATCCTATTGCGAAGCAGCGACGGACGCCAAACGCGTGCCGCCGCGCCCGGCCGCGGCAACGCCTCGCGGCGGGCGCTCAGTGGCCGGGCGGCAGCTCGGCGAGCTCTTCACGGGCCGAGCGGATCCAGTACACGATCGCCGGGATCGCGATCAGCAGCCCGATCACGAGGAAGACGATGCCGAGCGTCACGCCGACCAGCGCGAGCGTCAGGCCGGCGGTCGTCACGACCGGCAGCAGCGACGGCTTCGGGACGTGGACCTGTTCACCGGCCGGCGGGACGTCGCCGTCGAACTGGCTCATCACGAGATGTAGATCGCCGCGACGACGAACGTCAGGCCGAACATGAACAGCGAGAACGCGGCGAGCAGGAGTCCTGTGCGGATGTTCTTGCGGGCCAGCTTGCGATCCACGGCCGAAATCCTACACGTGCTTGTCGACCACCATCGACGCGAAAAGCAGCGCGAGGTAGGCGAGCGAGAAGAGGTAGAGGGTCAGCGCGGAGCGGCGATCGGCGCGGAAGTAGAGGCGCAGCGCGGCGTAGACGAAGCCGATCCCGAGCGTCATCGACGCGACGAGGTAGATGTCGCCGAAGCCGCCGGCGCAGAACGGCAGCTGCGTGACGGCGTAGAGCAGGATCGAGTAGATCAGGATCTGCCGGCGCGTCTCCGACTCGCCGCGCACGACCGGCATCATCGGCACCCCGACCTTCGCGTACTCCTTCTTCATCAGCAGGCTGAGCGCCCAGAAGTGCGGCGGCGTCCAGTAGAAGACGATCGCGAACAGCAGCACCGCCATCCAGCTGACGTGGCCGGTCACGGCGGCCCAGCCGACCAGCGGCGGCACGGCTCCCGCGGCGCCGCCGATCACGATGTTCTGCGGCGTGCGGCGCTTGAGCCAGATCGTGTA
>CAZABN010000231.1:0-1502 GCA_964483345.1 uncultured Solirubrobacteraceae bacterium
CGGCCGGCGACCACTTCACGCCGCGCGAGGTGATCCGCCTGATGGTCAACCTGCTGTTCCTGAACGACGATAATCTGCTTTCCACGCCGAAAACGGTGCGCAAGCTGCTCGATCCGGCCTGCGGCACCGGTGGCATGTTGGCCGAGGCCCAGAACTACATGCGCGAGCATCATCCCGACAACGTGGCGGAGCTCGAGCGCACGCTGAAGCGCGTCCAGGAGCTGGCGGAGACCAACCCGATGCTCGGGACGCGCGGGTGCCGCCTCGGGATCCTCTACCCAGAGATCTACGAGATGCAGGTCGCGGCGATTATGCGCGCCGCCCGCGCCGTGCGCGAGCGCAGCGGACGCGCGCCTCGCACCGAGGTGATGATCCCGCTGGTCAACTACGAGGGCGAGCTGACCCTGATGCGCGAATTGGTGGTCCGGATCGCCGAGCAGGAGGGCATGCACGAGGGCGCCGACTACAGCGTCGGCACGATGATCGAGCTGCCGCGCGCGTGCGTCGTCGCCGGCGCGCTCGCCGAGCACGCCGACTTCTTCTCGTTCGGCACCAACGACCTCACGCAGACCGCGCTCGGCTTCTCGCGCGACGACATCGAGCGCACGATCATCGTGCGCTACGTCAACGAGCACATCGTCCCCTGCTCGCCGTTCGAGACGATCGACCGCGAGGGCGTCGGAGCGTTCGTGCGCATGGCCGTCGCCAACGGCCGCGCGGCCAACCCGCACCTGCACATCGGCGTCTGCGGTGAGCACGGCGGCGACCCCGAGTCGATCGAGTTCTTCGCCGAGGCGGGACTCGACTACGTCTCCTGCTCGCCGTTCCGCGTGCCGGTCGCACGCGTCGCCGCCGCCCAGGCCGCCGGCCGAAGCTGAGCGCCGGCTCGCGGGCACGGCGGCCAGTAGCGCGCACCGCGGCCAGTCACCGGGCACGGCGTCCGGTCGCGGGCACGGCGGCCAGTCGCGGGCACGGCGCCCGGTGCACGCGAGGCGCCCTGGGCGCTGCTAGGATGACATCGTATGCGGTGTCAGAGTGCGGCTGTCCTGCTACGCGAGGCGCGGCTTCGCAACGGTCTGAGCCAGCGGCGGTTGGCGCTGCGCGCGCGGACGAGCCAGGACGCGATCAGCCGTATCGAGCGCGGAGCCGAGTCCCCCACGATCGATCGGCTCAGACAGTTGCTGTTGGTGCTCGGCGAGCACCTCGAGCTGGACGTCGCGCCGCGGTCCGACGGCGAGGTTGCCGAAGCGCCGCGCACCGAGCGCGAACGACTGCACGAGGCGGCATCGTGGAACCTCGTCGCGACCAAGCTCGAGATAGCCGGCGCGCGGGCGCGACGGGCCGGCCATCCGGCGACTCGCCGCACCGCGTCGTGAGCGACGCCTCAGAGAACCCGCTGGATCTGCGCGAGCTACTGAGGGTGCTCGCCGAACACGGCGTTGACTACCTGGTCATCGGCGGGGTTGCCGCGCAGGTCCACGGACGCCGCCGGACGACGCGTG